>JBHJIV010000264.1:0-12848 GCA_050043105.1 Leptolyngbyaceae cyanobacterium | reverse complement strand
ATGCTTGTTTTCCAGGCTGAGCACAACATTCTGATGCACCCCTTCCACATGCTTGGTGTGGCGGGTGTCTTCGGTGGTTCTTTGTTCTCCGCTATGCACGGTTCTCTGGTGACTTCCTCCTTGGTTCGTGAGACCACTGAGGCTGAGTCCCAGAACTATGGTTACAAGTTTGGTCAGGAAGAAGAGACTTACAACATCGTTGCAGCACACGGCTACTTCGGTCGTTTGATCTTCCAGTACGCATCCTTCAACAACAGCCGTTCCTTGCACTTTTTCTTGGGTACTTGGCCTGTTGTCTGCATTTGGTTTACCGCACTGGGCATCAGTACCATGGCGTTCAACCTGAATGGGTTTAACTTTAACCAGTCAATCTTGGATTCCCAGGGTCGTGTTGTCAGCACTTGGGCTGACGTGATCAACCGTGCCAACCTAGGTATGGAAGTAATGCATGAGCGCAACGCTCACAACTTCCCTCTAGACTTGGCATCTGGTGCTGAAGTGCCGGTTGCGTTGACTGCACCTGCAATCAATGGCTGAGTACTTTTGGCTAAGTTGCCAGGCTAAGCTGTAAGAAAGGGGCTCCTGATAGGAGCCCCTTTCTCTTTATGTTCATGTTTATTTTTGCCGACTTAAAGAGATTATGGTCGGCTGTTTGTCGTTAAACCAGGCTGATAGACGAACCGGTTAATATTTCTCTAGCCTCACCGTGGTTTAGCTCTGGATTCGCATCCAGCATAAGGGCAACAACTCCGGCCACATGGGGGGCTGCCATGGAAGTGCCACTAGAGAAACCATAGGTGTTATTTGGTCGAGTTGAATAGATGCCAACACCTGGAGTAACTACATGTTGGATGGCACTATTCTCACCGGGGCGATTGGAGAATCTGGCAAGGTCTTGATTAATATCAACAGCACCGACAGAGATGCCATACTGCGTAGCGTATTGAGCTGGACTCGCTAGAAGCGCTAGCCCGTTACCTGTGGTATCTCCATTGCCAGCAGCACTGACTGTAATGACATCATTACTAGCCGCATAGGCTAAGGCATTTTGTAATTCTATAGAGTCACTCCAGCCCAGGCTCATGTTAATCACGTCTGCACCATTATCTACGGCGTAACGAATAGCGTCGGCAAGGCTGCCAGGATTCAAAAATTTCCCACCGACCAGATCACCCATACGGATAGCCATAATGCTGGCCTCATAGGCAACGCCTGTTATGCCCATACCATCATTGGCAGCAGCGATAGTACCTGCCACGTGGGTTCCATGACCTTGGCTAGGGTCGTTTGTGCCAGGCAAAACATTATTGTTATTTTGGTCGGAGCCAAAGTTCCAGCCATTGATATCGTCAACGTAGCCGTTGTCATCATCGTCGATGCCATTATTAGGAATCTCGTTGGCATTAACCCAAATGTTGTTTCGCAGATCAGGGTGGTTAATATCTACACCTGAGTCAATAACGGCCACAACAACATTCTCGCCAGTGTAGTTTTGTGCCCAAACTTCAGGAGCATTCACCATATCTAACCCCCAACCAGTTCCCCCAAGATTATCGACACTTGGTAGGGGTGTTGTCTGGCCTAATGTCTTGGCCACAGCATCAGCGGCATTAACCAGCCCATAGCCATAAGCATTACTGTAGGACTCTGCTGATGGGTTGGAGACCGCATTAAGTAGCTTATCTGTTTGATGGGCTGCGTCTGTAGTGAGCACACCTGCTGGATCTGTCAGCTGATCGCCGCCCCCCAGAAAGCTAGATAACTCAACTATGGTTTGCTCAGATAGGTAGCGACTCAAACCGCTGCAGTGCTCAATGACATCTTCAAGATATGAAGAAGCATCTAGATTACCGATCGGGCCTATTTCTGCTGTTGCTTGAGTCAGATTTTTAGAAACGATGGGAACAGCTTGTAAATCCCCTTGTCCAAAAAGATAACTATCATTTGGCGAGTTTGTCAGGGCAGCCAAATTACTGTCAACAGAAAACGTCTCGTGAAAAAACGCCATAGTTGATTACTCACAAATCCTTGGGATACATCGATGGAGGTCGGCACCTGAAACCAGCAGACAAGCTGCTATGGAGAGCAGAAGCAGTGTGAGTAGAAGAAACTGTTGCAGCTTTAGACAGCTGTAATCCTATGGAAGTAGAAATGTTGGCATCGCTGAACCTGGAATAACGTTAGCTTTGAGAGAACATCAAACAGCAATTACTCTAAACTGGTTAACCCTTTCAATCAGCGATCGCAAAATGTAGCAAGCTGTTGAATGCATTTAGCAGCTTGCTGCGCACATAGCCGTTGCTATTTCGAGCGTTCAGGGATTACGTATGGACTGAACTATATGTGCCAAGCAATTTATTTTTGAAGCTATTGCACCCAATAAGCAGGGTAGCACGCCTTAAAAAAGTTCGCTTTGCAGACACACAATGCTCAGAGGTGAGTGTTTCAGCAATAGGTCAGATTGGCAGAATGGTTTTAGAAGGACACTCAAAATAAGCGCTTGAAGAGCTTACGAAGCCGTCTCTAATCTCTCTAATTGCCAAAATTCTCTGTCTGCACCATGCCCCCCAACCTGGGCGACAGACCAGTTGCGCCAAGTCCATTGAGTGCCACGCTGAGCAATATCATCGGCAGTCTCATCGAGTAAGTCCGCCAGTTCTTGGGATGTGATCAGATAGCCATGTTCAGCTAGGGTGTCAGCCATTTGTAACCGGGTGAGAATATGGCTGAGACGCTTTAGGGTGCTGGCGGAGCCATTATCTGGAGCACTATGCGACTGGGTTGAGATGGAGTCGTTATTCTGGATGATGACCTCATCTAAATCTGCCTGATTCGCTAAGGGGGGTGCTGATAGTTGAGATGCTGAGGCTTTGAGCTGTTGTAACTGAATGGGTTGTTGATGGGAGTAAGCGCGAGCAATTTGATCACAGCGTTCATTGCCCACATTACCTGCGTGGCCTTTGACGTAGCGCCAGTCAATCTCAATATTTTGCACATTGGCTAAGCGCTGGGTCAGCTCATCTAGCTCCACCCATAGATCTTTATTCAGGACAGCTTTACCTGCAGATGTTTTCCAGCCCTTACGTTTCCAGCCCTTTAGCCATTGAGTAATGCCTTGAATTAGATATTTACTGTCGGTATGTAGTTCGACCGGGCCAATGTAGTCTTGGTGCTCAAGAAATTGAAGGGCTGCGATCGCAGCTTGCATTTCCATCCGGTTGTTCGTTGTTCCAGCTTCATGCCCCCCTAGCTCCTGAAGCTGACCGTCTGCAAAATAAATGACCGTTCCCCAACCTCCTGGGCCAGGATTACCCGAACAGGCACCATCTGTATATATCGCCTTAATCTCAGGCAAAGTAGTCATAGAGTTTCAGTTAAAAAGGCCCTACGCATCATAGCGACGATTGCAGCAAATGCTTAGCTGTCATACAAAAATTCTACTGAGAAAGTGATAACCACAAACCCTATGCCATCAACAACACATTATTTTCCCTTGCCTGCTAATAGCACTGATAAGTAAAACTTTGCACTCAGAGCTGTAAAGATATGGGATAAGGATTAAAGGGTATGTGCCGATATCCAAGAGCAGGTATTTAAGGACTAACAGCCATGAAAAAGTTAATGCGGTGTCTGCGTCAGTTTCAAGATACCTATGTGCCTTCCCACAAGAAACTGATGGCCAGTTTAGCCAAAGGCCAAAGTCCAAATGCCCTCTTTATTACCTGTTCAGATTCACGGGTCCAACCAGAACTGATCACCCAGGCCGAGCTTGGTGAGCTTTTTGTCATTCGCAATGCAGGCAATATCGTCCCCCCATTTGGAGCCACCAATGGAGGCGAAGGAGCCACCATTGAGTATGCAGTCAAGTCGTTGAAGGTAAGCCACATTATTATTTGTGGTCACTCCAGCTGTGGTGCGATGAAAGGACTACTGCAAATCGGCAAACTAGAAGAAAAAATGCCGCTAGTCTATAACTGGCTGATCCATACAGAAGCCACACGTCAGCTAGTTGAAGACCACTACAGTGATTTAGACAAGTCTGACAAGCTGGATATGCTGGTGGCAGAAAATATCCTCACCCAAATTGAGAACCTGCGCACCTATCCAGTAGTCCGCTCAAGGCTCCACAGTGGTAATTTGTCTCTGCACGGCTGGATCTACAACATCAATGACGGCAGCATTTTAGCCTACGATTCTGAGCGTCATGCCTTTGTCCCGCCATTTAGCGACCTCAGCAAAACGCTAAACAACGGTAGTGCTCATGCTGCATACCAAATGCCAGGGGAGCATCGTTTACCCCAAAGACAGGCAGAAAGAATTTTCAAAGGCTCTTATTAGGAAGTTTTGAGTTCTCAGTTTTGAGTTAGGCATCCTTACTTTCCTTATCCTTTCAAAGCGCCCCAGTCCTTAAATGGATATTTCACCAGATTAGAGTTGTAATACCGAGGGTCGCCGGTCACCTCTTTACCAATCCAGTCAGGTAAGTCTACGTGTTGTTCTGCGTGGGTCAGCTCCACTTCAGCAAAGATTAGTCCCTGATTCTCTCCTAAAAACTCATCCACTTCCCAAACCACTTCCCCCAGCGGGATACGATAGCGGGTTTTCTCAACAAAAGGCTTTTGGCATAATTCTGCCAGCATAGCCTGGGCGTCGGGTTCCGGAATCTTGTATTCAAATTCAGAGCGACTCATGCCTACCACCGGCCCTTTTAAGGTGAGGTAGCCCTGATTGCCAATAATTCGCACTCGCACAGTTTGTCTACCTTGAGTCGGTATGTATCCCTGGCAGTAATAGCGTCCCTTTGCTAGGTCACGCCATGTATCGTTGAGAACTAGAAATTTACGTTCGATTTCTTTAGCCATCGGATTTCACATCAAGACGTAGGTGCGTTGCATGCAACGCGCCAGTCTCATTTTCTCAAAAACAAAAATGCATCCACCTCTCTCGGTGTCGGCTGCCCAGCGATCGCACCGGCTCTAGTAGTGGTCAACGCAGCAACCGCACTGGCAAAGAGCACAACTTCATGCGCACAGTCAGCGTCTAACAAACAGCTGCGCCCCAGCGTACATAATTTGTGTAAAAACCCAGCCACAAAAGCATCTCCAGCACCAGTGGTATCTTCCACATCTACATCAAACCCCGGTACATGGCCGCTATGACCACCCAGATAATATCGACAGCCCGCTGCGCCAGCCGTAACCAGAACCCCTTCTAAATGGGGGCGTTGCGCTGCGATCGCAACCGGATCAGTGGTATCCAACAGCCATTGCGCCTCAGTATCCGATAGCTTCAAAAACGACACCGATTTGAGCAGATCCATTACTGGCCCAATTGCCTGGGCTGGATTTTCCCAAAACATAGGCCGCCAGTTTATATCCAAGACAACACGACCATTTTGCTGATGGATCCACTCCACAGCCTGCAAAATAGATTCACGGGTTTGGGGATAGGCTAAGCCCAATGTACCAATAACTAAATATTTAGTCCCCTCAAACAAACGAGGATCGATGCGATCGTATATCAAATGAGCATCCGCAAAGCCAGTCGGATCGGGGAGTGAGAATCCAGCAAACGAGCGGTCCCCTGTTTCATCCGTAAGCACATAAACCTCACGGGTTGGCGCTGTTGGATGATGCTGCAGTCCGCGAGAACCCACATTTAGATCAGACAATAGCTGCCCTAAGGCTCGCCCCCAAGAATCAATCCCCACTGCTCCAACAAACTCTGTCGAAGTGCCCAACTTTGCCAAGCCACAGGCCACATTAGCAGGTGCCCCACCCGGCAGCGACATTTTTTTCTCCTGGGTTCCAACCCAAAAGCTATCTACCAGAATTTCACCCAAACACACTACCGGACTTACCGGATTATTCATCACCACCTCCGGACCCAACCCTCCAGCATAGTAAGCCAATACAGGCCATCAGCCGAGAGTATAGGCTAGTAAACGGCTACCGCAAGTGTGTCGAATAAGCTTAAGGAAAACAATCACCCCAGCATTAATATAAGCGACTCAAAACATAGCTCGACAGCGCCTCTAGCGCTCGTTTTGGTTCCGATGGGGGCAGCTCAGCCAGGCTAGCTACAGCCCGGTCTACATGCTGTCCAGCCAGCTCCCGCGAACGTTCGATGCCTCGACTAGTCTTCACTAAGCCCATCGCTTCATCAAAATCGCCATCTTGAGCAAATTCACGCTCAATCAACGTAGCCAGATACGGAGTTTCCTCCATGGCATACAGCACTGGAGCAGTCAGATTTCCACTCAGTAAATCAGAGCCCGCTGGCTTACCTAGCACCTCTTCAGATCCAGTGAAGTCTAGAATGTCATCAACAACTTGAAACGCCAGTCCTAAACTACGTCCATATTGATACAGCGCCTCAGTTAACGTCTCAGACGATTGACTCAACACACCAACCGACTTAGAACTATTAGCAATCAAAGACGCTGTCTTGTAATAACTCTTAGTGAGATACGCATCGATAGATAAAGTCGTATCGAACCGGTTTAACCCCTGTTGAATCTCACCCTCCGCTAGGTCCATAATCACGCGAGAGAGAAGCTTTACCACCGTCAAATTATCTAAATTGGCCAGATGCCACGATGACTGAGCAAACAAGAAATCACCAGCCAAGACCGCTACTCGATTATTAAAACTACTGTGAACCGTAGGTACGCCACGTCTGAGTGAAGACTCGTCTACCACATCGTCGTGGACAAGACTGGCCGTATGGATCATCTCGGTGATCTCTGCGAGGCGGAAATGTTTAGCAGGAATTTCCGCCTCCATTACCGTAGCTCGTGATAGCAAAAGCACAATGGCAGGTCGAATGCGCTTCCCTCCGGCTCCAAAAAGATGCTCTGCAGCAGCGTAGAGAATAGGATGCCGAGCACCGACCAGCTGCTTTAAATTATCCGCCAGCAGCCTCAGATCGGCTTCGACGGGAGCAAACAGCGATGTTGTTGAAGTCATGGGAGAAAATGCTCAGACGGCTTGATTACGAAATTTTAAGTAATCTACATTCATTCTAAGCTAACGACTCATTTGGTGTTAGAAATCCATTGAGAAAGTCTGGAAACACCTTCTCTTTCAAGACTTTTAAGCCGATAGGGTTTCACCCCCCACAAAGAGACCAATCTGGCCAGCATTGATTAGAAATTTCTATTTCATTTTTTTGATTATGTCTCTGTAAATAACAAATGCTTATGTTAAGCTAATAGCAGGAATTGAAAAATTTCATAAGTAAGCTAGATAATTAGCGATTAATAACTTTGTTCTAGTGCTATTTATGGCATCTGAAGCTGTTAGTTGTGCTTGCTTGAGCGTTGCGATTGCCCTGAGTGAGTTATTGCCTAGGGCAAGCCCGATGTCTATAGAGTGTGGTAGCTGGTTAGCTCAATGTGAGCCGGTTTATCCAGATCTCGAACAGACGACTGGTTAGAGAATTTATCGGTGCATGTACGCGCCTTAATGCGTATGGAGTGACGAGTGATACTGCAACGTTTACGA
The DNA here is from genome assembly GCA_050043105.1 of Leptolyngbyaceae cyanobacterium. Taxonomy (GTDB): domain Bacteria; phylum Cyanobacteriota; class Cyanobacteriia; order Phormidesmidales; family Phormidesmidaceae; genus Leptothoe. The sequence continues at coordinate 5,343 of JBHJIV010000264.1, read as the reverse complement.
CACTGGGTAATCCTGGTAATGAGGCTTTCTGATTATCGAGCATACATTTGAGTCGGCTCTAGTGCCGCCGGTTCCTGGTGCCTGTTTTCTGGGCAAATCGTCCTTGTTGCTCCTCTCACCTTGGCTACGTTCATGACTCACCCCTTGACCCCCCTGCACATATTGGTGCTTGCTACTAGTTACTTGTTAATGGTTTATGTTCTTTTCGCAGCTGTTCTACGGTTTGTTAGTCGACGAGAGCAGATGTTGAAATGATTGATTGTAAGCAATGAACAATGATTCTTTTGAGCTGTTAAATGCTTACTTTTTGAATCGGTTAAATACTCCTTAAAAAACCCTTTTTAATTTATGTTTATTACAGACAGATGGCCTAGTCACCCAGGTGACTAGGCCATTATTGTATTTTTAAGACAGCGTTTGCGATCCCCAATTCGACTGTTTCTTCCTTTTGCGATTTATTGCATCTACGGTAACTTTAGCCAATTATGTATTCCCGAAAACAACTTAGGGAGTTAGCATAGACGGAAGTTTTAAAAGTAGGCATCGAGCAACTTGAGTTCAGCCCCTGACGTTTTTGCCACCAACGACATTCCCGATAGCGATAGCAGTAAATCCAGCATCCCTTTTCCTGCAAACGTTATTCAGCTAAATAATGGGTTAACTGTGATTCACCAAGAAATCACAACGACTCCGGTAGTTGTGGTAGACGTCTGGATTAAGGCCGGGGCCAGGTATGAACCGAAAACCTGGGCAGGTATGGCTCATTTCCTGGAGCATATGGTGTTCAAAGGAACTGAGCAAATTTTGCCAGGCATGTTTGACGCAGCTATCGAGAGTCGCGGTGGTCTGACTAATGCGGCGACCAGTCATGACTATGCTCATTTTTATATGACGGTCGCAGCTGATGATTTAGCCGAAGCGTTGCCATATCTTGCCGAACTTTTACTCCATGCAGCGATCCCAGCAGATGAATTTGTTCGAGAACGGCATGTGGTAATTGAGGAAATTCATCAATCATGGGATGACCCAGATTGGCTTGGCTTTCAAACCCTGTCGGAAATGATTTACGCCGACCATCCATATGGTCGATCAGTGCTAGGGTCTCCCGAGATTTTGCAAGAGCGATCTCCTGAGGAAATGCGTAAGTTTCATCGTGCCTATTATCAGCCTGAGAATATGCAGGTTGTCATTACTGGTGGCGTCTCCCAAGAACGAGTATTAAAGCTCGTGCAAGCAACATTTCGTTCGTTTGCAAAACAGGAATTATGCCCGACAGCAGACCTGATTTCTTCCCCCCGCATACTGACAAGTCTTAACCACAGCCTTGCCTTACCCCGTCTGGAGCATGGACGCTTGCTAATGGCCTGGCTTGCACCTGGTATAGATGACCTTAAAGCTGCCTGTGGCGTAGATATTCTGGCAACAGTATTGGCTGAAGGTCGCATATCAAGGCTTGTGCGGGAGCTTCGCGAAGAACGTCAGTGGGTTGATGAAATTGCCAGTAGCCTCTCAGTACAAAAAGACTGTAGCCTGTTTGTGTTGTCAGCTTGGCTTGCACCCCATCATATTAAAGAGGTAGAGCAGGTAATTTTCGATCGCATTCCTGCCCTAGCCGCGGTACCGATTAGTGACCTAGAGTTAGCGCGTGCTCAGCGAGTACTCTGCAATGATTATGCCTTTTCCATGGAAACCCCAGGCCAGCTTGCTGGACTATATGGGTATTATGGAACCTTAGCCACCCCTGAGCTTGCCCTAGCTTATCCAGACTATGTGAGAGCCTACTCTGCTGAGCAACTTATGCCCCTCGCTCAGCAGTATCTCTCCCCTGCGCACTGTGGGACTCTCACCCTAACACCTGCTTAATTTTCATCGGCTACCAGCTTTTTAATCCTGACTCCAACCACGACACCTGTGACTGTATCCACTGCCCCGCAGCAAAACTCCATTACAACCCATCTGGGTAACGGCCTGAAAGTTATCGCCATTGAAAATCCAGTCGCTGATATTGTTTCAGCACGTTTATTTTTACCGATTGGTCAGGGACACGAAACACCAGGCAATGCAGGTATTTTTAGTTTTTTAACCTCACTGCTTACACGGGGAACAACCCACCGCAGCTCCCTTGAAATTGCTGAAGCTGTAGAGTACGTAGGTGCTAGCTTAGGTGCTGACAGCGCCTCCGACTACAGTTTAATCAGCGTCAAAACCGTCTCTAACGATTTCGAAGAAATTTTTACGCTTGCTACTGAGATTTTGCGAGAGCCCAGCTTTCCTAAAAATGAGATTGAGCTAGAACGTAAGCTGACTATTCAAGGACTACGCTCCATGCAAGAGCAGCCCTTTAGCGTAGCTTACAAATATTTTCGCGAAGGCATGTACGGAACTCATCCCTATGGCTTTTCCAGCATGGGCACTGAAGAAACTGTCATGGCCATACAGCAGCAGGATTTATTGGAGGCCCATAGCCAGCATTTTCGCCCCGACAATATGGTGGTGGTTATCGTTGGCCGCATTGATCCAGAAAAAGCCGTTGCCTTAACTGATAAGTTACTGGGAGGCTGGTCAGCCCCTAGTCACCCAGCGATTGAACCTCGACTACCTGCCATAGATTCCCACGCCTATCGCATTGTTACCCCACAAGAGACCAACCAGGCATTTGTAATTATTGGCTATCTGGCTGCTTCTGTAAAACATCCAGACTTTGCAGCACTTAAACTGCTCAGCACCCACTTGGGTAATGGCTTGTCCAGCCGTTTGTTTGTTGAACTCAGAGAAAAGCAAGGACTTGCCTATGATGTATCCGCGTTTTATCCCACGCGACTGGGGCCATCGCAATTTGTTTCATACATCGGCACCGCACCAGAAAACGCCTCGGTTGCTTTAGATGGGCTCCAAAGTGAACTTCGCCGTCTTTGCGAAGTTCCCCTAACTGAGCATGAGCTACAGGTAGCTAAGAATAAAATGCTTGGACAGTATGCGCTAGGGAAACAAACCAACGGACAGATTGCTCAATTACTAGGCTGGTATGAGATTTTAGGTCTGGGCACTGCGTTTGACGAGCAGTTTCAAGCAAACATCAATGCTGTCACAATTGAAGCAGCCCAAGACGCCGCAAAGCGATGTTTTGTTGACTCATATGTTTCGATTTTAGGACCGGCAACAGCCGTAGAGGCATTGAGATAGAGGCCATAGTCAACGACCTGGGCTGAGCGAATTTAGGAAATCGCCCTTATGAGCGGGCCTCATATACTAGGGGCAGTATCGTTGAGAGCGCACATGTCTTTCCCGTTTCCTGGCATGGCCCACTTTATTGAGCAGCCTGACCATTGGGCTTCATTCCATGGCCGGTTAATTGTGGCGTTGGCTAATGTAAGCGAGTCTCACCCATTTGGTAGAAATTGATCTGCTTCGAGGTGGAGAATCAATGCCCGTTATCAGTGCTGTTGATAACGGGAGCTATAGCGTTTTGATAAGCCGTAGTGAACAGCGCTCATCGGCTGACTTATATAGCTTTGGACTAGAGGAAGTGATACCGAGTTTTGCATTGCCTCTCAGTGAAGAAGAACAACTTATAATTCCCCTGCAAGAGATTTTCACTCAGGTTTATAATCAAGCACGCTATCGCTCTCGCATTGACTACCAGCAATCACTGACTCCTCCATTGACTCCTGAAGAGCAAGCTTGGTTGACATCATTAATGGAGATGTAAGCTTCTAAGAGGATCAGCCATGCCCAAACGTGTACTAAAGACGAAAAGATTACAAGAAAGCAGAGGGTCTTCTCTACAAAAGAGTTTTTACCATAGCCCAAAAGTCTGTGTCTCATAGAGGCTTTAGTCGTGATGCTTTTCTCGTTGACTTCGGTCAGCTCTGTTCAGAACAGAGCAAAACTCAGGAAGCAAAACAAACTTGCCAAGAGGCTTCTTCTCATCTACCTTTGGCTGCGATCGCAAACTCGCATCATCACAGTACGTCATAATCTAAGAAAGAAGAAGCTCCACCTACTAAAAGCCCTGCCTATTATCCATGACTCAACCAGCTACTACCCAAACCCACTTCTGGACCTGGCACGGTTTCCCCATTCGCTATCAAACTGCCGGTACTCAAGGCCCGCCACTACTCCTCATTCATGGGTTCGGAGCCCACAGCGACCACTGGCGAAAGAACCTACCTAGCCTGGGTCAAACCCACCGAGTCTATGCGATTGACCTGATTGGCTATGGTCAGTCTGCTAAGCCCGCTCCTGGCGATCCGATCAACTACACCTTTGAAACCTGGGGGCAGCAAGTTATCGATTTCTGCCAAGAGATTATCGGTGCCCCTACTTTTCTTGTGGGTAACTCCATCGGCTGTATTGTTGCCATGCAGGCGGCTGTCACGGCTCCTGCACAAATCCTGGGCTTAGTTGTTCTTGACTGTTCTTTACGCCTACTCCACGATCGCAAACGTGCCACCTTGCCTTGGTACCGCAATGCACCGACACCAGTCATCCAGGCAATACTCAACTATAAACCTGTCGGCAAATTCTTTTTCTCTCGGTTGGCTAAGCCAAAAACTCTCAAAAATATTCTGCGACAAGCCTATGGTCGCAAAGAAGCCGTCACCGACGAGCTGATTCAGCTATTGCTTGCTCCAGCCTGCGATCCGACAGCAGTCGATGTATTCGTTGCATTTATTAGTTATTCCCAAGGACCACTACCTGAAGACTTGTTGCCTCAGCTGACCTGCCCGGTGCTGATGCTGTGGGGAGAGGCTGACCCATGGGAACCAATAGAGCTTGGTCGGGAACTCAGCAACTATAAAGTCGTCGAACAGTTCATACCACTCAAAGGAGTGGGCCATTGCCCCCAGGATGAAGCACCCGAACTGGTAAATCCACTAATTACCGAATGGGTGCAAAGGAAGGCAGCAGCCAGCTTAGTCTGAAATGATTTAGCTGGGCCGCTTCCTCCCGATACAGAGTCAGATAGCCTCTCTCTGCACTCTCTCCAAAAAAAGTACCCGGCGAAACAAATGTGTCTCACAGGGTAGGGGCAACAGTTAAACGCTTGTGCTTTCAATAGAATCGCTTAGGCATCCGTCATTTGACTGAGTTTTGTGTCGATTTCTAGAGTGTCTCCAACCCTCTTAAATGTTCGAGGGTGGTGAATATAAGGGATTTTTTTATAACGGATTTACTGATTTTGCTAGGGTTATTCAGTAGGTAATGCCTTGACGTGCCTACTTTTTAAGTTGGGCACTCTAGTCTACATATGGTTGACCTTTAAATAAAAAAGTACCCCGAGAACCTAAAGCTCACGAGGTAGGGGCAACAGTTAAACGCTTGTGCTTTCAATAGAGTCGC
>JBHJIV010000263.1:0-9292 GCA_050043105.1 Leptolyngbyaceae cyanobacterium | reverse complement strand
TCGCGCTCTAGGCAGTCGCGCAGCCAGGCTTCCTTGGGGGCCTTGCGCAGGTCACGTTGGGCGAGCTCAGCCGCTTTGCCCATGCCCCCTGTTGACTTTCTCTCAGATTTTCTTTCCGCCTGTCTCCGCCTCTCTGTTCCCCTGGCGTTTGCCGCCATCGGCGGACTGTTTTCCGAACGGTCTGGGGTACTCAACTATGGTTAAGAAGGCATGAAGCTGACGGGGTCCTTTGTTAGTGCGGCTGTTGAATTACAAAACGGACATGTGTGGCTGGCAGTGGTGGTGGCCCTAGGGGGGAGTGCCCTGGTGGGAATGTTACATGCCTACCTGTGTGTCAGCCTGGGGGTAAATCAGCTGGTGTCCGGGTTGGCCATTAATCTCACCGCTGCGGGGATGACCACCTATGGGGCAAGACTGTTGTTTGATAGCGGCACAGTGGAGCTACCCAGCATCTCTCCCCTGCAGATTCCTGGGCTCAGCCAGCTGCCAGTGGCCGGTGTGCTATTTAGCCAAGACCTCTTATTTTATCTGCTGCTGCTGTTAATTCCCCTCAGCACCTATGGCCTATTCCGCACCCGCTGGGGGTTAGTATTACGGGCTGTGGGCAATGCCCCCCAAGCGGCCGATACTGCTGGAGTTTCGGTCAGCCGTGTTCGCTATATCAGTGTGATGCTATGCGGTGGGCTATGCGGCATTGCCGGGGCCTATCTGGCACTGGTCCATGTGCGTTTCTTTACTGAAGGTATGAGCGCTGGCAAAGGATTTATTGCCTTAGCGGCGCTGATTTTTGGCCGCTGGCATCCGCTAGCGACAGCCCTAGTTTGTTTGTTGTTTGGTGCCACCGAGGCCCTGCAGCTAAGAATTCAGGCCCTCAATCTCAATATTCCATATCAGTTTTTGGCCATGCTGCCCTATGTCACTGCCCTGTTGGCCTTGATGGGCATTGCCGGTAAGTCAACTCCCCCAGCTGCCCTGGGTTTGCCCTACAAAGAGAAATCATGACTGTTATCCATCGTCCCCACACACTGCCCCAAGACTTTAACCCTAAAGAGTTTTGGCCGCTGCCCCGACGGTTGCCGGATGCCGATCAGCGACTGCATCAGCTAGCCGACAACATCGCCACCGATCTCGAGCTGCTGAGCTACCCCAGCCGCACCTGGGACTACGGTTGTGACAGTCTGGAGGTGGCCATTATTGGCGCTGGCTATGTGGGTAAATCCGCTGCGTTTGGGCTGCGTCGTCACGGCATCAATCAGGTTCGTATTTTTGATCGCTGTGGGCCGGGGCAAGCTGGTCCATGGCGCACCTATGCCCGCAATGCCACCCTGAGAACGCCAAAAGATGTGACCGGAGGGCTAGACTGGGGCATTCCTAATCTTAATTTTCGCCGCTGGTGTGGAGCCTGCTATGGCGAAGAATATTGGCACAGCATCCGCTATATTCCCCGGCTGCTGTGGGCCGACTATCTGGACTGGTATGGCGATGTGCTGGCCCTGCCCATGGAGTATCACACCGACATAGTTGACATTCACTGGCGGGCAGATGAAAACTGTTTTTACCTAAAAACCCTTGAGGGCGGTAGGCCAAAACTACAAAAGGCTCGATTTATCATTTTTGCCACCGGCATGGACTGTGCGGGGGGACGCAACATTCCCAAAATTGTACGCAACAGTCTGCCACCAGATTGTTATCACCACACCATGGATGCGATTGATTTCTCCACTCTTGCAAGTCAGCGGGTGGGAATTATTGGCGGCGGGGCCAGTGCCTTTGATAATGCAATTTTGGCTTTGCAGGCCGGAGCAACTTCTGTGGATATCATCATCCGTCGGTCTGCCTTGCCCAACTTAAATCGAATTCGCTGGAGTGAGTGGAATGGCTACCATCGCCATTTTATTGATCTGCCCGATGAGATGAAATGGGCCTACAGTCTGGCGGAGTTGCGCACGGGCCAACTGCCACCGTCCCACACCTACCATCACGCCATGAGCTATCCGCAGATGACACTGTACACTGATGCTCCGGTCAAACAGCTTAGCCACACTAAAGAAGAGATTGTCGGCCAGTATGGCGATGTGACGCTGCACCACGACGTGCTAATTTGCGGCACGGGTTTTGTGACCAACCTGGATGCTCAGCCGGAACTGACCACACTGGCCAGCCATATTACTCGCTGGTGGAATCGCTATACTCCACCCCCCGGTGACGAACACCCAGCGATGGCACGCTATCCCTATTTGGGCAAAAGCCTAGAATTTTTGCCCCAGCAGTCCGAGCATGACTACCTGCGCCGCTGTTACTATCTTTCCTCAGGTGCGGCTCTCCTTAGCGGCTATCGCGCCAATCTCTCGGGGCTGCAGTTTGCCTTACCCAGAGTTGCCTACGACATTGGCCGACAGCTGTTTCTAGAACACAAAGATGAAATTTGGGCGGCCTATAATGCTTACGATATCAGAGAATATTAGATATCAGTTGATCTCTTTATGAATTAATTGCTCCAAAATCATCATCTATAGGGCACCTCTTTTATTAGGCTTTTGAAGAATTGAGTCTCATTTGAGACTGTTATCCTCCCTTTTTTAGACGTTGACTGTTTCTAAACGGATAGAATCCGTTCATAGGGTCTGTTTTAGAGCTGGCCATCCTGTCGTTTAGGCTGTGACCTCAGCCATGTCTTGCTTTAACCAGAAGACATAGCACTTGAGATTGTAGGTCAAGTTTTTGAGACCCAGCATGGTTTCGGCGCTAATGTTGTAGAGCTATTGCAGGATTAACAGCTTAAACATGACAATGACATCGATTGGGGGACGACCTGCTTTATGCTGACGAGGCTTGGCATATGAACGTTCTAACATCGGTCGAAACTCATCCCACGGAATCATCTCGTCCAGGCAGGTTAACAAATCCTTTTTTGACTCCAGTTTTTGATGACGGGTCTCAAAATCCCAAAATCCTTGTTGTCCCATGAGATATCTCCCTGCCATCCCTAATCCGTAACCATGATCTCATATTGAGGCGCTATTTTTGAATTAATCGAGGTGCCCTTTAGTTTTCATGTGCAAGAGGAACTGGAAAATGGTCAGCTAGTGTCGCTGTTTGCAGACCAGATGCCTCCAGGGCTAGCCACCCAGGCAGTATTTACCCATCGTCGTAATTTATCGCCACGGGTTCAGGTGTTTCTTGAGTTTTTGAGTACTCATTGCACTGTTTCTTAAAAAGGATAATAGAGCAGAAGTATACGCTGATTTAAACTCTCATAGCTGTCTCAAAATCAGAGAGAGTAATCCATCTGCGATTTAGACCTGTTATGGCAGCCTAGACTCAGGTGACCTTGGTCATGGCTAAAGGTCACTTAAAGTAATGACTATCAGCTGTAGAAAGTCACTAGTCAGGACTCTATTCTGGATAAGGTTTTTCTGATAAATCTGTGAAAGCAATTACAGATTTCAGATAATCGATCAAATTTTGCGATTTGACAGGATTTATAGCTCCTGAGGTTGGAGTATTTTTCATGATTAGAATATTGTTGCGCGCATGGGAGCTAATTGCTTGGATACAGGTGTTTCAAGAGTTTACATCCATCATCTCTACACAACTTTTGAGACGGCCGCCTACCGCAACACCGGAGCAATCTTTCGAACCTTATCAGACTTTTTCAATCACTGATGCGTCGCTTTATCCAGTTACCAAACCTGCTTTTGTAGACCTGTTAGAAGCAAACTCACATCTCATTCTGGCTGAGTTAGAACAACTAACCATTAACCGTTTTACATCTTGGGGAGAGCAATACCCTGATCAAACCGGGTGGCATACGTTTTCGTTTTACACCTATGGACTAAAGTTGGAAAACAACTGTCGTTCCTGTCTAGCAACAGCTCAATTACTTGACAATGTTCCCAATCTGGTAACGGCTCGATTTGCAGTCCTGACACCAGGCACTTATCTGACTCGCCAGAGTACACAGCCTAACGGTCTATTATGTTGTCATCTAGGGTTAATGATTCCTGAACAATGCGGCATTCAGATCGCACACATGCAGCAGACATGGCATCAAGGTAAATGCCTGATATTTGATAACGCCGTAGAACACACCGTTTGGAACTGGAACGATGATGTTCATGCTGTTCTATCAATTGAGTTCAAAGCATCTCAGGAATTGTTTGAGCACAACACTTCCTGATTTAGATGATTTAAAGGTCAAACAGTGATTGAGTATTGAATTATGTTGGCATAGGATAGAGACACCTTTCTTCCTTGCGATCGCATGACTGTCCAGTTTGCTAAATGGCTTCCTTCAATAGGCAACAGATTTAAAGAATTAGCACATCGAGCTTTGCAAGGAACCCAAACACAAAAAACACTGCGATATATCGAATGGACAATCATTGCTTTCTCAGCAGCAGTATACGGCTTTTTTAGTGGCCCTATCTTAGATATTGTTTCCCCAAGCTGGGGACCGTTTCCATTTCTGCTGATCTGGTTTGCCCTTAGTTTTATCTTTCCGTACGATCGCCCTCGCTGGCAAAAACGCCTCTACATATTTGTTGAGATTGCGGTGATGATCGTTGCTATTTCCTTGGGTTTAGCAATTGAAACCCTGATATATATATTTATATATTTATTGCTAAAGCCTGTTTTTTACTCAGTCGCCGAGATGTTTTTATCACGGTTATCTTAACGGGAATTGCCCATCATATTCCTCTTCTTTGGTTAATACCCCAACAGCTAGAATACTGGCAGATGAACCCCCAAGAAGTCTTCGACCCTAAGCGAGCGATGATTATGAGCTGGGTTGAGAGTGTTTTTATCTATATCACGGCCATCACATTTGTACTCGTACTCTGTTTTACAATACTGTCAGAACATAAAGCGCAGAGACGTGCCCAAAAACTAGTGGAAGAGATTGAGACTTTGAGCACAATGCTTGAACGAGAACGCATTGCTCGAAACATACACGATACCCTTGGCCATACACTCACCACCTTAAATATACAGCTTGAGGTAGCGCAACAAATTGGAGAGTCTAATATTTCTCAAACGCTACAGCGTGTTAAAACAGCCAAACATTTGGCAGACCAATGTTTGCATGATGTGCGTCAGACTGTGCAAACCATGCGAGAAGATAACTTTGATTTGGCCCAGGCTCTTAGAGCTTTAATGGACCAAATGCAGCATACACAGTCCCTAAAAAAACAACCCATTCGTTCTCAAGTCGCGTTAAATTTACCTCCGCTGCCTTTGCAAACCAGCTATCAACTTTATCAGATTGTGCAAGAAGGGGTAACCAACATTCAGAAACATGCCGAAGCCACTCAGACTCAACTCAAAGGCTGGGCGACAACAAATACTGTACACGTAGAGCTATCGGATAACGGGCAGGGGTTTGATTTTACACAGCTCTCTCAAGGATATGGCTTAAAAGGGATACAAGAGCGTGTCCAACTAATCGGTGGCACATTACAGATCCAAACAACGTTGGGACAGGGGACAAAACTGCTTATTCAGATACCGCTAGCCGCCACTAGTGTCTTGATTCCACTGGTGCCAGAGGTATCTCAATGATTCGAGTATTGCTTGTGGACGACCAACCTTTATTTCGAGAGGGGTTGGCGTTTTTGTTATCCCAGCAAGATGACTTTGAAATTGTAGGAGAAGCCAGTCATGGCAATGAAGCGATTTCACTGTGCAACCAAATGCAGCCCGATGTCATTTTGATGGATATTCAAATGCCGGGTTCTAACGGCATTGATGCCATTCGTGAGATTCATCGTCGCTACCCATGGATTCGGATTTTGGTACTGACTACGTTTGACCACGATCAGTATATTTGGCAATCGTTACAGGCAGGGGCCTTGGGCTACTTACTCAAAAATACCCCGGCTCAACAGATGGCAGATGCCATTCGCAATATTCAACAGGGGTATGGTCAGCTTGGTCCGACTATTGCCCCTAAAGTCTTTGGCCAAAAACCGTCCTCTGCCCCACAAGACCCACCCCTGAGCGCCGATGCTATCCCCGTATCGTTTAGCTCACGAGAACGAGATGTACTCATTCAACTTGCCCAGGGCAGCAGCAATCGTGAAATTGCTCACTCAATAAAGGTGACAGAGGGCACTGTCAAGAACTACATTACTCGGGTTTTTAGTAAGTTGGGCGTTCGCGATCGCATTCAAGCGGCTCTCTGGGCACAAAAGCATTTAGATTATTTAACCGCCATACAGTTTCCAGATGAAGACTCTCCAAATAACCGCTGATCTATAGGATGACCCAATCTGTCATCCCAAAATTGACAGCACCGATTAAGATGTAGAGCGCAGATTACTGACGGCCCGCTGTAATGCCGCCAAAGCCCGATTGTAGCCTAGCGCTGCGGTGACCCAGTTACCCTCAGCCTCGGTCAGCTCAGACTGTGCGGTCAGCACATCCAGCTGAGTCCCCACCCCTGCATCTAATCGCAAATTAGCCAGCTCTAAGGCTTCATCCGCTTGAACAATGGCCGTCCTGGCGGTGGCAACATTCTCTTCATTGGAGCGCAAGTCAAAGTAGGCTTGCTCCACCTCAAACCGCACCTGGTCTAACACTTCGGAAAATCGTTCTTCGGCGATATCGGCATTGAGATCTTGCTGGCGGGCTCGGGCTCTTGCTGCCCCACCATCAAGTAACACCATGTCAAACTCAACACCAAAATTGTAGGTGTCTGAAGAGTCATCTAACAAATCGCTCCAGCTATAGTTAGCAAACAACCCTACCTGTGGTCCGTTAGCGGCTAGAGCGGCCCGTGCCTGCTGAGTGCTAATTTCTCGCTGAGCCAGCTGTTGTTCGAGTTCCACACGTCCCTGAAACGCCAGTAAAATACTGTCTTCTAACGTTAGTGTCCAACGCTCATAGGATGACTCCCAATTGTCTGGCTCTGTGACGGGTGTGGCATTTACGTTCACAGTTGATGGCAGATTCAGTAGCCGGGCCAGATTGCGTCGAGCAATTTGCTGATCAGCCTGGGATTGAATTAAGTCTTGCTGAGCATTGGCCAACTGCACATCTGCCCGCAGTACATCAAAGGTGGTGCCCACACCTGCCTCCTGACGCAGTGATGTATCTTGTTGGTTACGGGCAGCTTCATCCACAAACGCCTGATTGATGCGAATTTGTTCTCCACTATCCTGCAGGTCGTAATAAAGATCGGTTGTCTCTAGCCTCAGTTCCTCACGCCGACGATCAACTTCTAGCTCACTCAAACGCACCTGCTCTTGGGCAGCTCGAACGTTAGCAGCACGCTGCCCCGATGTAAACAGATCGTAGTCGGCCTGTACAGCTGCATTTAGACTGGCGTCAATGTCATCATCCTCAGCTTCACCAAACGCTGTCGCATTGTTTTCCTCTTGCGCTGTTATATCAGCTGAGGTGGTCAGGCTTGGAGAAAATGCAGCTCGATCTTCGGCCAGGGCTGCCTCAGCTTGTTCTAACTCCAGCAAAGCCGCTTGCAAATCTGGACTGTTAACATAGGCGAGTTCAATCGCCTCTTCAATCGAGATAGTTCTCTCGTCTTCTTCAATCAGCTGCACCTCAGCTTCTGTGGTAGGGACGCTTAGTGGATTTGGATCCGCCAGCAAGTCTACTGGGGGAAGCTCAAGGTCATCAGCTGAAGGAGCTGCAGTCTCACCCTCTGGGGGGGCTTCTTCTGGAGCTTCTTCTGGAGCTTCTGCTTCTGTAGGGGCTTCCTCTGGCAACTCTGGCACCTGTGAAAGTCTATTTTGACCAGAGGTAACAGTGTTTTCTTGAGGACTAGGATATTTGGCTAGAACCGGCCTAGGGCTTAAGGCAACTATCCCACCCCACAAAGTCAGCTGGAGCAAAACCAAGCGATTAATATATCTCAGACTATTCGTGCCGCTAGCAAAACGCTTACTCCACCAATATGTTTGCTGACCCATATCACTACCACCACTGATTACTCACTCGCCTAATCTTAGCGCAACACGATATTTACTAAACCGTTTAGTAAAATTAATTTTATCATCGTTTAAAATTTCAATGTCTTATGATGGCTGACACTGTCATGCAGACATTCCTTTAGAAAACTATCGCTCGGTGCTATTTGAGGCTTTAAGGGGACTAGAGTATTTTAGGGCAGTAAGACAATATCGTGGGCACCACGGATAACATCTAGGGTATAGCCAGAGCGCTCCAGTCTGGGAGAGTCCCCCGCCACAACAGTCCAAAACTCAACGGCCCCTGTTTCTGGACTAGGCTCACGATAGTTATAAATCACCACAGCCAGTGCATTTCCGCTAGCGTCAAAGGCAACTTGTTCTGGCAGCAGTCCTTCAAAGCCATATTCTTTAACTTTGGTTAGCGCTCCAGAGGTGGGGTCAAACTGGACCAACGATAGGGAGCTGTAGGGTTTCCCACGCCAGGCAGGAATAAAGCTAGGTAAATAGGTGCGTCTCATATTCACCGTGGCAATGAGCGAATTATCTGGGCTGAGCGCAAATCCTTCGGGACTGAGTCCCACCTCTATGCGGGAGACAACTTCAGGTGCTGTGCCTGACTCCGGGTCAAACTGCACGGCAATCATTTCTCCGTTTGGGTTGAGCAAAAAGTTCAGTGTAGGGTTTCTGTGGGTACTCCACTTTAGGTCTGGCACGAGCAAAAAGCGACCGTCAGCTGTAAATCGAGGATTGCTGAGATGGTTTCCTAGGGTGAGGGGTTCACTCATCAGGCTCACGGTAATCTCTTGACCTGTGGTTTGGATCTGATAAAACCCTAGCCGACAATTGTTATCTTGAATGATTGCTAGGTATTGGCCAGATGGGTGCCAAATAGCGGTTTGGTTATCTTCGCGAGAGCCGTCTAGCTGCATAGGAAAGTAAAAACGCTGGCCTAATCGGCCATCGTCTTCAAGCTGCACAATCAGCAGTTCTCTACCGGGCTCATTGAGGTTGATGGCTAGAAATTGACCATCGGGGCTGATGCTCAGGTGTGCTGGGTTACGCCCAACATCAACAGTTTCAATCACCTGGGGCCGTTGTATATTGGCAATGTCGACAACGGTAATGTTAGCGCCCTCCGGCATCTGGGCGATGTCGTCAAATGCTTGAATGTTATCAGCGGGTCGCGATCGCACTTCTGCCACATATGCCCGCTGTCCATAGGGCGATACCGCAATAATTTGAGGCCACGACATCACCGAGTTAGACACCTGCAGAGAGGTCACATCAGGCTGTTCTGGGTTTAAGGGTAGCCCAACAATCGTCAGCGCATCTTCAATCCCAGGGACTCGGTCAAGATTGCC
>JBHJIV010000262.1:0-18586 GCA_050043105.1 Leptolyngbyaceae cyanobacterium | reverse complement strand
CACTATCAAGGCGTTCCAGAAGCTGGGTGACCAAACTGACTACCGCATCTTCTCCCTGCCGGTACACCGCACGGATCTCGTCTTCACTGAGTTTGAGACGACGCTTTGATTGACTCACGAGGGCTACCAGAGATGTCTTAGAGTTAAACTACCTTGGCATGAGCCATTGGCTTGAAAAACTCTCTATTTTTTAAGCCTGAGTAGTTACAAAAAATTACGAAAAGGTACCGTGTGAATTTCGGCACTTAGCTGTACGTATGCTAATAAAGGTTACATCCGTTCTAGGACGGGAATGCCCAGCAGTGAAAGACCCAATTTGAGAGTGCGCGCAGTCAAATCGCAGAGCATCAAACGAGACGTCCGCTGGGGTTCTTCTGCCTGTAAAACTGAACAGCGGTCATAAAACTGATTAAATTTTTGGCTCAGTTCAAACAGATATTGACATAGCCGATTGGGAAACAGATCTCGGGCCACTTCCATAACTACAGTGTCAAGCTCAAGCAAATGCTTGGCTAGGTTGAGTTCCGTGTCATCCTCTAGCAAAATCGCAGCATCACCCAGCTGGCTAAAGTCGATGCCGCCTTTACGACTAATACCTTGGACCCGTACATAGGCATAGAGCATGTAGGGGGCCGTATTGCCCTGGAGTGCCAGCATTTTGTCAAAACTAAAAATGTAGTCACTGGTACGGTTCTGACTCAGGTCGGCATATTTAACAGAGCCAATGCCGACAGCTGTAGAAACGTTGTGAATAAACTCTTCCGAGTCATCCCGATTTTCTTCCGTGATCCGGTGTCTCAAGTCTTTCTCTGCTCGAATGACAGCTTCATCTAGCAGTGACTTCAGCTTAACAGTCTCGCCAGAGCGGGTTTTGAGCTTTTTGCCATCCTCTCCCTTGACCAGGCCAAAGGGTACGTGTGCCAACTCGACATTTTCAGGTATCCAGTTTGCCCGGTTGGCGACTTGGAAGACTTGGGCAAAGTGGTTGGCCTGACCAGCATCGGTAATATAGATAACGCGCTCTGCTTTCTCGTCGATGGTGCGTTGACGAATAGCGGCAAGGTCTGTTGTGGCATAATTAAAGCCACCGTCAGACTTTCTCTCAATTAGGGGCTGTGGGTTACCATCTTTGTTAGTAAATCCTTCTAAGAAAACAACCTGAGCACCCTGGTCTTCTTCAAGTAACCCGAGCGATGTGAGGTCCTTAACAACATTATCTAGAAGCGGATTATAAAAAGACTCTCCCCGCTCTTGGATAGTGATATCGAGACGGTCATAAATCTTTTGAAACTCTTTGCGAGATTGTTCGCAGAGAACCTGCCAGGCGCGTCGAGCATCCTCTTTTCCCGACTGTAGCTCAACCACAGCGTCGCGAGACTCGGTCTTAAACGCGTCATCTTCGTCAAATCGTTTTTTCGCCTGTTTATAGAATTCCACCAGGTCACCAATATCCACCGATGATGACTCAGTAATGGCTTCAGGGCAGACATCGCGCAGGTGGGTAATCAGCATGCCAAACTGAGTGCCCCAATCGCCTACGTGGTTTAGACGCAGCACATCATGCCCGAGAAATTCTAAGGTGCGGGCGAGGCACTCACCAATGATGGTGGAGCGGAGATGACCCACATGCATCTCTTTGGCAATATTGGGGCTAGAGAAATCGACGATGGTGCGCAGGGATGGAGTCGCGGTAGGTACGCCAAGACGCGCTTCTGAGTAGACGGCTTTGAGCTGGGTCTGTAAATAGTCGGTTTTGAACTTGAGGTTGATAAAGCCGGGACCAGCGATTTGTGGCGCTTCGCACAGGTCGTCGACGGTGAGATTTTCAACAATTTTGGTTGCGATCGCACGTGGTTTATCCTGCAATCGTTTTGCTAGTGACATGGCTACATTGGCCTGATAGTCACCAAACTTAGGATTATTCGTCGGCACCAGGACTGGATCTGTACCCTCTAACTCAGGGCCAAAGGCATTTACCAGGGCCATTTGTAAGCGATGTTTTAGATCGTCGAGGGTGGATAACATGGACACCAATTTATAACGTTTTTCACATGGGCTAGGGATGCCGATATCCCTAAAACTTTGAGGTGCAAAGCCAAGTGCTGCGCAAGCAACCTATAGCCTATCAACTCATTTCACATAATGCGCTACATCATTTCCCAGTAGCCAAAAAAAACTTTGACCCAATAGCGATTACAACAGCTGCTCAGCCCGATTTACTTGAGTAACGTGCAACAGGAATGTACTCCCTCGCCACTGTAATTATGCCTAGGTCCTAGTTATTAGCTCCCACGACAAGATTTAGTTAGTCCCCATGATTGTGTTTCCTCGTTATTCCCAACTATTGCGTTTAAGCTTAACTGCCCTAACAGCTAGCACCCTCACTATCACCGGTTGGGTCTCGTTAGCCACTGTTGATATCTGTGGTTCAGCCGCACTCGCCAGCACTAGAGAATTTGGTCAAGATGCCCGCCATGGTCGTAACGGTAGAGCGGGGCGAAACGGCCCTGATGGTTCTAGCCAAACCATCAGGGCCAATGGCGACCCAGCCCGCATTGATCTCGCAGGTACCGGTGGTGAAGATGGCAGCTATGGTGAAAATGCTGAATGGGTGCGCTGTCGCCGGCAGCCCCGGAATGAACGCCATAACCTACAGGCTGCAGATGGTGGTAACGGTGGTCTTGGCGGCAATGGCGGTCGTGGCGGCAATGGTGGCACCCTCAGGGTTCACTATGCCGACCTGAGCAACCTGAGACAGGTTTTAGTGACCGCAGATGGTGGTCGCGGCGGTCGTGGTGGCCGTGGTGGGAAGGGCACCTATGGCTGTGAATGTGACGACCATCGTTGGACAGTGGAGGTTTGTAACGATGGCACCTGTAAAGAAGAAAACTACAGGTGCTACGACGGCCGCGACGGTGCGGATGGCAGACATGGTGCAGACGGCACCAGCGGCAGTCTGGGTAAGCTGGTGGTGATTAATCAACTAGAGCCTCTGCCTGAGGCCAACCCCAATCAGACCCACACTGTCGCTAGCCTGGCAAATAAACCGGTTACGCTGTCGCGTAATCTATGGGAAACCCGCAGTGGTGCTACGAGTCTGCTGGCCCCTGGGTCTACGATTGCCAATGAATATGAGGCGTATCTTGGCTCTATTGATCGGCAATTTACCCTCGACTGGCAGGCGACTCAACCGGCTCAATCGCTTACTGAGTCAGTTGATTTGACATTGCGGTCTAATGGACAAGTAGACATTGACTTTCCTGAAGCTTACTGGCTATTAGGAGAGACCATCGACGACGAAACTCTCACCACCTATCGAGTAGAAGGAATTGTGCCTGTCGAAGAGGTCACCCAGCTAGCCATGGGACGTGTGGACGGTCGTAGCCGTACGTTTGAAGTCAATGTGGTGGATTTAGCCCAGCAATCTGATGTGCTAGAGACACGATTTGAAGTGCGATACAGCACATCACGAGATGACGGTCGTCGCCGTCGCTATGACGTAGCATTTGATGGCCCAATACCGGCAGAGCTGGTACAGCAAGATCACAATCGATTTACCCTGGCGTTGGGTCGACTCCCCATTCGCTCTCAGCTGCTCAGCGGCGGTACCCAGGCCGAGGTTGAGCTAAAAATTATTCGCTCCTATGGCAGTAATTCGGCAGAGCAAACCGTGACTTGGCAAGGACAAATTTAGACAGAGAAACTCGGTGCTTCATCACCGATCTTGCAATGCATATTGGTGATGAAGCTGAAGTTTGTACCGGGTTCAAAACCCATCGCTTATTGAGAGCTGTTTACTAAAGCGACAACTTGGCTGCAAAGTTTTTGATAATCAAGCATCTATTGTTAGATTGCTTCGCTTATGGGGGCGGGCATAATTTTTAAAACACCTGTCATGGTCTGACCGCTACCCTGACTAAAGGACGGAGATATGCAGCAATCTGAAGCAAAAATTGCGCTGCTAATCGATGCAGACAATGCTCCTGCATTAAAAATTGAGGCGATTGTATCTGAGATCGCAAAATATGGAGTTGCTAGCATTCGCAAAGCTTATGGCAATTGGAAAAGCTCCAGTCTAAGAGCATGGGAAGAGTGCTTGCATGAATACGCCATACGCCCGGTTCAACAGTTTGACTATACGAAAGGTAAAAATGCTACGGATGCTGCAATGATCATTGATGCAATGGATTTGCTATACACACAACAGCTAGATGCTTTTGCCATTGTGTCAAGCGATAGTGACTTCACTCCCTTGGTGATGAGAATTTTGACAAACGGTTTGAAAGTCTATGGATTTGGTGAGAAGAAAACACCTTTACCATTTGTATACGCCTGCTCTACGTTTCTATACCTTGAGACAATTGACCAATCAATAATTTCTGACGAGGAATCAAAGTCTGCTGTCAGTGTTAAGAAAACCGGCAAAGAGTTAAAGCAAGATACTAAATTAGTGAATTTGTTGCGAAGTACTGTTTCTAGCACCTTGGATGATGATGGCTGGTCGAACTTAGCTGCCATTGGTGGGCATATCAAAAACCAGACATCTTTCGATTCGCGCAACTATGGATACGCAAACTTGAGTGGATTATTCGAGGCTATCGATTTATTTGAAATTCGGAGAAAAAATATGGCGGTTTATGTAAGGCATAAGCGCAAGGGGAACGGGCACTCGAAGAAATAACTGATCCTAATAAGGAGTTGTCAAAAAACAATTTCATGGTTTGAAGAGCTTAATCTTTCCCCTAACCTCGCCGTAACCCATACCATGCCGATATCTTTAATTCATCGACATCCTACTTTCGGGGAAACCCCAATAGGCCTAGTTGGGAAAACTTGATTACTTCTGAAAGGGGAGTTTAGGCCCCCACGAACAGGAGGGTAAACCCCAGTTTGCCTAACTCGGATAACTTGGACACTTCCGGAAAGGAGGAAAGCCCTAAGCAGCCTTTATTGCTAATTAGCTAATATTCACAATAACTTTTCAGGATATTGATTGGATGCAAAATCGGTTGCGTGGGGTCCCGCCGAGTTCCCCACACCCCCTGGCTAGGGCGTTCCGCCGCCCTAGAACCCGACGGAAAACTATCAGCGGTATCCCTAACAGCCTCTTTGGGCATTTGGATAGGTGGGTTAGAATTTTGCGCGCGGCGACAAAATTCTAAAAGGAAAAGTTATCCAATTTCCTATTAGGGAAAATAGCCATAATCAAACTATGAGCTTAATTATTAACAAGCCCTAAGCTCAATTCTCAGACGGTAAGGCGACTTGAATAAATTCTTTATGAAGGCCTTACAGCAAGTGCCTGACCCGCCAACCAACCTGTTGTCCAAGCGCTTTGAAAGTTAAAGCCTCCTGTAATACCATCAATGTCCAAAATCTCTCCTGCAATGAAGAGACCTGGACATAATCGTCTGGCCATTGTCTTATAGTCGATCTCCTTTAAACGAATACCGCCGCAGGTAACAAACTCATCTTTAAAGACGCCTTTGCCCTGCACTGAGTATTCGCCCTGACAGAGTTCCTGGGTGAGTTTGTTAATGGCCTTATTAGACAGCGTAGTCCACTGAATTTGTGGGTCGATTTGAGCACGTTGCACAAAGTAAGCCCATAGACGTTTGGGGGCGGCTGTAGGGTTGTGGTTTGAGATCGCACGTTTCCCACCTTCACCTTTAGCAGCTTGCAACAGGGCTCTCACCTCATCTTGACTCAGCTGCGGTAGCCAGTTTATTAATAGCCTGCCCCGGTAGCCCTGGTCGTGTAGCCCGCGCGCCCCCCATGCCGACAGCTTTAAAATCGCTGGACCGCTAAGACCCCAGAGGGTCACTAGTAAAGGCCCCGTTTGGATGAGCGGTTTTTTTTCACCGAGCAGTTTGAGCTTGACCTCAACCGGGTTCATCGATAGCCCGCTGCGCTGTCTGAGGGCTGCGTCCTTGATAGTAAAAGTAAATAAAGAAGGAACTGGCGGCTCAACAGTGTGACCCAGATGTTTGGCAATGCGGTGTCCCTGAGGGCTGCTACCTGTGGCAAGTAGGATGCGATCGCACTGCACGTCACCCTCCTTGCGCCCGACGATAAACCCTGGCTCTTTATAGGTAACCTGCTTGACTGGCGACCGTGTTTTGATCGTTACCCCTGCCTTTATGGCCGTTTTCATCAGACAGTCCACGATGGTGGCGGAGGCATCGGTAGTCGGGAACATGCGCCCGTCGGCCTCGGTTTTGAGCTTGACCCCCCGCTGCTGATACCAGGTGATGGTGTCCTGGGGCTGAAATCGAGAAAAAGCCCCCCGCAGTGCTTTGCCACCGCGCGGATAGTTTTGTACAAGCTGCGCCGGGTCAAAGCAATGGTGAGTTACATTGCAACGCCCCCCGCCAGAAATACGAACCTTGGCTAAACAGTCAGGTCCTGCTTCGTAGAGGGTGACCTGGGTTTGGGGTGTAGCCGCTGCGATCGCGCCAAAAAAACCTGCTGCACCTCCACCAATGACGACTATTCGCTTGCGATCGCTCATTATTACGTCTGCGGCTCTCATTTAGAAGGGTGGATAATGCCCACCTTGAAGGGTGGATAATACCCACCCTAACGACCCGATTTATACGACGGGCTCATCAAATTAATCCTCATTCATAAGAAAATTTATTTTTTGTACTTTTATTAGCTTATATTAATGAATGTGAAGGCATCTCAGATTTCTTAAGTAGAAGTCAAGATGCTCAATAGTGATGATTGCCTTGGCTGTCTAAGACTTTAAGCGTTTTAGGCAGCCAGTTTCTTTTTCTGAGCTATCGTTAGAAAAGTTTTCAATTGTTTCAAAACTTAACAAAAACACCATGGCAAGCAAAGATCAAATCCGTAAACATCTTTCCATTAGCTCTTCAGTCAGTCTAAGTGTTTCCAAACCTAGCAATGGTGAAGAGACGAAAAAAACTCGTGTCATGGAGCATGTGCAAATTAGCAAAGGCACTAAGGACTAAGGCTAAGAAACTGAGCCAATCGCGTCTGTCTTTGAGGGAATATCAAAAAAATATGCCCCTTTTTATGCGGTGGCGAGTTGACCCATGCCACCATTTAGGACAGACATACTAGCCAGAGTGAGCTAGAGTTGCCCCTACAGGCTTGCTCTCATCTTTGATGTTCCATGGCTAATCCCCTTTCGCCAGACAACTACCGCCGGTTTCTGCAATCCCTAAAAGATCGCATCCGTTCAGCCCAGGTAAAAGCAGCCCTGGCGGTAAATCAAGAATTAATTCTGCTCTACTGGCAGATTGGGCGCGAAATTTTAGACCGTCAGCAGCAAGAAGGCTGGGGTGCCAAAGTTATTGACCGGCTAGCCAAAGATCTCAAGCGTGACTTTCCAGAAATGACTGGCTTTTCAGCCCGCAACCTTAAATATATGCGAGCCTTTGCCGATGCCTATGTTGACGCTCAGCTAGTGCAGCAGGTCTTTTCACAAATCCCGTGGGGGCATAATGTGCGGTTGCTAGATGCCCTTAAAGATCCAGAAGAACGGCTGTGGTATGCCCGCCAGACCATTGAGCATGGCTGGAGCCGCAACGTGCTGCTTATGCAAATCGACCAGGGGCTACACCATCAAAAAAGTGCTGCCATTACAAATTTTGAACGGACGCTGCCGCCGGACCAGTCAGATTTAGCTAAAAACCTGCTTAAAGATCCTTATAATTTTGACTTTCTCCCCCTGGCAGCCGATGCCCAAGAGCGAGATCTTGAGCAGTCATTGCTATGCCATATTCGAGATTTTTTGCTGGAGCTAGGGGTGGGGTTTGCCTTTGTTGGCGCTCAGCACCCGATTCAAGTGGGGAGTAAGGAGTACGCCATTGACCTGCTGTTTTATCATCTGAAGCTGCGCTGCTTTGTGGTTATTGATCTTAAGCTCGGTGAGTTTGAACCCGAGTTTTCCGGCAAGATGAACTTCCTTGTGTCTGCAGTCGATGATTTGCTACGCCATGCCGATGACCAACCCACCATTGGCATGATTTTATGCAAGTCCAACGATGCCACTGTGGCAGAGTACTCTTTGCGCGATGTAAATAAACCCATCGGTGTCGCGACGCATCAACTAGGGCGCGAATTACCGGCAGATTTACAAGGTACATTACCCACCGTAGAGGAGCTAGAGCAGCAGTTAGAAACTGCTCGGCTGGGTTCTAAAGCAGGATGATGCTGATTGAGTTTGGATTGCCCCTGGAGTTTTACCCCCCGAATGATTTCACAGATCAGACTGTGTCGCTTTGTATTGCTTAGGAACTAAATATAAAAATAAATACCACCACACTAAAATCACCAGTGCAGCCGGTGTGGTAATCCACCAGCGATGTAACCAGACCCAGCTTGCGGTAGTTACTGTCAAACCCGTCAAAACGATGGACCATGGCTGACACCACCAAGGTTTAAGCTCCCAGAGGGATTGTTCAGATGGCTGCATATCCTAAATTCCTCGAGCTAGCCGAAAAAAAAAGCGGTTGAAACAGCTACTGCTGCCTCGCCCGCTCCTTGTTAACCCACCCCAGGAGCTGCCTATAAAGACAGCCCCGGTTCCGAAATTGCTAGCATCAACGGATACCAGCAAAACCTAAGGAGTCCATTAACAGCTGCCCAAACCCGAAACGTAGAGTCTGATACCGCTGCTATCACGTTACTGAATGAAACACTTGTACACTCAATATTTCAAACTTGGTAGAAACGTGTTGAACTATCAACTTGAGTTAAGAATCCCATGGGAATATGACAAATAAGTGGAATTACTTATTTTCTTTATAATTGCTTCAGAATTGTTGTTGTTGATACGACTTCGGCTGCAGTGCTTTCAAGATTGGCTCTCTTGGGAGGCTGGCCAGGATTGGCATCGTCGTTTCTTTGAGTTGCGCTTTTTATGACTGATCTAGACAGCGCCTATACCGTTAGTAATTTAGATTTTTATCGTCAGCACCACGGTCAGCAGCTTTACTACCGTTGGGAAGGTATGGTCTGGTGGCGGCTATCGCCTGAGGCTCCTTTAGAAAAGCTGTTTGCGATCGCAGGCATGAACGCCACTAAAGTTTTTCTTTGCTCTGGTGCAAACGGGGAGTATGGCCATCGCATCAACCGAGAATTGGGTCTCTACTGCGATCTAGAAACGGGTGATGTACTCACCCAGTGGCAGCCGTTTCCCCATCGACCACCGGTTCCTGTCGTACCCATTGCAAACCGGGTGGTGCAGGGAGATGTCAGCCCTAAAACGACTACTATTCCGGCAGACAACCCCTACCTCGAAAAAATACAGGAAATTCCCCTCACGTATCCCCACCCCCTGGCCGATGATCCCAAATACCGCGATCACTGCCCAGGCCCAACATATCAAGGCACAGAATATTTCACCACCTATGCCACCCGTTCTGCAGTGATCGCGCCCACACCTCTTTGGACCCGTGACTGCCCCTGGCTACCGTGGATGAAGATGGGCTATGAGCACCCTGCGCGTCTGCGATTTGAAACCACCATTCAACGGGTAGATACGTTTGAAGAACTCAACCCAAAGTTAATTAAGGTCATTCGTCAGCGTGTTCCTATCTATGAGCACACACCAGATGCCACTGACGAACCTAATGTAACCAGCACAACCTATTTCAAAAAGTATTTTGATGCCTACCAAGCAGACGCAGAGTTTCCAATTAAGGAAACTGAATAACCATAAATAGTTAGTGAAAGTAGTGTCGAAAATTTAATGAATAATGTTGTTTGTATAGCTGTGAGAGATGAACAATCAACTCACATGTGTAAACACTGATTGGGTAACATCACCCAGGGCAAGCAACTGGGGAACCTGCCACAACTAAACAAGACTTCTCAGAGTTGTTTAGTCTGTAAGTCGAACCTACCGTAAACAGATTGCCTTAATACGAGCAAGAGAAATATCAATGATTTGTTCGAGGGCTATGTCTAAGCTTTCAAACGATCCTACCGATCTATCATTAAACTTCTCTTTACCTAAATTATGAGCTTTTCAGCTCATGTTCTTCGTGTATCCCTACAATGCTCTAATATTTCTATCTTTGATACAAACTTTAACGTTGTAATTTATCAATGTTTTTGCTGTCAATCAGTGAGATAAATCTATGAAATATTGCACCTCATGGTGTCGCTAGTGGTGATGCAGCTATCTAGAATCGGGCCGCTCAATTTTGGAATGCACCGATGCACGACCGAAACAGCTGATGGTTAGCCAGTGACTGACCCGCTGCCCAAAAAACGCAAACTGAATCCCGTTCAACCTCAATCGTACTGGGTGGTGCTGAGCCAATCGGTCCGGTTTAATACCTAGGTGCAGGATGGTTGCTCATGAACTATGATTGACCAAGAGAATAAAGATCGGTTGGTAATTTTTGTTTCTAGTGTTAACGAGCTTGCTCGTTTTTCATTGACATTTCCCTTCTCGAAACTTACCTCTACGTACCTTCTCAGTTTAAGTTTTGGAGAAATCTATGTCAGTTTACGTAGGCAACCTATCCTATGACGTTACAGACGAAGACCTAACAGCTGTATTCGCAGAATATGGAACAGTCAAAAGAGTTCAACTTCCCACTGATC
Source organism: Leptolyngbyaceae cyanobacterium (assembly GCA_050043105.1). Taxonomy (GTDB): domain Bacteria; phylum Cyanobacteriota; class Cyanobacteriia; order Phormidesmidales; family Phormidesmidaceae; genus Leptothoe. The sequence goes on along the minus strand of JBHJIV010000262.1, from coordinate 8,002 downwards.
GCGAAACTGGTCGCATGCGCGGCTTCGGTTTTGTAGAAATGAGCGCAGAGTCTGAAGAGACCGCTGCGATCGAAGCACTAGACGGTGCAGAGTGGATGGGACGTAATCTAAAGGTCAATAAAGCTAGACCCCGTCAAGATCGCAGCGGCGGCGGTGGCGGCGGTGGTGGCGGCCGTAAAAGCTGGTAACAATTTTTACCATAACTACTGATATTGACGTTTAGTCATTGTTAGTTATTTGGTTATAAAGTTTCAGTCTAGTTAAAGGGGTTCAGAGACTTTTCTCTGAGCCCTTTTGTTATGAATAGTGAGACTTAATTGTCTTAAAATTATGCAGCTCAATGCTCTTGCTGCCTTGTCTTAATGTGGTCCTAGTCTATTCGTAGTTTCGCCTGTAGCGATTTACGGCTGCTTCGACTCGCTTAGCATGTTCAGTGTTCAGCGTATTTCTGGCGAAGTCTACAACGCGTGTGTAATCGGCCATTGTGGCTGGGAAATTACCAAGTGCAGCATTAGCAATGGCTCGTTCTGCATAGGCTTCTTCGTAGTCAGGGTTCAGGTTGATTGCCTCACCAAATGCTTGAATAGCCTCCTCATATTGTTCTGACTGCTGTAGGTCATAGCCTCTATCAAAAAAGACTTGAGCTTGCTGTTCCCTATCTTCCATAGTTGAGTAACCACACAAATCATCAAGACTGCTTAGCTCTCCAGAGGAAGAAATCATATAACAACCTTGATGCTCTTGAGCTAGCCCTATTGGCCGTATGAAAAACCAAGCTGTGGAAGTTAATAGGCATAAACGAACAGCTTTATGACTTAATGTAGCGCGCAAAATCTGATTTGTAGCCATTCTCTTACGCTAACTGGAATGTATATTTTATTCTAGATGTTCTTTGAGTTTTAAGTTGTTAAGGAACAATCTTATTCCTTGTGCTCATTCAAAAGCCTCTGCCATATTGGCAGAGGCTTTTGAGGATATGCATAGAGACAATCTGATGAGAAAAGGGTGCCCTAAGAATGAAGCATTTCACAGATTAACGGAGTCTGCACCGGGCACCCAAGCTTGGGTACCGCAACAGTTCAGTAATCTGTTAGCGGACGGACTTAGTACGAGCGTCCAAGGCATCTAAGCGAGCTTCCTGAATGTTGTCGATAGCTTTAGTTCGAGCGTCCAGCGCTTCCATACGAGCAGCTTGAATATCCTCAACGGCCTTAGGTTGGTTGTTGAGGTGCTCCAGACGTAGCTTGTGAACGCTGTTCTTGGTGCGAGCATCCAATGCGTCTAGACGAGTCTCTTGGATGTTGTCAACGGCCTTAGTTTGGTTGTTGAGGTGCTCCAGACGTAGCTTGTGAACACTATTCTTGGTACGAGCGTCTAGGGCATCCAAACGAGTTTCCTGAATGTTGCCGATAGCCTTAGTGCGGGCGTCAAGAGCCTCTAGTCTGGTGGCCTGGATATCTTCGATGGCCTTGGACTGATTGTTGAGATGCTCAAGGCGCAGTTTGTGGACTGAGTTCTTGGTGCGAGCGTCCAGCTCTTCTAGTCGAGCAGATTGAATATTGAAGCTAGCGGGCTCAACGGCGGAAGCAACGGGGGCAACAGCAGCAGAGGCAACAAGAACAGTTAAAGCGGAAAGAAGTGTGCGTTTCATGGTTAAAGCTCCTTGAGGAATCAGTGATTGACTTCATTGATTACAAGAATGCCGGGGTTAGCTGAACGCCATCTGACCGCTAACTGAACTTTGCTTAAGGGGTTTCTGAATTTAGCTGAGGAAATTGCGTGATGGGGATCACAGGGCAACGAGAACCGAAGCATAATTGCGAGCGTTGTCTGTGGAAACATCCCAGGCTGCTCCGTCTTCACCACCTGTTGCCTGATGAGCCGTAAAATACTAAAGCCCAAGCGTTAGATCTGGAGGATAAAGGGTGTCTGAAGTGCGGGAAGTTGAACGTTCCGCCGATTGGTCATGGCCATGGTGGCCGCTGATGCCGCTGTATCCTTATGGCCAGCGACGTACACTGCGACGTGAGGTTGTCGCTGACCAGGTTTGGACCTTTGACCAGATGCAGGGCATCTTTTATGTCGTAGTGCCTATACGTATGACGGTGATTCGTCTAGCGGCAGGTGGTTTGCTGGTCTATGCCCCCGTTGCTCCTACACCTGAATGTATTCGCCTCGTGAATGAGCTGGTGGCTGAGTATGGTGATGTGAAGTACATCATTTTGCCGACAGTTACCGGGTTAGAACACAAGGTGTTTGTGGGACCGTTTGCTCGTAAGTTTCCCTCGGCACAGGTCTATGCGGCTCGCTATCAGTGGAGCTTTCCAGTAAACTTGCCTCTTGCCTGGCTAGGCTTTCCTGTCGGACGTACCCATTGGTTACCTGAAAATTCTGACGATGCTCCATTTGGAGATGAGTTTGATTATAAAATTTTAGACCCAGTGAACCTGGGTATTGGTCCCTTTTCAGAAGTGGCGTTGTTTCATCGAGCATCTAAAACACTTTTAGTGACTGATTCGGTGGTTTCTATTCCAGCTGATCCACCAGCGATTGTGCAGCTAGATAGCTATCCATTGCTGTTCCATGCAAAAGCCAGTGCTGCCGATGACCCGGCGGATACGGCAGAAAATCGTCGTAAGGGCTGGCAGCGTATTGCATTGTTTGCGTTTTATTTTCGTCCCGATGCGCTTAAAGACCCTGACTGGGGGCGTATTTTGAAATCGGCGAAGACGGCATCGGATCGGTCTAAACGTGCCTATTTTGGGCTGTATCCATTTGATTGGGAACCTCATTGGCAGCGGTCGTTTGCGCGATTATCTGATAATGGCCGGTTGGTGGTGGCTCCGGTGCTACAGTCTCTAATTTTTAATCGTGGTCCTAAGGCGGTTTTGAGCTGGGCCGATCAAATTGCTGAGTTGCCGTTTGATCAGATTATTCCGTGTCATTTAGCTGCACCTATTAAAGCGGATGGTGAGACTTTCAGAGCCGCTTTTTCGTTTTTATCTCGGGAAAATACCTCCGGTCGTGGTGGTCATCTGCCTGAGGAAGACTTTGGTTTGCTGAATCGTATTAGCCGACAGCTAGAGCGATTGCGCCTGACGCCACCGCCTGGGCCTTAGACGCCCGGTTTCTTAAGTGTTCTGTATTGGTAAACGCACATCCGAAAAGAAACCGGGCGTCTAGACAGGCGAAAAACCGGGCGTCTGGGCCTGACGGAAGAGTAAGGTTGTGTAAATCTGCCAGGCGGTGTCCCAATCGCTAGGTTTATGGCGATTTAAGTCTAAATGAACTGGCAGGTAGGGCAGTAATGGCATCATTTCTAATGCACCCTGACCAAAATTGGTAAAGTCCTCTAGCAGTGGGCAGTCTGTCTTTTGAAAAATGGTTTGCATCAGCCCATTCCAACGGATGCGAGTAGAGGTGAGGTTGGTCTGGTTAGGGATTAGGGTAACGCTATTGCGAAATTCATAGGTGCGATCGCAAATCCGCAAAATTATCTTGCGACCGTGCACATGTAAGTCAAGCACCTGGGCATAGTCTTGCACCAGTTCCTTGCTTTTGGTTTTACACCAGGGGCCTTTGTCATTGACCTGCTCAAATACCGGCAGCTGTGCCCGCACAATTTGGGTCACCTCAGACCAATCAAACTGGAGTGAGCCCATCTGGCCTGTGGGGCTCTGGCAGACAATGGCAGGGGTGGGTGCGATCGCACGAAAATGCTTGACCTGAAACACCTCAACCGTTTTCAAATCATCAATGGTCGACCATATCGTAGGCACTCCGGCTGCCTGCAGCGCCTCCCCGTAATATTGCATTTCACCAATTGGGCCTGTGCGCTGCAGTCTTAGACCTCGCTTTGGCAGCTGCAGACGAGCCATGTAGGGATCAATTCTAAGCACATTGGCCAAACCAACGGCAGCTTGCTGCGCATCCGCTGGTGGTGTAATTATCAGAATGCCCGGCTCTCCACTCCCTAAGACGGCTTTAGCCTCATCCAATGCTTCCTGGCGATTTGCCTCCCGTGCCTGCTGTACTCGCTTCAGCCCAGCTCGAGCTTGACCCATGAGCTTTGGATTATTCACCCGTTTTAGAAACGTCAGATAGGTCTTCTCAGCGGCATCCCACTGCAGAGTCCCTTCTTGCAATCGGCCAATCGACAGCAGCATAAACGGATCTTTAGGAGCCGCCTTACGCCATTTTTTAATGAGCTGAGTCGCCCGGCGATAATCTTGAGCGTCCAGGGCTTCAGTAACAAGTTGATGCATAGGATGGCGAATGCGACGGCAAATGGCCAAATTTTCCCTATTGTAATCATCGAAAGGCCCAGGGGCATCCTCCATGGCGCTCTGGTATAAAAATGCTTGAAATCTGCTTCACAACCAACCAACCAAAACCCGCGTCTACAATAGGGCAAGGTATATTGCGAGGCTCCCATGCGCACACCGCCATTTATAGCTCAGCTACTGACAACCAGCCTGATGGGTGTCGTGATTGGTCTAAGCTGGGGCTGGGGTAAACAAGCAGCCACTCAAGAAGTCCCCGCTCAGCCTGCACTACCCACTTCAGAGCCGCCTGCATCACCTACTCCGGAGCAGCCTGCACCATCCGCAGTGTCAGCTGAGTTTTTAGTGTTAGCCGGTGGCGGGGCCCCCCACTATAACGAAATTGCTCTCGAAAAAAATGTACGCTACTTCCAGCGTACGCTAGATGCCTTAGGCATAAATCTCAGCAGTACGCGTCAGTATTTTGCCAACGGCAACGATGGCCAGCCAACAGTTCGGTATATCAACCGAGTGGGGCAAGAACAATTTAAACCTCCAGAAATTGCAAACTTAGATGGTCCTGCCACTGTGGATAATGCTCAAACGTGGTTTGAAGACTTGGCCCAAAAACCATCTCCGTGTCCAGCATTTTTCTATTTCACGGGGCATGGAGCCTACAACAATGAGAATCCCGAAAACAATGCGATGATTCTTTGGGAAGAAAAGCTGGTCTCGGTTCAACAGCTCTCTAGCTGGCTCGATCAGCTACCGCCCGATCAACCCTTTGTAACCATGATGGCCCAATGTTTTTCGGGGTCTTTTGCGAATCTCATTTATGAACAGGGCAATCCGGAAAATCCTGTGGCGCTGCAAACCCGCTGTGGGTTTTTCGCTACCGTTGCTGAGCGCCCTTCGGTGGGCTGCACACCCGCTGTGAATGAGGCTGACTACCGGGATTATAGCTCTAGCTTTTTCGCGGGACTGAGCGGTGTTGATCGTGTAGGGAATGCCGTTGTTTCTGCTGATTACAATACTGATGGTACGGTGTCTTATGCTGAGGCCCATGCCTTTGCCAAAGTGGATAAAGAGACCACCGATTGGCCAGTGTCTACAGCAGAGGTTTGGTTGCAAAAACAAGCCAGTGAAGAGAAGATTGCCGAGATTTTTGCACAACCCATGGAGGACTGGATTGCTGCGGCTCAACCACAGCGACAGTACGTCATTCGCGCTCTCAGTGAAAAACTTGAGCTAGACCTGACTCAATCTTATGCAGCGCAAATGCCCCCCACAGACTTTGAATCGGTCACAGGTGCCTACTGGGTTCGCTTGGGGATGGAGCTAACCAACATTGCAATGATTCAAGAGATTAATCAGACAGGCAGTGCTGAAACTAAGGCTGTTTTAGACAGGCTACTGAACTGTGAAAACGGCAGCTTTCCAAAAGCTGAAGCCACAGCGATGCTGCCTCCAGCGCGCGCCAATCTAAATTGATATCCACTTTTGCCTACAGAGTAGTTTATAATGTCCCACCATAATTTTTAGGAATCTGACTCTCATAGGAGAGTTCTTTAATATCGCTGTAGAGCTTGATGTATTCTAGGGCAGAATTCTCCCAGCTAAAGTTTTCTGCCATGGCTCGCTGCTGCAGCTTTTGCCAAAAAGGTTTGTATTGGAAGCCTTCCCAGGCACGCACCATGCAGGTAAACAAATCTAGTGGCTCATAGCGATCAAAGCAGTAGCCGGTGCCAGTGCCATTAACAGGGTCATGGTGGCTGCCGGTATCGACTAGCCCCCCTGTACGCCGCACAATGGGCACACAGCCATAGCGCATGGCAATCATTTGGCTAATACCACAGGGTTCAAACCGTGAGGGCATCAAGAATGCATCGGCACCAGCGTAGATCTTTTGGGCAAGCTGGTTGCTGTACATCAGATAGACCGATACGCGACCTGGAAACCGATTAGATAACTCCCACAGCTGGGTTTCGTATTGGCGGTTGCCAGAGCCTAACAGCACTAACTGAGCATCGGTATTGGCCAAAAAGCGATCCATTGTTTGTAAGATCAAGTCGATGCCTTTTTGCTCCACCAAACGGCTTACTAAGCCAATCAGAAATCGGTTTTCGTCAACTTCTAACCCCATTTCTTCTTGAAGGGCTTTTTTGTTAACAGCGCGTTTATCTAGAGTGTCAGCTGTGTAGGTCTGTTTGATCTGCTCGTCAGTTGCTGGATTAAACGCATCAAGGTCAATTCCGTTGACAATGCCGCTCAGTTTTTCACTGATATAAGACAGCAGTCCTTCCAACTTTTCGCCATATTCTTTGGTTTGAATCTGCTTGGCATAGGTGGGTGATACCGCATTGACTCTATCGGCGTACAGTAGAGCCGCAGCCATGGTGCTATCGCCCTGCATATACCACGGGCACCAGGTAATTTTGTCTAGCTTCCAGCGCCAGGGGCCTTGGTAGGCCAGGTTGTGAATCGTAAAGACTGTCGAAATCTCAGGTGACTGGTGCATCCATACCGGAAGCATGCCCGTATGCCAGTCATGACAGTGAAGAAGATCGGGTTTCCAATGGTTCCAGCAAAACTCGGCAGCACCGTTGGCAAAAAAGGTAAATCGCCAGTCTTCGTCTTCGGTGCCGTAGATATCGTTATTGTCAAAAGCGGGATGGCCAAACAAATATAGGGGGACATCTGACTTGGGCAGGGTTGTTTCATACACTGCAAATGCATTAAACATGGCGTAGCCCCACCAGACCGGTTCATCAGGAATGTCTATTTTGTCTTTCAACAAGCCGTAGTAGGGCATAAAGACACGCACGTCGTGCCCCATGGCTCGCAGTGTTTTTGGCAATGTGCCGACCACATCCCCCATGCCGCCGACTTTTGCCAAGGGTGCGGCCTCTGCTGCCACAAATAAAATTCGCATTGTGTCTCTGTTGCCCCGCTGAAAAACCCATGTGCCACGGGATCAAGTCTAGAGGTGGATTGACATTGTGCATAGTGCTTAAGCCTACGGAAAAAAAATGAAGGGGCGTTCCATGGAACGCCCCTTCATTTTTTGAAAAATTAGATTAGACCCATTCTCAGTTAACGGTTTTCGGCGCTAATCGCGTCCAAAATCTCCTGAGCACCAGCGTCTTTGGCACCCTTAGCCAGGGTTGTGCCCATCTCATCCGCTGTTTCCACCGGTCCTGAAATGGTGTCCTTCACTAACGTTTGACCATCTAGACTGGCCACGATGCCGGTCAATGTTAGAGTATCGCCCTCAATGACCGTATTCACTCCAATGGGGACCTGACAGCCACCTTCTAATTCCCGTAGAAAGGCGCGTTCTGCATAGCAACGCTGAGCCGTCGGCTGATGTTCTAGGGTTTTAATTACCGTAAGAATGTCGTCATCGCCGCTGCGGCTCTCGATGCCAAGGGCACCTTGACCAACGGCATGGAGTGAAATACTAGCTGTCAGCACCTGCTGAATGCGCTCCGCCATATCTAATCGCTTGAGCCCTGCCACTGCCAAAATGATGCGATCATACTGACCTTCATCGAGCTTACGCAGACGGGTGTTGAGATTGCCGCGATTATCTTTGAACTGAAACGACGGAAAGTGGTGACGTAGCTGGGCAAGACGCCGCAATGAGGAGGTGCCAATGATGGCTCCTTTAGGCAGCTGATCTAGGGTCTTACCCGCATATTATTCATGCACCACCAGGGCATCGGCTGGGTCTTCTCGCT
>JBHJIV010000261.1:0-35294 GCA_050043105.1 Leptolyngbyaceae cyanobacterium | reverse complement strand
CCATTCTTTATCGGTTATTTTAAGCCTGTGGTCGGTAAGGCTTTTAGCTTGCTAGCGGTTGACCTGATTGAGTCAGAAATTGTGGTGGTGTCTGGGTGTAACACCAGCGAAGCAGACGCTCAGTCCAAGTATCTATACTTTGCGATCGCATTTATTGCCGGTTTTAGTGAAGTGCTAGTACCCGACTTTCTGGCCCGTACCGAAAAATCAATGCTGTCGGGCAGCAATAGTAACAAAAAGGATGATCTCTCCTAGGTAGATTCGGATAATGCGTGGCGGCTCCGTAGTTCTTTTTACGGGGCCGCTCTGCATTTGGCGCTTGTGCAAGTTTGACGCTATATCAGCCGTTTTGTTGTTCCTTATTAGCCCATGGTAAAGCCTACTCTTCTTAGTTTATTAATGCTGAGCACTATTCTGGTAACCCATGCCCAGGCGGCTCAGCGGTATGGTGCGATCGCTATTTCTCGCTCCGGTGACTGGGGTGTGGCTTCCAATTATTTGTCCGCTGGCAGCGCTGAGCGTGAGGCTTTGCGCAGCTGCGGCGATGTGGGTTGCGCAATCCGAGTCTCATTTAGGGACTGTGGCGCTATTGCTGAACATAACCAGACATTAGCTTGGGGAGTGGCATCTACACCAACAACTGCTAAAGATCAGGCTCTAGAAGAGTTAGATGGGCAAGGTGAGATTCTTGCAGAAGTTTGCAATCGTCAATAATTTGCAACCGTCAATAAGTAAGAGAGCCCAGACCTTACCTTGACTACCGCGGCAGGGGCATCGGTCAGTTTTGACCGATGCCCCTGCCGCTGTATCAGGTGTTAGATATTCTGCAGATGGCTAACAGGTTGCCACTATTTGGTTAGTTTAGTTGTAAGTTGTTTCTCTTTAGACAAAAAGCGACCTGATGGCATTGGTAGGGGTTCTGAAACAATCTTTTCTGACGCAGCTAGCTTAGTCAGATTTATGCTTGAGTCACTAATGCTAGGTGCCGTTTGAAACGGTGAGCTGGCGAGACAACATGATCTCCAACCTGACCGAACAGGTACACTAAATTGTGAACATTCCCCCCCACGACGCCCGACGGGCGTATAAAACCGACAAGAACCGCATCGACCAATTCCACCTTTTTGATTGCTCATGAAAAATAATCGAGAGAGTTAACTAAAAGCCTTCACTATTGATATTGTGAATTAATTGCTCTAAGCAATCTGATATCTTAAAAATGTTAAAAGCGTGATGCGCCAAGCTTCTACAGTTAATTCGTTTCACAATCTTCATTAATAATTTCTTTATGTTTCATTTATATAAATCAATATTCTTTTGAAAATCTGGGATCATTTACAGAGCAGCGATCCCAGAGAGCGCACGTTTCAAATCAAATAAAATTACAGTAGACAAAAGACCCTAAAACATTCATTAAAAATTAAATTTATGTGTGATAAATTCTCGGTTTTTTGACTGTTCCCGATTCAGTGAATAAGTCGATCTAGCAAGACCCTCTACATCAATAATTTTTTAGTTTCCCGAAAAGCGGTAATACCGATTTTTTATTTCCAAGTTTTAACAATGCAGATCGAACACATTGCCCATCTTGCAATTTCTCCAGGTGGGCAGGAACAGTGACACTCCGGACAGAGCTCTTGAGATTGCTGCTGTTTTTTCTTAGTGGCTACCCATTGGGTATAGGCATCTTCGGGAGTTTTGACGGGTAGTTGTTCAGAGGATGTTTCAGCTGTTGTGATGCCGATGTAGCTGGGGTGAGCTTTAATCCAGTCGCTGACTGGCTGAGCCCTACGGATAGGCTTAGTGTGCCACTGACCACTCGAAAAACGAATATCTTCTAGCGGCATTTTAACCAGATGATTTAGCTTATGGAGAATGCGTCGACGTTCTAGAGTTAGTGTTTGGGCCCAAGATGCGTTGGCCACGCTAACGTAGAGTACGTGACGCTGAATACTGACAGGTTTGGTTTGGCGAGCAACTAGGTGGCCGACGGCTTTGGGCCAGTATTCGGTTACCTGTCCAAACTGTTGGCGGGCTTGCCAGCCGGGATGGGTTTCAATGTCAGTAATTAGCGATCGCAATCCAGAAAATCCCATCTTTAACTCCTTAGACAAGACCTGATGTATAACGTCTCTTAGCTAACGTGCTAACGTATGGTCTATCAATTATTACCGCACTCGTACCCACTCATTCTAGCTCTGTTCCATGGTTTCCCCCTCAGACCCAACACCTCCACCTATGCCACCTCGCCCTGGTTCAGGGCCTGAGACAGAGATTAATCCGCAGATGGAAAATGTTCTGCGTAATCTCAATGTGAATCTTGAGGATGAACTGACCCGTTACCGACGTCAGCGTCATGGCCGGGTACCACCACCGCCACCACCTCGTCGAGCCGCTCAGCGTCAAACCATTGATTTGATCTCTGTGTCAGCAAACGACACAGCGGCAGAAAAGCCTCAGCAACCCCCTACACCACCGCCGCCACCGCCTAATCCATTTCTGAAGCACAAGGCGTCTGAACCAGAAGAGAGTGCTGAGCTACCAGACACTGAGCTGCCATCTGATGCAATCGAGCCTGATGCACCAGAGATGGAGACACCTGCTGAGTCAGATAGTCCGGCGCTGCCCATCCACTCTAGCGAGGCGCCCACGGAAGGGTACTTAGAGTCATCAGAGGAACTTTTGAGGAGTATTGAGGAGGAGGAAGAGCAGCCAGAGCCTGGCTCAGCACCAGAACCCTATTCTCCAGAACGGAAAAGCAATAGCTTGTTGAAGCTAGCGGGGTTGGTATTGGTCCTGTTAGGAGGCATCGGTGTAGGATTTGCGATTACGAATCCAGCCCAGTTTGAGAGTTTGCGATCACGAGTTTTGCCTGGCACCGATGTTGAACCGGCAGAAACAGCTGACAGTGACCTGCCTGAAGTACCAGAGACTCCCAATCAGCCTGCTACAACAGCAGACCCATCAGAAACAGCATCAGACTACAGCCCCCTGGGACCTGACCTATCTACCCGAGAGTTTCAGGAACTAGATACGATTGATGACTTGGTCACTCTAGATGTTGACGGTGCTGGTAATGCTACGGGCACCCCCTCAGCTCTACCCACCCCCGCTCAAACACCGCAGCCAAACCCGGCTCAAACACCCTTACCGGCACCAACAGATACGCCAGCGAGTCCATCAGCCGCTAATAGCCCAACGCCAGCAACGACTAGCCCGGCAGCGGCTCCTCCAGCTAACAGCGCACCAACAAATCCGGCAACCGTAACTAGCCCAGCTCCAGTCGCAACCGGCTCAAATTTCTATGTCATTGCCAGCTATACAGGCGATGCATCTTTGAATAAAGCCCGTGAATTAGTCCCTGATGCTTTTGTCCGCGACTTTGACGCAGGGGCACGGATTCAGCTGGCGGCCTTTGACAATCAGGCCCAGGCAGAGGAGCAAGTGGCCTTTTTGACCGAGCAAGGGATTACGGTGGAACTCTTTGGCCCCACCAACGAATAGCCCCCGCTAGGCGAATAGCCCCTGCTAGGCGAATAGCCGCTATGCTAAAAATAGCGGCTGCCTGGCAACAGTGCGGCGTTTGCTTGCTAAACCATAAACCTATCTATGGGCTATCTATGGGATTGTTAGACCGTTTCTTTCGGGTGGTGCGTGCTGGCCTTAATGACGCCCTAAATGGAGCCGAGGATCCAGAGAAACTATTAGAACAAGCAACTGCAGACATGCAGGAGAACTTGCTACAGCTACGTCAGGCTGTAGCGGTTGCGATCGCAACCCAAAAACGTAACGAGCGCCAATACGACCAAGCCAATACCCAGGCTCACGAGTTTTACAATCGTGCTCAGAGCGCTATGGCTAAAGGAAATGAGGCCCTAGCACGTGAAGCGTTGACTCGCCGTCAGAGCTATTTAGAAACAGCTCAAGCATTAGCAAGCCAGCTTCAACAGCAAAAAAACGGCGTTCAACAGCTCAAAACAAATATGCGAACCCTGGAGAGCAAAATTGCCCAGGCCCGCACTCAAAAAGATATGTACATCGCCCGAGCACGGTCGGCTAAGGCTAGCCAAAAACTAAATGAAATGATGACCCAGATCAACGGAGGGACTTTCTCTCAAATCGAAGACAAGATTTTAGACATGGAAGCAGATGCAGCAGCAGCAGCAGAACTGAACAATCTCAGTCAAGACTCACTGGAACAAAAATTTTCTACATTGGAATCAGGTCATACCCCAGACGACAACCCAGTAGACATTGAGCTCGCTGCCATAAAAGCACGTCTACAGCTACCCGAGAGCTAACCAATTAATTTCTTCAGCCAACCTAAGTTTTGCCGTTGGCTACTCGAGGGCTGTCTGTCGATTGTTCAACTGTCTGTAGACCGGCAGCGTAAAGTGAAATGTACTGCCTTCTTGAGGCAGTGAATCTACCCATATTTGGCCATAGTGAGCCCTCACAATGCGCAAACACAGAGCTAGCCCAAGTCCATAGCCATCCTGAGACTGGTCGCGCTGTAGTCGAAAACTCTCCTCAAAAATACGAGCCTGCTCATCCGCTGGAATACCTGGTCCCGTATCTTGAATGCTTACTTGAACCTTTTGAGTGGTGCGATGCAGGGCTCGAATCATCACTTCTCCTCCCTTGGGCGTGTACTTCACCGCGTTATCTAAAAGATTGGTAATTACACGACGCACCTGGTTTATGTCCGCATGCACCCGAGGTAAATCCTGTGGAATATCAAGCTGAATAACTTGTTCCTTATTTTTCACTTTAGTCATCATGGAGTCCATGACTTCTCGGCAGAGTTCCTGTAAGTTCAACTCTCTTGGAAAGATATGCAAATCGACGCCTGCACCATGGGCCGCTTGCAAAATATCTGTAATCATCCGATCAATGGAGCGGATTTGAGTTTTAGCATTGCGTAACAGCTGTACCGTCAACTCTGGTCGAAATCGACTTCGACGCTCACTATTCGGATCATAGCCCATCTCCAGAGTTTCAATCGCAATCGAAGCCGCCGTTAGTGGATTACGCAAATCGTGGGCCAGCATTGCAATAATGCGATCCTTAAAATCTAGCTTGGCGTTAACTTCAGCATTCAGCTGTTTGAGACGAAAAATTTCATCCGAAAGGTGAATAATTTCCGTCGACTGAGCAATTGACGTATTGTCTAAAAGACGCTCATCTTGAGCAACATTCTCAGGAGCAACTTCTGCTTGCCAGCGAGACCACCAATAATCAATTTGCGAAATAATGTCACTACCCGTCAGGGTTTGACGTCCCACCGCTGAAATCTTAATTAGCGTAGGAGTGATTACAAGTTTAAAGTGCTCGGCCAGATAGGGCTGTTCGCTAACATCAATCACCTCTAAAACCGGAATAGTTGTGGCTTCTAAGGCCTCAATATGTTGACGGATTTGACGAACCTGCTCAGCAGAACTTGGCCGCTTGTCAATAAACAGCAAGAGCTTTAGCGGCACTTCAAGGAACGGCATAGATGAACGTTTGACTCCTGCTCAGCAATACGGGATGGCTGGGTGCCTAGCTAATTATTTCTTTAGACTACATCGTTCCAACGTTGGATGACGTTAGCTGCCGAAAGAATTATCTAGATTGTCCTTACTATTGCAGCTAACCCATGCTCTATGCCAGTTGCAAAACCCTACCATGCGGAATCAAATGCCTCAGATTTGTAGGGAATCATGGCAACTATACAGACGACTAACGTAGACGCAATCGTTAAAGAGATATTAAAGGAACAAACCCAACCAAGATTTTGGGCAATTTTCTCACCTACAGTGATAAATAGAGTTTCCTTCTGATTGCATCAAGTCATTCGTTAGCGGTACTCAGGTAGACACAGTGAGGCGCGATGGTTATGCAAGTTTTATCAGTTATTCAACGTCACATTCATTATCAGCATAATCAAAAGCGCGTCAAGTCTGTCTTACACATAGGAGCTTTGTTAATGGGCGCGGCGACGTTGCTAGCAGCCCAGGCAGCCCAAGCAAGAATGGTGGTACAGCTCTCTACAGAGACTGATGCTGCTGTTATTCACCCTCTATTAGCCCAAGCTGCTGTTGCTGAGCATCTAAGTGACGGCATTTATCTCTTTGGCGAACAGCCTCTGCCCGATCAGCTACAGACTGCTTACATGATTTTTGAAGCACGGGCCGGGCAGGTGGTGGGAGCTTTTTATTCTCCATACTCTTCCTTTGATTGTTTTCAAGGCACCCTAGAAAACACACAGCTTTCCTTAGCGATCACTGAAACCTATTCCAAAGAAGAATACGCCTACGCTCTAGACCTTGAGGATACAGCTATTGCTGGTCCTGGTGGCAGTCAGTTTGGCATAGAAGGCTTCCATCAGATTGAGGCAGTTAGTGAGAACGACGTACGCATATTGAATACCTGTCAGGATTACTACAGTCAGACAATCTAACCTAGCAGTTTTACCATTCGTTTAATCAGCTACAGTTTAGTTTCGCCAGCTAATTTATTTTCCTTAGTAGCCTTTACTAACTATCCAAAGATGCGACGGCAATGCTTTAGCCATTTGCTGAGACATTGTCTTATCTTTGTAAGTGAAAATCCTTTAACTTCCCTGGTGGTCGTAGGCGTGAACGCAGCAGAACAAGCCCGTAGTATTGAGTATGCAAGTAAGATAGCCGCTACTGTCGGTGCCTTCAAAGGAGAGCTTCCCGATTTACGCTCTGATCTCAAGCCATGGGCCAATGATCCAGACACGAGAGAACTTGTCGACCCAGACTCTATTGATATCGGTTTCCACTTTCCTGGATTCAGCCGTTCGTTTAATTGCCGCAGTTTGTTAGTGCAGATTCGTCTCCACGCAGTTCCAGACGATACCACCCAGAGTGCAGCTGACGCTGTCACCAGTATTGTTAAAGCCATCGGTGTTGATGTAGTTGGGTTTAACCACCATGGTCAGCAGTGGCACCTGTCTACCATCAACAACTGGCAGTTTGAGGGGGTAGCTCCACCCCAAGCTGGCGCTGGTGAAAAAATCAAACTTTGCTGCCGACAAATTTTTCAGGTATTTAATCCGAGTACTGATAGCTAATACAGTATCCAGTTGTCTCACTGCTCGCAAAACTTTTAGATGACCTTGCCTCGGGCAGTAGGATAAGTGAGTACACTGCAACTCAATTCAATGAAGACCGTTATCTCCGTCGAGCTACCCCAAATCCAGTACGACATTAAAATTGCCACTGACGGGTTGCAGTATCTTGGTCCCTGGCTGTCAGCCACCGGTAAACAAGGCAAGGTGCTACTTGTTTCAAACCCAGTTGTTTTTAAGCATTACGGCAAAACCGTCTTAAACTCATTAACCAATGCTGGTTTTGAAGTCTGTCAGTGCATTTTGCCCGCTGGTGAACGTTACAAAACCCTGCGTTCAATCGAAAAAATTCACAACATTGCATTTGAACATCGATTAGAACGCAGCTCCACTATGGTGGCCTTGGGTGGCGGTGTTATTGGCGACATGACTGGCTTTGCAGCAGCTACCTGGCTAAGAGGCATTGCTGTGGTCCAAGTACCTACCTCACTGCTAGCGATGGTTGACGCATCCATGGGGGGCAAAACTGGCGTCAACCATCCCCAAGGCAAAAATTTAATTGGCGCCTTTCATCAGCCCAGTCTCGTGCTGATTGATCCCAACGTTCTAGCGACACTACCTGGTCGTGAATTTCGCGCTGGTATGGCTGAAGTAATCAAGTACGGCATCATCTGGAACGAAGCTTTGTTTGCTCAGTTAGAACAGGCCAAACGCCTTGACCAAATGCGCCATATCAGCAAAGAGCTGCTCCACGACATTCTCAACTATTCCTGTCAGGCCAAAGCCGATGTAGTCAGTCAGGACGAAAAAGAAGCTGGACTGCGGGCCATTCTCAACTACGGCCACACTATTGGTCATGCAGTTGAAAGCCTGACCGGCTACAAATCAGTAAACCATGGCGAAGCTGTGGGTCTCGGTATGGTAGCAGCAGGTGCGATCGCAACCACCCTAATCCACTGGACTCAAACATCCGCCGAGCGTCAGCTAGCCATCATCAAAAAAGCCAGTCTTCCCACTCAACTCCCCACCAACCTCAACATTGACCACATTCTCACCACCCTCCGCAACGACAAAAAAGTCAAATCCGGCAAAGTCCGCTTCGTCCTCCCCAAACGCATCGGCGAAGCCTTCATCACCGACCAAGTCACCAACGACACCATCCGCAACGTTCTAGAAAAAATGTTTTAAGAGAGAGGCAGCAGTAGCTAATGGGCAATGGATTAAACCGTGCGAACCATTTGCTCCGATAAACTAAACCTAAGGTAGGTATCGAACGAAAACTACTTTTTTACGGTGCGTAGCGAACGCGGAGCAGCATAATCCCCCTTGCCGTAACCCAGTGCAACTACTTGTAACTCATAACCAATCCATGTCCTTTCGGGGGATGGGGGGAAGTTAGGCCCCCACGAACAGGAGGGGTTCGGGGAGGAAAGCCCTGAGCAACCCCTATCACCATTTTTCAACCTATACCCAAAACAACCCAAAACTCAATTCAACCCGTTAAATTCCCTCCAGAGCAGCTACAAGGGCTGCCCCTACATCCCCTAATCACCATGCAAACCAAAACCAACCCAACTGCCAACCTCGAATTCCCCACCCGCACCGCCACTGTCACCCGCACCACCAAAGAAACCGACGTCACCGTCACCCTTAACATCAACGGCACCGGTCAGTGCAACGCCAACACCGGCATCCCCTTCCTCGATCATATGCTCCACCAAATCGCCTCCCACGGCCTCTTTGATCTCCATATCCAGGCTAAAGGGGACCTCGAAATCGACGACCATCACACCAACGAAGACGTCGGCATTACCCTTGGCATGGCCTTCCATCAAGCCCTCGGCAACCGCAAAGGCATCGTTCGCTTTGGCCACTTCGTTGCTCCCCTAGACGAATCCCTCGTCCAGGTATCATTAGATTTTTCCGGTCGTCCCTATCTCGCCTACGGTCTCGACATCCCCACCCAGCGCGTCGGCACCTACGACACCCAGCTAGTGCGGGAGTTCTTTATGGCCGTTGTCCACCACAGTCTCATGACCCTCCACATTCGCCAGCTTGACGGCATCAACTCTCACCACATTATTGAAGCCACCTTTAAGGCTTTTGCTCGCGCCATGCGTATGGCCACCGAGATTGATCCCCGCCGAGCCAACGCCATTCCCAGCTCAAAGGGCGTTCTACAGGTGTGATCGTAAAAACCAGCCAATAGAAGAAGACAGCGGGCAACCATTTATCTAATGAATGAGCCTAATGCTTATTAGGCCAGAGGTAAGGTCAGCAAAGTCTGATCATCTCGATGTAGCGTCAGAGTGATAATGCGATGTTCTACAGTTGGCACAGTATCTAGAGAATGTGTGCGTGTGCCAGGGTTCACGGTATAGGCGGGAAAGCATGCTGCGCTGAGGCTTAATCGTAGAGCTTGTCCAGCTATTAAGCGAAAACAGGTGGGGTGTAGAGACAGCAAAACCATTTGATTGTGCCCTTCATCAATACGCTTATAGCCCTGGGTAAGATTAAATACCCGATGGTCGGGATACACTACAGACAGCACAGCACACAGGTCATAGCTAGACGCATCGGCTTTAAGGTTAAGCGCTACCGTCACGTTTCCAGCAACCGCTACATCCGCTTCTAACAAACCAGACGTATAGGTAAGAACATCGCTACGACCATCAATAGCGCTGCGGTCAAAAGAGCCTGACGGAAAACTCGCATGGCCCCCTAGGGAGGGAACAGGTCGCCATGGATCATGGACAAACACATCGGGAACTGTGGTGGCTGCTGAGCTTTTTGCAGAAGATAACACCAAAGCTCCATCGTCTTCACGCATGGCAGCTAAACCAGAACTCTCTAGATAATAAATCTGCGTTTTAGTCTCGCCAGGCCACTGCTCAAACGTTAGCCACTGGTTACTCCCCATCTCAAATAGATGGACAGGGAGGGGCTCCAATAGCCCCGTATCCTTAAGCCAATAATCAAACCATTGAATTTGCAGCCTATCGATCGGATTCATGGCCTCAGGGCCAAAATCGATATCCCCCACCTCGCGACTCCAAGGAATATGGCTCCACGGTCCAACCCAAAAATGCTGAGAATATTGGCTACGCTCAGCCATTTCCCGAAACAAACGAATATCCCCGGTTAAGTAAGGATCAAACCACCCACCCACATGGAGCATCGGCAGATCTACATTAGTTAGGTCCGGTTTGAGCGTTTGCCAATAGTCATCATTATTAGAATGGGCAAGCCAGTCGTGCCAAAACGACTCTGGAGCATACTGCTTAAGCATGTCAGGATAGGCCGCAATAGCACCATTCAGTGGCAAATTGCGCGATGCGGCTCTCAGGGCATTAAAAGCAGTGTCATCGCCTTTTAAACGAGCTGTTTCCGCTGCTAGCTGAATTGCCCAGCCCAGGCCAGCCTGTAACCGCAACGCTCCATTTTCGTAGGCCCAGTCATGGTATGGGTCATAACCCACCATGGCGGGGGCCAGTGCCTTAAGCTCAGAATGTCTGGCTTGGGCAGCGTACAGCTGGGTCATTCCTTGGTAAGAAAAGCCATACATCCCCACGCTGCCATTGCTGTTGGGTAACTGGGTCGCCCACTGAACGCTGTCGTAGCCATCGTTGACCTCATGGGCAAAGAGCGCGAATGTACCCTCCGAGGATCCTCGTCCTCGCACATCCTGAATGACCACAATGTAACCGTGGGCTGCATACCAGATAGGATGGGCATAGACAACGGTGGATGCGATCGCACGCCCATAGGGCTGCCGCATCAGCAACACAGGCCAGGGACCCTCCCCTTCGGGATAGTACACATCTGCGTCCAGGCGTACACCATCACGAGTACGCATTACCTGCACACGCTTAGGTTTTACTGGCAATAAATCAAATGGCATTAAATAATGCGAGTGCGCCCCAAAACAGCCATATCTTCTTCATCTAGCTCCGCAGGGATACCATTGTGAATCAGTTCGGCAAAGTCTTCATTGGGCACCATCACACTCAGCAGATACAGCCTCTTTGAGCTAGTATTTTCTACAAAATGGACGCCGTGGGAAGGAACTAAAATGCTGTCACCGGTGCGAATAGCTGAACTTTTACCATCGCAGACAACGCGACCTTCTCCTTGGATTACATAGAACATTTCCACAGCAACCTGATGACGATGGCTCGGGGTTCTACCACCGGTGTCAAAGATTTCAACACAGCAGGTTAACTTAGCATGGCCCAGGGTGGGGTCCACCAGCAATGCTAATCGATTTTTATCATCAGGACTGATGCGAAATACTTGATAATCGTGGGGAGACTTGAGTACGGGTAAAACGCAGCTTGTGGGCAGATCACAGGTACTTTTCATTATCCATATAGTAGCGGCGCTACTTCAGATTAAAAATCGTCACTGAACTCAGGGCGGTCTTGCAATAATTTTTCACCTGTAGACCCGATAATGCTGCCAAATTGGCGACATATCCGATGTCACAACACCAAGGCACACTTTTAGGTTTCAGACGTCAAACGATAGCAAATACAGCGGGTTTTGCAGCCAGTAGTGACTGCTCGATCACACATAGCCTTTGTAGGCTGATAAAATAGGCCATTGCCACAGATATATCTCGCTATCGTTGCGTTTAACTCAAAAAATCATCACAGTTGCTTTTCTGTTTTTGCCCCTTCCCCCTTGGAAATCTGTAATGTGCATATTTAGCCGATTGCCTTCATATGTCTGAATTAGAAGGGTACACTCTAGCTAAAAACAACTATTCTTCTCTGGTTAGAGGGTTTAACCGTTGAAAGCATTATTCAATTGCTGGTTGCTATGACCAGAGCCCTAAAGCCATGAGCAACAAAACGAGTACCCCATGGGGAATGCCAGCATGAGTCTAGGGGCATGGCACTATGAAAAAAATGTCGGCGGCGTATTGGTGTAATGGTAAAGGCAGCTAATCCTATCGCAGATATTTTAGTCATCGATGATGATCCGATCATTCGACGCATTCTGCAACGGATGTTGCAGAGTCAGGGTTATCGTGTGGCTGTCGCAGAGACTGCAGCTGATGGCTTAGAGCAGGCTCTAGCGATTACTCCACCCGTAATTTTATGTGATTGGCGTTTACCTGGTTCTATAGATGGTCTAGAGATTTGTCGTCGGTTAAAAGAACATCCCGACCTGTCAATGAGTTCGTTTCTTTTGATTACGGCCCATGCAGAAACGGCTAGTCGAGTAGAAGCGCTGGAAGCAGGTGCTGACGATCTGCTAATGAAGCCCATCGACATGGCAGAGCTAAAAGCCAGAGTCAAGTCTGGTCTACGACTCTGTCAGCTGACCCGTGATCTCAAGGAGCAAAAACAGTACTTAGAAAATGAGCTGGCAGAGGCTGCGTCCTACGTGCAGTCTCTACTCCCTAGGGATACAGACAAACCTCCGGTTAAGATTCAAACTCGGTTTCTGCCATCGCAGCAGTTAGGTGGAGACTGTTTTGACTTTTACTGGCTAGATCCCGACTATTTGGTGATGTACCTGCTGGATGTTTCAGGGCATGGCTTAGGGGCAGCGCTCCTCTCTACATCGGTGTTGAATGTCTTGCGATCGCAATCCCTGCCTGGCACCAATTTTTACCGCCCCGACAAGGTGCTTGAAAGTCTGAACAATATGTTTCAGATGACGGACCAAAATGAAAAATACTTTACTATCTGGTACGGCGTTTATAACCGAGTTAACCGCCAGCTAATGTATGCCAGTGCTGGCCATCCTCCAGCTGTGTTACTATCTCCACCGCCCACTGCATAACCATATACCAGAAATAATGGGGCTTCCATGGCTGAAACCATGCGTCTACGCACGCCAGGTATGCCCATTGGTATGATGCCGGATACAACGTACACCTGGAAACGCTGCTCAATCCCAGCCGATAGCTATCTCTATATTTTTAGTGACGGCGTTTATGAAGTTCCAGAAACATCAGTGGCTGCAACGGGTGAAATTCATGGATTAGACAGCTTTATCGAGCACATCGTTAACTGCCCTCGTCCAGGCCAGCTAGATGACCTCATTAGTCATGCCATTATGCCTAGCATAGCCATTGGTCAGGATCTAGCTGATGACCTCTCTCTACTAGAGATTAACTTTAGTTAGACGGTTAAAGGGGAAGCGCTACAGAACCTCCCCACCCAAGTCTCTAATTCTTATAGTCAGTTGGTCCCTGATAGCCAGATGCTTCAGCTAGCTGGGCTAGGGTTTGCGTTCCTGGTAGAAACTGACCGTTGACCTCCCAGGTAGGAAAGCCAGTGATCTCAGGTACAGAGCGGCAAAGAGATGTTTGGGAATTTGCACCATCGTCTGCGCACTCAATGTAGGGCATGTACTCCTTAGCATCTTGACCAAATAGCTGTTTTTGGTCAAAACAGTGGGGACACCAGTAGGCACCATACATTTTTGCATCCACTTCTTTAAGATGCTTAGCTAGAGCAACTTCTGCCGGCCCAGAGGTATTCGTAACAGCAGGACCAGAATTTCCACCACTGCTGGCTGTTGCAGTAGGACCATTGATGCTAATGGAATACACCCCAATGGTGGCAACCAAGGTGACCATTCCCATGATCACCCCACGAAATACAAGCGCTCCTTGATCGTCCCATTGGCGACCCAGCAGGGTGAGCACAACCATCGCCAGGGTGAGACCCGCAGAGACGATGCAATAGAGACAGGCGGCCCTGAGTTCAGTGGCCAGCAGATACATCAGATATCCGCTAAACACCATCATTCCTGTAGACCCTATAAATAAGAGCGGCCAAGTCAGGTTTTCTAGCTTTTGACGTTGCTTGCTGCTGGCTTCCCCACTGACTAAAAGCGGCCCCAGGGACAACTCCACCATAGACAGGTATGCAAGACAGCCAAATAACGTCAGCGGAATACCAAAGACATCTGCATAGGCGCTAGAGAGCACCTGGTCGCAACCTTTAACCGGGCAAGCTGCATCACCGCCCATTAACTTAATTACGGTTAGATAGCCTGTACCTAGCGCTCCAACGGTTGCGATCGCACCAATGGCTGGGCGCGACCAGCGATAAATTCCACGAGTTTCTTTACGGCGACGTCCCATAGTTTACAGATAGCTCTAAGCTCATCAAGACAAACAAAAAGCAGGGTGACTCAAAAAGCCAGACTGCTCCCCCGACTGCATCTTAGACAAAAAATAGGTCCTCCGGTAGAGGTATCCGGTTATTAGCGCTTGCCATTGGCCGGGATTACTTCTATGGATTGACCGACATGGCCAGTGGCACTAGCCATTAGCTGGAAATGCTTCCATAAATAGGCCGACACGATAAGGGTCAACCGGCTGGTCAATCTGCCCCCACCGTTTTAGTGAACTAGAAACAATTACACCATCAGCTACTTGCATCAGCTTAGATATATTGTCCATCGTCGCTCCACTACCGACTAAAACAGGTGCCTTACCAGCTGAGGCTTTAGCATCAGTCAAATCTTGATTAGTGGGCGGCTCACCTG
Source organism: Leptolyngbyaceae cyanobacterium (assembly GCA_050043105.1). Classification (GTDB taxonomy): domain Bacteria; phylum Cyanobacteriota; class Cyanobacteriia; order Phormidesmidales; family Phormidesmidaceae; genus Leptothoe. Next base: position 20,704 of record JBHJIV010000261.1, on the reverse strand, counting down.
TGGCGGTTCCAGAAACAATCACAGCGTCCGCCAATCCACGATGGATGGTATCAGCGACTGCATTCGCCATGGCCGTCTCAGACACCACTGTACCGAGGGGCGACGCATGCTTGACCAGCACATCGGCAAACACTTTAACATCAGCCCCCAGCTCTCGGCGATAGCGCATCAGTCGATGCGCATCACCTTCAATAATCCCCTGATCGGTTGCCATGACGCCGGTCAAGACATTTACACGGATAAACTGTGCCCCGCTGCAGGCTGCGATCGCGAGTCCGCTACGGGCATCATTGCGCAGAACATTCACCCCAAGCGGTATTGCCACTACCTGCCGCAATCGACTAACCACGATGGTCATGGCACTGACCACAGCTGGATCAACCACATCTTTTGTAAATGGAGCATCAAAAAAGTTTTCTATGATAATTCCGTGCACCCCTCCAGATGCCAGGGCTACGGCTTCTTGCAAGGCTCGATCAACAACGCCCTGTAACGACCCCTGCCAACGGGGTGACGATGGCAGCGGCAGCAAGTGCACCACTCCAATCACAGGCGTTAATGTCTTAAATAATGTAGTTAGCTCCACAGGGATTAGTTAGTTAATTGTTGAGTTACGCTGATACAGAGTGACCAGAGTCTTTGAAAGCTTTTTTTCATCAGTTGTGTGTAGGGTCTACAGACCGATTTTCTAGACACACCAATCCTTTTTCTAGGTAGACCCACAGAATTGTATAGTTATGTTATAATTTCCTCAACCGGGCAAAAATAATCGCTACCCATCTAGATATCAACTGCCAGCGGTGGTGAGTCATTGCCCAAGAGAAACCAAAGGAATTGCGGTTTTGGCATTATCGAGGACACTTGGGTGGGGTGCTAAGTCATCCATGCGATCTCAACGCCTGCTTTGGAGACTAGCATTTTGTTTTTCCACATAAGAATTTATGGTTCGTAAGCCAACTGTAGCTATCTCGCATTTAGGTTGTGAGAAAAATCGCGTCGACACTGAGCACATGCTGGGCCTCCTGGTGAAGGCCGGATATCAGGTAGACGCAAATGAAGAGCTGGCTGACTATGTCATCGTCAACACCTGCAGCTTTATCGAGGATGCTCGACGGGAGTCAGTGCGCACCTTGGTGGAGCTAGCGGAAGCTGACAAAAAGATTGTTATCGCTGGCTGTCTAGCTCAGCATTTCCAGTCTGAGCTGCTTGATGAGATTCCAGAAGCTGTGGCTTTAGTAGGCACTGGAGATTATCACCGCATTGTTAATGTGATTGAGCGAGCTGAAGCAGGGGAGCGTATTAAGGCTGTTTCTTCAGAGCCTACCTACATTGCTGATGAAACAGGTCCTCGCTATCGCACCACTAACGAGGGGGGTGCTTACGTGCGTGTTGCCGAGGGTTGCAACTACCGTTGCGCGTTTTGCATCATTCCTCATTTACGGGGAGATCAGCGTTCCCGCCCAATTGAATCAATTGTGGCAGAAGCACACCAGCTAGCAGCTGAGGGCGTTCAGGAGCTTGTCCTCATTTCGCAGATCACTACCAATTACGGTATTGACATATATGGCAAACCTAAGCTGGCAGAGTTGTTAAGGGCTCTAGGTAATGTAGATGTCCCCTGGATTCGCATGCACTATGCCTATCCAACCGGGCTAACTCCAGAGGTGATTGAGGCTATTCGCGAAACACCTAATGTTTTGCCCTATCTAGATTTGCCTTTACAACATTCTCATCCTGAAATTCTGCGAGCGATGAACCGTCCATGGCAGGGGCGCGTTAACGATGACATTATTGAAAACTTGAAAGCAGCCTTACCCAACGCAGTACTGAGAACAACGTTTATTGTTGGGTTCCCTGGTGAAACAGACGCTCATTTCGAGCATCTCAAAGCGTTTGTAAAGCGCCATGAGTTTGATCATGTTGGTGTATTTACCTTCTCTGCTGAGACTGGTACTCCAGCAGCCACCTTGCCAAATCAGGTTGAGCCAACAGTTATGCATCAGCGTCGAGAAGACCTGATGTTAACTCAACAAGAGATTTCCTTCAGACGTAACCAAGCCCAGATTGGTCAAGTTGTGGATGTTCTTATTGAACAAGAACATCCAGGTCAGGGGGAATGTATCGGTCGTTCAGCTCGTTTTGCCCCTGATGTTGACGGTCTTGTCTACGTTAAAGGTGCACCATCCTTAGCTCAGATAGTCCCTGTACGAATTGATGGAGCTGATACCTACGATTTGTTTGGCTCTGTAGTGTCTAACAATGCTGCAGCTCTGACTAAAACACCTGCGCGTGTTTCTCTTTGAATTCTCGCCTGCACTCATTGACCACAAAGGAGTATAAATGACATTGTCTTTTGCTGACCTCGGGTTGTCTGAACCCCAAGCTCAATATTTGGATGAACTTGGCTTCTAAGAGCCCACCCCCATCCAGGCCCAAGCAATTCCCCACATGCTTGCCGGGCATGATGTGGTTGGTCTAGCCCAAACCGGAACTGGTAAAACAGCTGCGTTTTCTCTGCCGATTTTGGAGCAGGTCAATATCAATAAGCGTGCTGTTCAGGCGTTGGTGCTCACTCCAACTCGTGAGCTGGCTATGCAGGTTTGCCAAGCGGTGCAAAGCCTGAAACACAGTTCTCAGCTACGCGTGTTGCCTGTTTATGGTGGCCAGTCCATCGAACGTCAGCTGAGTCAGCTACGACGCGGTGTACATATGGTGGTAGGAACACCAGGACGCGTTTTAGACCTATTGAGCCGTGGTGCTCTCAACTTTGATCAGCTCAGCTGGATGGTGCTGGATGAAGCTGATGAGATGCTCAATATGGGGTTTATTCAGGATGTGGAGAATATCTTGAGCCATGCCCCGGCAGAGCGTCAAACAGCATTTTTCTCAGCGACAATGGAGCCCGCTATACGTGAGTTGGCGGCTAAGTTTCTCAAATCTCCAGTCACTGTAAAGGTCAAAACTCAAAACACTGCGCCTCAGCGTATTACTCAGCTTGCTTATGTGGTTCCCCCAGGCTGGAGTAAACCTCGCGCCTTAATGCCTATTCTTGAAATGGAAGATCCAGAGTCAGCCATTATCTTTGTCCGTACACGACGGACAGCGGCTGAGTTGACTCGTCAGCTACAGTTTGCTGGCCACAGTGTGGATGAATATCATGGTGACCTCAATCAGGCTCAGCGAGAGCGTTTATTGCTTCGTTTTAAGCAAGGACAGGTCCGTTGGGTAGTAGCTACCGATATTGCGGCCCGCGGTCTCCACGTGGATAACTTGACCCATGTAATCAACTACGAGCTGCCCGATAACCTCGATAGCTATGTTCATCGGATTGGCCGCACCGGTCGTGCTGGTCAAGAAGGCCGTGCGGTCTCCATTGTTCATCCGCTTGAAAAGTATCAGCTACGCCAAATTGAGCGTCATTTGAAACAGGAACTCACATTCTGTAAAGTTCCAACTCGTGCTGAGATTGCCGCACGTTCTCTAGAAAAACTGCAGTCTCAGGTCACAGAAGCAGTGACCAGTGAGCGGCTAGCCTCGTTCTTGCCAATCGTTTCACAACTGACCGAATCGTATGACCCTCATACGGTAGCAGCAGCAGCTTTACAAATGGCATACGACCAGTCTCGTCCGGTGTGGATGCGCAGCGATGAAGAACAATATCTAGCCGAGGAAGAACCCCGTCGTCAGCGTAGCCGTCGGGCTCGCCGCCGTCGTCGCATTGAAACACCTGCTTCCTAGACTGTTTTAATGTAGTCCGGTAAAAACTCAATAAAGTTGTGCCCAATACATCTACACCTCGCCTAAGATAGGCTTAAAGCCTGTTATTTAGTGGGGTGTCGTACTATGTTGGTGATTCTGCTAGACAGCCAGGTGATTCCATCAGCGACGGTCTGTGCCAGCTGTTTGATGGCAAATCAAAGCGGTCAACCCCGGTTGCGCGATGGTAAATTGGGTTGCGCTAGACAGTTGGAGTCTGTTGCAAAGCTGCCTCAGTACCAATGCCAAATGGGATTTCGATTAGCCACTGTTGAATCATTTCAACAGTGCGAACTTTAATACTGTCTTAGCGCTGATAGGCTGATCGAGGATCATTTTGCACAACAGCTGGTGAAAGCTGCGCTATGCTGAGGAAAACCTTGGGCTCACTGGATAGACTAAGACTTTGTGTTACCAGTTTTCCCACTCTCCTAAGTTCACTTGCTAGTATTCCTATGACTTGGCGTAGCACCACTGAAACCTCTGATAAGCTGCTGGGATCATTACCTTATCTGCTCCCTTTACTTGATGCCGTATTTGTAGGCGGAGCACTGATAAAGCTCATGACTAACTTTCCAGTATTAGCACCGGTAGGGAACGTGCTTTTACTGTTAAGTGCACCAGTTATGTTTGTTTACAGCTTAGTGCCGTTTGGGTTTGGGTCCATTGTGGTCTTTTTTGCGCTTTTCTTTTTAGTCGTGCGCAATCGAAACATCAGCCATTTTATTCGGTTTAATACACTTCAAGCAATTCTGATTGGGTTTATTATCTCTATCGGGAGTATCTTATTAAGTCTGGTTGCCATACCAGGACTGGAGCTAATTACGGACGCTTTCTATAATGTTTTGCTGTTTGGTGGTGTAGCCGCCGTTGGCTATTCCATTTTTCAGTGCTTGATGGGGCGCTACCCAGAGATTCCTACAATTTCAGAAGCTGTGCACATACAAATTGGCAGATTTTAGGCAGCGTCTCAAGGTAATTCAGCGCCTTTTTCTGTCGAACACTTGTTGCTTCCTGCTATGATAATGGGTCCTTGCTTGTCACTAAGATGTGTCAAGCCATTTAGCCCATAAGGAGCAACATGAGCAATTTTTACGAAACTATGTACATTCTGCGGCCTGACATTAGCGACGAGGCCGTCGATAATACGATTGGCAAATATCAATCCATGATTAAGGACAAGGGTGGCGAAGTGCTAGAAACCCAGCATCGGGGTAAGCGTCGCTTGTCTTACGAAATCAATCGCTACCGTGAAGGTATCTACATTCAGATGAATTATCAAACACCAGGGGACACAATTGCTCCTATGGAACGCGATATGCGTCTGAGTGAGGATGTCATCCGTTATTTGACATTAATCGTTGATGAGCCCCAAGAGTCTGAAGCCGAAGAGGCACCTCCTCAGGCAGCTCCCTTGGGCTCGTAAGTGCTTTGAAGCCTGGTTAGAACTGCTTTCTAGCCTCTCGCTCAATACATATTTAGATAATGGGCTGTAGGCTATTTTGCTGTCTACAGCTCTTTTTATATTTGAGCAATTGCAAACCTGTTGAATAAAAACCTTGCATTTTGCGAAATTGATGCTAAATTTGTGGGCACTTAGGTGTTATCTTCAACTTTTTTGAAGTTAGTAAACATTGTTTAACCCTACTAGTCGTTTGTTTGCTTAGGTTTTACCTTTGCGAAGGTTAGAGTTTGTGCTTGTCGGCGGTTAAAGGATCTTCACTGTTAAATCCATACTGATGCGGTTTGGATTTGTTGGCTTTTTGTCGGCATATTTGTTTGTTAGAAATCCAACTGTTGTTTGATCGCTAAATTCAGATAGATCGACAACAGCTTTAGATGTCACTGTTAATACTGTAGGAGTGAGTTCGTGCCCCAATTGACTAGGTTAAAAACATCTGATGCGCAGGTAGAAGTTGCTCGTTTGCAAGAAGAATTGCACATGAGAGATCAGTTGGTACAACAACTGTCTCAAGAGCTGTTTCGACTAGTAAAAGGAAATCAGGATTTTTTACCATCAGCAGATGTTTCTGAGCGTCACCAGGCGGAAGTAAGAGCCCTGCGAGAGCAGCTACAGGGTGTGGAGACACAGGTAGCGTTCTACCAAGAACAGCTAGAAAGTCGAGACGAAGAGACTCACCGTCTGCGGCAGACGGTGCAGGAACTTACTGATCGCACCCGCATGTTAGAGCAGGTAGTGCAAGAACTCCCTAAAATCTACAAGCAGAAGTTTTCTGAGCGGATGCTGGCGGTTAAAAATCGGGTAGCTCGTATTCAACAAGAAAACCGTCAGCTCAACGCTGAATTGCAAAATGTTAGCTACCGTTTGGCAGTGAGAACTCGTCGTACTCAGCACTGCCTCGATTTGCCTACATTCCCTCAATCTATGCTGGGTACTACGTCAATGGCCAGCTTTTCAGAGGTTTAGGTTCATTGTTAACGCTTTAACTTAGTCATCAGCCTTCTCCATCATGGGGAAGGTTTTTTGGTGTGTGAGGTTTGTTCCGAGTGATAACAACCCATATCGGAAGATAGTTCATGTAGTTATGGGGATAGCTAAGCCTGACTGCATGAATTTCAGTGGTTTCCATCACGTCAGACCTACCAATTGTAAGAAAGAATGAATAAAATAAAAGAAAAATGACCCAACCTCCAAGCATATAGCCCCGCTACCTTTTGATTTTTTTTCTCTTGAAACAATTCAGACATTGGCTCAAGACTATGGTTACTGGGCCATTTTTTTTGGCATCATGCTCGAAAACATGGGTCTACCCTTGCCTGGTGAGACGGTAACACTGGTTGGAGGGTTTTTAGCTGGTAGTGAAGAATTAGCCTATCGCTGGGTATTGTCTAGCGCGATCGCAGGTGCCGTAATTGGCGACAGCATGGGCTATTGGATTGGGTTTTATGGTGGCTGGCCCCTACTGCTGCGGTTAGGCAGCGTATTCCGCATCAGTGAAGCTGCTTTAGTCAATATTCGCGATAAATTTAGCCAAAATGCCGATAAAGCCGTAATTTTTGGACGATTTGTAGCATTGCTGCGTATTTTTGCTGGGCCTTTAGCCGGTATTGCCCAAATGCCCTACTGGAAATTTTTGTTGTGTAATCTCTTAGGGGCTAGTTTGTGGGGAACCGCTATGGTCACCCTGGCCTTTTTTGTAGGGCGCTTAATCCCACTAGGCACCCTAGTGGGCTGGGTAACACAGTTTACAGTGGCAGCGCTTGCCCTAGTGATTCTCTGGGTTGCTGTTCTATGGTGGTTAGAGCGTCGTCAGCACACTCCAGCTCCAGACTAATCCGGTAAAGTTACATAGTAGTAGATACCCTGCGTCAACAGCGTTAGGTACATGCGACGATGCCCTTTGACTGTACCAGTGAAATAATTGGCACAGTTAGTAAATGGGGCAACGTTATGACCGGTGTTGAGTTGATTATTTTTGGTGCAGGGCCAGTATTTGGTTTCGTGATTTCTTTAGCTGCTTGGCTATGTGAGGGGCGCTACTCTAGCGATAGCCATCAACCATATAACCATGATTGGATTTAATGCCGCAGTTGATTTTAGTCACAGGCCCTGCTCGGTCTGGTAAGAGTGATTGGGCCGAGTAGTGGGCAGAACAGACACACTTATAAGTAATTTATATCGCCACATCAACTGTGTCAGCTGACGACCCTGAGTGGCAGCAACGCATTGAACGCCACCGAGCACGTCGTCCTGATAGCTGGCAAACCCAGGAAGTGCCCAGACAGTTAGCAGATGCTGTCCAAATGGCACATGCAAACAACTGCTTGTTGGTTGATTCTCTGGGAACCTGGTTAGCAAACCATCTAGAACAGGATGATCAAGCGTGGCGGCAAAATGTTGATACGCTGCTGGACAGCCTTGCCACAGCCCCCTGTGATGTAATTTTAGTAGCGGAAGAAACTGGCTGGGGAATTGTGCCCGCCTATCCTATGGGGCGTTTGTTTCGCGATCGGTTGGGAAGTTTAGTACGACACATTGGTGCGATCGCAACCCATGTCTATCTGATTACCGGCGGGTATGCCCTGGACCTAAAGCAGTTGGGAACAGCGTTGCCGCCTGGTCCTTAAAACCCATGGGTTACACCACAACCTTGAAAATAGGTTAACGTCTCTAAATCTCTAAGACTAAAGCGTTAGGATGAGACCGTAACAGTCACCGTGCTGTAGCAAATGTTGTTTCACAGTGCGAGGTGGTCTATGGCGTCCCCCAGAGAAGTTCAAAACTACTTAGCCTATTGGTTTCAATTAGGTAAGTCAGTACACATTAGTAATGGACGCACAACTGAGCGTCCAATCCCCGTCCTAGAAGGACATCAATTTAGTCGTGCCTTTCAAGACTGTTGGCAAGACATTATGGCTGTAGGTGGCCGTGACTGCTATCTAGACGGCACTACAGAAACCATCGAGCAGCTTTTATCATCCCGATGGGAAATTACAGACTGTGCTCGCTGCAGCATCCCTGTGGCCATGTCTAACTTGATGCCCGTAGCGCAGCTATGCCCGTGTGGCGATATTGATACCTGGCCAAATGATGACCTCCCGGCTCCCCACATGCCAATCAATAACAGCAAGCACTTTAGCAGGCTCAAAACACGCCTCAATGCCAGTCATCAAAAATCGACCAAAAATAACTTGGATAAGGCTTAACCAATTTTTAGGCGGCTAAGCGCTCTACATCATGTACGTAAAAATCGTGGGCCATCACAGTGTTGGGAAAAATGGCCTGCGCTTCTGAGAGCAAATCTTTTAATTGAATAGTATTGCCTGGGGCATAGCGGGGACTAAAGTGAGTCAAAATCAGCTGCTGAACCTGGGCTGCTAGGGCCACTTGAGCTGCCATGGTAGATGTGGAATGAAGCCGCTGATAGGCTAGCTCCGCATCTTGGTGCGCAAAGGTGGATTCATGGATGAGAACGTTGGCATGCTCGGACAGATCAATGGAGCGATCGCAAAAAATGGTGTCAGTGCAATACACCAGCTTACGTCCCTCAATAGTCTCACCGCAAAGCTCAGCGCCATTAATCACTCGACCGTCTGGTAGGGTTACTGCCTCACCTCTTTTCAAACGTCCATAAATGGGGCCAGGAGCAATCCCTAACGCAGTGGCTCGTTTGACATCAAAGTGACCAGCGCGATCTTTTTCCACAATGCGATAGCCAAAGGCAGGGACCCGGTGCTCTAGCCGTTGGCAATAGACACTAAACTCTCCATCGTCACAGACCTTGCCCGGCTCTACCGTGTGGACTTTAATGGGGTACGAAAAGTGAGTTTGAGAATAGCGACGACACGCCTGTAAATAGTCGTTGAGCTTGGGTGGGCCATAGATATCAATGCGTGACACATTGCCCGCTAATCCACAGCTGGCCAGCAGCCCCATCAGACCAAAAATATGGTCACCATGCATGTGGGTGACAAAAATACGTCGGATCTGGCTTGACATTAGATCGCTTTTTAGCAGCTGATGCTGAGTTCCTTCACCACAGTCAAAAAGCCAGACTTCCGCCCGCTGTGGTAGACGCAGAGCTACGCTTGACACGTTGCGTACCCTGGTTGGTACGCCAGAGCTAGTACCCAGAAATGTTATTTGCAAGGGAGTATTTTAAAAAGCAACAAAATATAGCTGGCAACCCTCCATCATTATCATCGACAAAGGTTGCGTTTGACTGCGTCCTCAGTATGGCAAACAGCGATAAGAGAGCGTGAGTTTTCATTTACTGGCCTGACCTTAAGCAACGATTGACGGCTAAACATTGCCGAGAATGAAGACACTAAGCCAGTGTGTAGCCAAAATTTAGAGATTTTGATAGCTAATACATCAAGATTTCCTGACTTTTTCGTTTTTCCGACTAAATTGCTTTGATCAGTAGATGCAGGTATTGACAGCACTTGAGTAGATTTACTGAGTAACCTCTCCACAAACTCATCGCAATTTAGTAAAGATTCATCACGAAAAAAAGTGTACTGATTGTTACAATATCGTACGGAGATTGATTAGGCAGTGCGCACGACGCATTTTCGAACGCCTCCAAATGAGAGATAAACGCAAAGTCAAAAGACTTCTTAAATCGGTTCTGAATTTAGAGCCGATTTTTCTTTTAACGAATTATTGTGAACTATTCTTAGTTTGCTAATTGATAAAAATATCCTGACGGACCAAATATCAAGGAGTTTGGCCAGTCATCAGGGCCTGCTGCAGATACTTAATAAAGTAATCGCTGGCATGGTCAATAAGGGCAGGGCGAATACGCTGCCGATAGGTCTGGTTAAAGACAGTACCTCTGATGACATCTCGTTTAATCAATAAGTAGGCGCGAACCCGCTCTGAAATGCGTGTTCTGACCTGAGCACCGTTCACAATGTCGCCATTAAGCGATATTTTAGCTCCAAACATATCTGCCAAGTAGCGGCGCACCGTACCAGAATAGTTCAACCAGTTGGCCTCTAAAATAGCGGATTTGACCGATAGAGACGGATTTTCATACAGCAGGCGCCCCACGGCAAAAGCAACCAGATCTGATGCATAGTCTTGTTCAGAGGCAAATTTGCTGAGTAAATCGTTTAGAACTTCTGGCTGATAGATTTGAGGGCCATACTTATCGAGATACACCTCAATCGGTTGGGCTGTGTCACCAATGGCGGCTGTATATTCGCGACTATCGTAGCCACGCCCGGTCATCAGCTTGGAGGTTACCCATAGCACTCCGTCGCTAAGGGTAGAGCGCAGATTGCCGCCCCACATCTGGTCTGATAGGGCAGCCATAAAATGAGCAAAGTCAATGCTTTGCCCCATCAATACAACCGACTGATCGTCTAGCTCACCGTTTACAAAATCTGGATTGCTACCCGCTACAATTTCCCAAAATTTGTTGGCATAGGAGGCTCGTGTGTAGGCCCGTAAAGAGCGAACCACCTGAATTGAGGATTTTTGCGATCGCTGCTGCTGATAGTCATCTATAAACTGCAGCAGCTTTTCTAAATTTGCTGCCATTGGTTTGCCAGGTGAACTACGGATGCTAGGTTAGCGCTTAACGACACAGGGAGATCTGTAGCCAGAGGACATGCAATATTTATCAGCCGTTCTTAATCCCAGGTTGCCAACCGATCAGACCAATGGGTTAGTAGCTCACTAATTTGTGCTCGTCGTGATTCAAAGGTGGCTGCTACCCAAATTAGGCTGATACCGAGCATGATACCAACGGCCCAAAGCAGGCGGCCGTCGGTACCCACAAACATCATGATGGTGCGCAGTATCTGGAGCGCAAAGGTCAGCGTACCTGTGTATAGATAGGCCCGAACCTGAGTCACCAGACCAAGACCAATAAAACCAAAGCTAATCAGCAGACTGAGCCCAATAAAGATGGGTGGACCGATGTCGGCTTGAAAAATAGCCGTTAGCCCAATCAGCAATGTGGCCAGACTGCGTAAATAGTGGCGCTCCTGACGGGCGGACTGCCAGCGAGGGTCAATTTCTAAAACGTACAGAGCCGACAAACCCAGAATAGTGCCTAACCACAGTGTTGTTAGCCAGTCTTGATCGAGCAGATAGCGCAATAAGGCCCAGTCCAGCAGTCCCAGACTTAGATAGCTCAGGCGTCTGACCTGCAGCCGTTTTGCCATAAACGCGTAGAACGCACCCACCAGCAACAGACTCTGGGTGACAACGGTCGTCATGCTTAGCAGCACAGCCAAAATTGGCCAGATTAGACTCATCCGCTGCCACGGACGCAATGCCCAGCCCCAACGCGGCCATGGCTGTCTGTAAATGAGCAGGCTAAGACCGCAGGCGAGTAACGCCCCCCAGCTCCGTAGCAATGTCAGATTAGTCAATAGCTGCTCAACACCGTAGGGGACTGCAATGGTGGCAATCGTGAGACCGGTCCAGGTCCACTGTCGGTAGCTGTGATGGTCGTTACTAAAACGGCGGGTTTCGTCATCAGCAGTAGCCATAGCAGTAGCCATGTAGCCTGGAAACCAGCGGTAGTTGCCTTTGAGTAAGGCATAGAGTGTGAGCAGGCTAGAAAGACCGAGCCACAGCACAACGCCTGTACAACTTTGACCACTGAGCATCGCCAGCCCCCCTAAAAAGACTGACAACACCCAATGCACCAGAGCAGTAACACTCAATTCGGCATACGTCAGTTTGCCGTAACGCTGCAGCCAGGAATTACCTAGCAGATAGAGCAGTGCGATCACACTGCCCACCAGCCCTAGCACTGTCAGCCCATCCCCAATGGCACCGCCGCTAGCCTGCAGCATACGATAGACCACTAGCTCATAGGTACCTAGAGAAAGCAGCCCTAAACCGCCGTAGCTGAGAGGATGTAGGACATCTTTTCGGCGGCTAATGGCTAGGGTCACGCTGCCGACAACGATGGCATAGAGACCGGTTGTGGCTGTAAAGGTTAAATGCCCCAAAGTTAATCCCAACGCACCGTAGACCAACGGAATATAGTGCCAGCTAGACGGGTAGCTACCCTGTTTTTTAGCAGAATATATAGTCCCCATTAGCTGAGTCGATAGACTCAAGCCCACCATGGCCGCTCCCAATAGCGGCAAATTGACCTCCTGACGCCAGATAGAAAGCCCCAGGGTAACCAGCACGCCGACCCCGTAGGCAAAGTCCCAATAATCTGGATTCGTTAGTCGCCTCTGGGTCAAAACTCTGGCTAACACCAGTGTTGTAGCAGCGGCACCGTAGCGGAATACCAGGTCGATATCAGGGGGTATTGCCTGGACCAGCATGTTGATGACCGCCCCAAAGCTATGGCTCAGAACAATTGTCAGCGTCAGAATGAGATAGAGTGCGATCGCTAAGGCACGACTCCAGCCCTGACTGGCAGCCCCATAGGACTTGAACAATGACTGAGTCTGTCGATTGAGCGGGCGGGCCAGATTGCTTAGAACCGCAGCCCATAGCCCCATAGCCAACAAAAACTGGGCACCGTTGTCAGGCCAAGGTTTTGTCATCAGCCATAGCCAGATTGCAGCTGTATGACCTCCAACCACCGCAAAGCCCACCGTCAAAGCCGGTAACGATTTTTGCGTAGGCCAGCGACAGCTGTGGAGAAACAGCAGCCCAGCACCGAGACCAAAGACAACGGTTGCCATTGGCCAGGAACTAAGTAGAAAAACCTGCCCCCCGAGGGCGATGACCGTCAACAGTGTGGCCAGTTGAGGACGGCCTGTGGCAAAGTTTGGTTGATATACCAGCCAGGTGAGTACGCCCGGCACCAACAACCAGATAAGTGCTCGCCACTCCCCCCTATTGTCTAGCAGCAGCGTGTAGGCAATGACGCTCAGTCTAATGCCCAAATACCACGCAGACCGACGCCATGTGGGGTAGCGTTCACCAGCCGCACTCGCCAGCCACTCTAGGGTGGTGAGCCCCAGGAAAACCAACGCCCACTGCAGCTGAGTCCAATCTGCACCAATGCCCAATAGACCACTCAGACCAGCAATCAGAAATGCCCCATGGGTGCTGTAAATTAACGCATCAGACGCTGAGCGACGCAGATATGTAATTGCACTCAGGCTGAGGGTCAACCCAATCAAACTCAGGGTAAATAGCCCTGACCCAAGCTGAGGCAAGGCACAGAACACCAGCACAACGCTAATGCTCAATGCTAGCTTCTCTGTTAGTCTGGCCCAGACAGTTTGCTCTTGGATTTGAAACTGCTTGGCGGCTAAAACCATCAGCCCAACATAGCCATGGAGCCATATACCGGCAAAGCTTAGACCGCTAATAGGGACACGACCAAACGGTTCTAGCGCGGTCAACAGCGTTTGCCTCAGACCTAAGGGCAGCGTTAACCAAAGCAGACAGCAAACCTGTAGCCCAATCAACCAGAGCATAGTTAGCGTGCGCTGCTGTGGCTGTTCCTGGGTTTGCCGATGTAGGTGTGTTAATAAAAGCCAGCTGGCCAAGCCGCTAATCCCTATCGCCTGTAGGGGCTGCTGATTAACACAGCCTAGCCAGCTGATTAACATTAAGCCTGCCCCTAGCTGTGGCCATAGGGGATATTGGGCGCATAACCGACACAGCAGCCAGCCACAGGTGCCAAAGGCGAGACCTAGCTGATCAAGAGGAACCTGGGCAATCCATAGACTGCGTACTATGAGCAACAGAAGTGCGATCGCAACCAATACGCTGCCAGGTTGCGGCTTTGGTTTATCCGCGGTCTCGGCGGTCTCAGCGGCTGGACGCTCAGGTACACCCCAGACCAGATTGACGGCACTGCCCAATGTTCCTATGTAGGTGGCGGCTAGAGGCCAAACCCCTATGCCCCACCCCCAGTGCAGCCAACTCAACCCCAGTAAATTCAAACCAGCTCGTGGTTGGGGCGCCAGAGCCAGCGTCAGTAGACTCACCCCTAACCCTGCGACTATCCCCACCAAGCTGCTGGCCAAGCCCAGGGCATCCATCATCCACATATTGAGCGGAATCAACAGCAGCGTTGCGGCCTTGAGCATTTGGGCGGTAGTTTGCAGTTTGGCTTGATTTGCTGCCCAGCGACCCGCCCCCCCAAAAGCCAGGGTATACACCAACAAAATGGCATATTGACCAACCGGTGAAAACGACTGCCACTGGCTAGCTGCCAGTACACCCGATGAACTCACCACCAAAAACACCCACAGAACCAGCAGCCATAGCACGCTGATCTCAGCTAAAAATGACTGCACTAGACTTGACTTAAAGCGCGCAAACGTGAGTCGAGGTGATGAGGTGCGTTTCTTACCTGTGGTTTCTACTGCAACCAGGGTGCCTTTGGCAGGTATTAGAGCAGGCGTTTGCACCGGTAGAGGACTGCATAGTTTGCGACCAATGCGGATACTTTGACCTTCTGAAATTAGGCCCAATTCTATCCAGCGATTTAGCTCCTCCAAAAGATGGGTTTGGACCACTTCAGTTTCTAGATCAATTGGAATTTTTAGCCACATACCACACTCCACAGGTTGACACCGACTGGTCGCACATAGTCCTGATTGTGCCTAGCCTAGCCATCAATGCCCATGAGCGTAACGAAGCAAAGATGGACTGTCACCAAGTTCATGTACTGAGATGAAGTAGATCGAAGTAACCCGAAATTTTTAAGGGTTCCTAGCCCATTTGAACGGTTAGACCATGGATAACTCACCATTCCAGTCCCCCACCAACTGTTAAGTAAGTTAACGTTCTGCCCGTTTGCGCTTAACAAAACTGTTGCATTCACCACGTTTGGTTAACTTCTATGAGATTATTGGGCTCAGATGCGCCTGGCACCTAGGTGTTGGTGTGCCAGATTGTCGCTTTATCACTTCTCCCTAGAAATGATGGCGTTGAAAGGTTCGTAGCCTGAACGATTTGGCCGGCATTATACATTCGAATTTCCCGTCTTTACGACTGTCCATTACATAGGAAGACGTTCTTATGGCAACTAGTTTTGCAAGTGCAACTGGAGCCCCCGAAGTGGGCAATGTTGCGACTCCGATTAACTCCTCTGCGGTTGCACGTACATACATTAATAATTTGCCTGCTTATCGTGTAGGTTTGTCTCCATTTAGCCGTGGCCTAGAAGTAGGTATTGCCCACGGTTATTGGTTCTATGGCCCTTTTGCCCTGTTAGGCCCCCTGCGGAATACAGACTATAGCGCTGTGGCAGGTGCTCTTTCTGCCGTTAGCTTTGTCTTTATCTTGACTGTGGCAATTGCTATTTACAGTGCTACTAACCCCGATGGTCCCGACGGCACACTGACAACTCCCAATCCTCCCGAGTCCTATGCAACTCGTGAAGGTTGGAGCAATTTTGCCAGTGGTTTCTTTATCGGTGGCTGCGGTGGCGCTGTGTTTGCATTTTTGCTAACTCAAAGTCCTCATCTGCTACCTCTACAGGCAATTTTTGGTGGTATGTAGGCTAGTTTTCTAGCGGTTGCTAGAAACGCGTTCAGCAAAATATCCAACGCTCAGCGCCTCCTAATATGGGGGCGCTGGCGCTTTAAAGGGCTGATGTTTTGTCCCATGGATTTATTTGAGCAACATCGACAGACATTACTAGACAAGGAAGCGCCCCTGGCAGCTCGAATGCGGCCTTGCACTCTGGATGACTATGTGGGGCAAAACGCCATTGTCGGCCCGGGTCGACTGCTGCGCCGGGCGATCCAGGCGGATCAGCTGTCGTCGCTGCTATTTTATGGACCACCAGGAACGGGAAAAACCACGCTGGCCCAGGTGATTGCAAACACGACAAAAGCCCACTTTATTGTGATCAATGCAGTCCTAGCAGGGGTAAAAGATATTCGAAGTGCGATCGCAACCGCCCAAGAGCTGCGTGGGCAACAGGGGCAGCGTACGATTCTCTTTGTCGATGAGGTTCACCGCTTTAATAAGTCCCAGCAGGATGCTCTATTGCCCTGGGTGGAAAACGGCACCGTTATTTTGATTGGGGCCACCACCGAAAATCCCTATTTTGAAGTAAACAAGGCCCTGGTCAGCCGGTCGCGTGTGTTTCAGCTAAAACCGCTAGAGCCAGATGACCTACGCAAAATTGTCCAGCAGACCCTAACGGATACAGAACGAGGCTATGGCGATCGCAACGTCCAAATCGACGATGGGGCCTTAGACCACCTGGTCAACGTCGCCAATGGCGATGCCCGCGCCCTGCTCAATGCCCTAGAGCTAGCCGTCGAAACCACACCGGATGCCTATATCTCTCTGGCCGTTGCCGAAGAATCCATTCAGCAACGGGCTGTGCTCTACGATAAGGAAGGGGACGCTCATTTTGACATCATCAGTGCCTTTATCAAAAGCATGCGCGGCTCTGACCCTGATGCTGCCCTTTATTGGCTAGCTCGGATGGTCTATGCCGGTGAAGACCCCCGCTATATCTTTCGGCGCATGGTGATTTTTGCGGGCGAAGATATTGGATTGGCAGACCCCAATGCCATGGTGGTGGCCATGAGCTGTGCCCAAGCATTTGACCGGGTCGGCATGCCAGAGGGGCGATATCCGCTAGCCCAGGCAGCACTCTATTTGGCCACCTGTCCCAAATCCAACAGCGTTATGGGCTTTTTTGACGCCCTCAGCACGGTCGAAAAGGAACGCGAGGCAGACGTTCCCAACCCTCTGCGGGATGCCAATCGCGACAAGAAAGAATTTGGTCACGGACAGGGATATCTCTACCCGCATTCCTATCGAGACCACTGGGTAGAGCAGCAGTATTTACCTACCACGCTGCAGGGCAACGTGTTTTATCAACCATCCAACCAGGGCTATGAAGACACCATTCGTCTGGAGGTCACCCGTAAGCGAGAGGCCCAGCTAGCGGCAGTAATGGAGGCAGATTTGCCCGAAGTGCTGACGTTTGGGCCCACGGACAAAGCGCAGGAACAATGGCTGCAAAGGACATTGAGAAATGCAGGGGAGCAGTTGCGGGAAGTTTGCGATCGCATCTACGCCACCCTCAAACCCCAGCGCCATCATGTTCTACTCGACCTCAACGCTGGTCTACTCACCTGGGAAGGTCTCCGTCAGGTACCCGAAGGGGGCGTTTATGCCTGTGCTTCCACCCCCGACATTTACACAGCTCTGAGTGAACAGGCTCAAACACTCACAGATCTCACCCGTCCTACACTCTTTTCCACACCGCTCAACAAACTGCCTGACTCCTTAAAAACAAAAGCAGCCGACATTCTGTTTGACGGCATTGTGGGCCGCAATGCCCTTAGATCTATCCCCAAGCGTCAGCAGTTACAGACACATCTGGCTCATCATATGGCTCCCACAGGTCAGATTGTTCTAGCTGAAACTATTCCCTTTCGCAGTTTACGATTGTATAGTTTGCTGCCGTCCCAGGCGTTGCCCAGTGAGCTTTTCCAAAAGCTAAAACAAGCAGAAGAGAGTCTCTACACCGGCCAGCCAGACCATTATTGGGATTTGGACATAATCCCTAGCTGGTTTGAGGAAACCGGGCTGAGCGCGGATATTCACCCCATCAGCTTGCCAATCCAGCTCACCCTAACTCGTCAGTTGCAGACTCGATGGCTTGGAGAAGAGTCTCGCTACATGCAACATCTCGCCCAATCCCTGTCTAAACAAGAACTGGCCAGTATTCGACAAACATTTCTCCGAGAACTAAAAACTGTTCTCTCCTGGGAAACAAGCCTTGCCCTGATCACCGCTAAACTTAGCAGATAGCTTGGTTTAGCGAAGCCCACCTGATTCCATCAGTCCCATCAGCTTGCGTTTACGGCCATGGGCGGCGACAATTTTGTTGCTGTAGCGTTGCCAGGTGGATGTTTTGTCTTGGGTGGTATAGGCCCGTTGCATGCGCTGTAGCCACTTGACGGCCAGGTCATAGTCCTTAGCTTTACCCGCATCCATGATTTTTTCTGCTTCGCGTTGGGCTAGCTGGATTACCCAGTCAGCGTGGTTTTCAATAGCCGCGTCCATAACTTGCAAAACCAATCTTGCTTGGACATAGCCATACTCTGAGACTGCGATAGATGAGATCGCATCCTCCACCAGTCCCTCATGTAAAAACACATCCACCTTGGCCTCTCTTGCCATCCAGTTATCTGTTGTTCGCAAATAGTCCAACAGCTCGGCTCTAATCTCTGGCCAGTCAGCAGCAAGAGATTCCACCGTTTGATACTCCTGCAGCGAAGGTCTGGCCTGAAAGGCAATCATTCTCGATTCCAACGCTATGTCAAACTCTTCTAATCCCTCCGCCAGCTCGCTGGTCCACACGGCAAAGTCATATTTGTTGTAAGTGGGTTCTGCTTCAAACCTTAGCCCTCGAATGGCAATGTCTAAGGCCTGGGGGAGTTTGTTTTGCGATCGCAAAACCTCCGCCAGAGACTGCGCTTCTGCACAATTCGTCATCACCGCCGCCGATTCCTGGATCGCTTCCTCCGTACGACCCAATTGCCCTAGCATGGTCAAATACTCCTTCATATGACCCTCAGCCTGAGCCAGATATAAGTATTCTTCATACCGCTCCTGACGCTGCAAAATTTTCAGACGGATCAAACTAAACTCCTCTGCCCAGCTTGGCGATTCCCCAGACCAGGCCCCCCGGCCTGAAATCTCTCCTAGAAAAACCTTAACCAGCGGTGGATACTCCCTTCCCTGGCGCATTGCTGCTAGAGCCATAGAAAAGCTGCCCAGGCTATCCTGCCATGCCTCCAGCTTTTCCTGCCACTCCAGCACCTCATCCCCTGTCAGGTCCGTACTCAAAATCGCCTCCGTCCAGGCCGCATCCAGGTCAATATCAAACTCATCTGGCCCCATACCCAAATAGTCGTAGATGTTATCCCACTGCGAGACACAGCCTTCGGTAATCGCTTCCATCACAGCCAGCGCATTATGACCATCGCCTTTTTCAGCAAAGGCCAAAGCATCTCTAGCAAGCCTATTAAGATCCACAGCAATATTGTCATCGTCCCAGCCTTCATTCCAGCCATGAATCGCATTGCGTAAAATCTCCCTTACCCGCCGCTTAAATGGAGCCGGATCAACACTGGTTTTGCGAGGAACGCGGGCTGTCTTGCTTGCTGTCTTATTTGGAATTGGCTGAGCCAGACGACTCGCATACAGATCTACCATTTCTATCAAGGATGGGACTTCATCCACGAGTTCCTGGACTAACCCTTGGGTTTGAACCAGATTCATAGAATCCAATAGCTGTACTAACGTAGGCCGTTGGGCAATCGTATCTGGCGCTTCTACACAGGCGATTAGCACAGCCACAATGTGTTTACACCAACCTTCGAACGAATAGGGACAGCTACAGCGAGCGTTAGTAATGCCACCGCTATCAAAATCGACGGTGACGCGGTAAGGCTCAGGATCATTGCCTTCTACCTCACTCTGCAACGTAGTTTGCCGCTGGGTCAGCGAGATAACCGCCCCCGATTTCCAGTAGCTCTGGCCTCGCGAAAAAGACTTATCCGTGGCGTAGCGTTTAATCGTCGATAGTGTCAGCTTTGGTAGCATCATCGCCCCATGGGTTGGGCAGAATGCGTAAACCCAACATTTCAGACATTATGCATCCTTCCCCGCAGGTTGGCGTTGAGCTCGCGAAACCCAACAGTTCAGAAGCCCTTGAAAATAAAAACATGGTACGGGATAACTCAGATACTTCCGAAAAGAGGGAAAGTCCTGAGCAGCATTTTCACCCCCTCAACCAATAGATTTAGGTAACTCCCCAGCGCTCAAATCGGCCTTACTCTTCCATCCACCCAATCCTCTATTACCCCGCTGATCAACCTCGACGATCCCGCCACCGAGCAGCCGGCCATGCCCTACGCCCGCGTTGAATCCGACCTCGTCCGCAATCTCGTTGGCAATGCCAGCCACCTTACTGACACCATCACCACCACTGAAGCTACCAAAGCTCTGCAAACTCACCACGCTACCCTCCACTTCACTGGCCACGGCGAATACAACCACCGCCAGCCAGAAAACTCCGCTCTCCAACTCTCCGACGGCGCACTCACCGCCAAACACATCAGCACCCTCGACATCTCTAGCTATGGCCTCGTCTGCCTCGCCTCCTGCGAGACGGCTCTGACTGGTATCGAAACCATCACCACCGAATACGTCGGTCTCGTCAGCGCTTTCCTCAAAACCGGAGCCTCTAATGTCCTTAGCACCCTCTGGCAAGTAGACGAAATCGCCAGCACCTGGTTGATCGTTCATTTCTACCAGACCTTGCTAGCAGATCAGCCCCCTGCCAAAGCACTCCATACGGCCCAGCACTGGCTCCGCACCGTCACCGCCGCTGATCTAGCCACCTGGATTACTCACCTTAGCCAAACTTCTGGCCTCAGTGCTGGCACCGTCGATGTCCTAAATTCTTATGCAGCCGTCATCTTAGAAGACCATGCAGATTCATTAAATCAGCCTCTGTATAGCGATCCCTTTTTCTGGGCAGGCTTTACACTAACGGGT
>JBHJIV010000260.1:0-15750 GCA_050043105.1 Leptolyngbyaceae cyanobacterium | reverse complement strand
GGTTTAGATACCGCAGGGTAACAACAGACGCTTCCCTCAGTACCGGATTCTCAGACTCAAAAAACGGCAAAATGTAGGGCAACGCCTGGGCATCATGAATTTTACGCAGCAGAATCAGCACGTTTAGCTGGATGATGACGTCATCAACTTGAATCGCGTCCAACAGCTTGAGTAAATCATCCGGAGCGACCAGCTCTTTTAACGCTGACAGGGCCTCTTCGCGCACCTCGGATTCATGGTCAGAACTCAGGCAGTCCAACAGCGGCGGCACCACCACCGGGTTGGCCATTTCCCAAAGGGCAGTGACGGCAATCTCCTGTACCCTGGGGCTGTCATCGTTCAGGCTCTGGATTAGGGCGTCAATGGCGTCTTCATCCCCTAGGTGCTGTAGGGATTTAGCGGCAACCAGGCGGTCGTTGAGGTCTTGCGATCTCAACATCTCTACCCACTGCACCACTTCTGGGTCAAGGTCGGTATGGGCCATGGTGAGTCTTCTCCCTAACGCAGTAGAAACGGAATCTGAACAGTAATGGCATTGGTGGGACATTCCTTCTCACAGGGAAGGCAAAACCAACACTCGTCGTATTTCATATAGGCTTTGCCAGTCTCGGGGTTTTTGACCAACACATCTAGAGGACAAACCTCAATGCAGGCTACACATTTTTCGAGACATTTAGATTCGTCCACAATTACGGGGACGTCAACACGTTGGGTGGTTAGAGCCATAGATAGATTTCTCAATTAAAGAACAGAATTTTTTCGATCGTTGGTAGGGACGTTCCATGGAACGTCCCTACCAACGATCCCTACCGTGCCGCCACGTCATACACTTCCTGCTGCAGATCCACTTCCACAATGTAAGGAGCCACCGGACGCTTAAACATTTCCATCTCTCCCGATTCTGTTTTCTTTAAATTCACATGGCAGAACCATTCCTCATCATTTTTCTCAGGGTAATCCAGACGATAGTGATACAGTCCCCAACGACTCTCCTTACGATAAAGAGATGCCCGCGCCGCCATTTCGGCACAGTCTCGAATAAAGTGCACCTCCATACAGCGCATCAGTTCATGGGGGTCTTGGGCTCCCATTAAGCCCAGGGTTTCGTGGTAATTCTCAAAGGCGGCAAGACCAATATCCATCTTGGTAGGAGATTTAGGCGGTTGCAGATAGTCATTCACATAGCGACGCAGCTTGTACTCCACCTGGGTATGGGGGACACCATCAGGACGGTCTAGGGGCGCATAGATTCGCGCCTGTTCTGTTGCGAGAAACTCGGGGTCGGGTTCCACATGCTCCAGACCTTCCACATACTCCATCGCATTGATGCCCGACAGTCGTCCAGAGACAAATGCGCCAATCATATAGTTGTGGGGCACGCTGGCCATGTCACCCGCCGCGTAGAGACCGGGTACTGTTGTTTCAGCTTTGTCATTGACCCACACCCCCGAGGCACTGTGGCCACTGCACAGACCAATTTCAGAAATGTTCATCTCCTCACCATCGGTGCGATAGTTCTGACCTCGACCCTCGTGGAAACGCTCACGGCTGGGACGTTCATTAGCCCACAGCACCCGTTCAATTTCGGAAATAGTGTCGTCATCCAGGTGATACATCTTTAGGTGTACCGGGCCTTTGCCTGAGTTCAACTCTTTCCAGGTTTCCAGCATCATCTGACCGCTCCAGTAGTCGCAGCTGATGAAGCGATTCCCCTCGGCGTTGGCGGTGTAGGCTCCAAACGGACTAGCCACATAGGCGCAGGCGGGACCGTTGTAGTCTTTGATCAAGGGGTTGATCTGAAAACACTCAATATTGGTCAGCTCCGCTCCGGCATGGTAGGCCATAGAGTAACCGTCGCCCGCGTTGGTGGGGTTCTCATAGGTGCCATAGAGATATCCAGATGCCGGTAGTCCCAGCCGACCGCAGGCTCCGGTACACAGCACCACGGCCTTGGCCTGGATGACCACAAAGTCTCCTTTGCGCACATCAAAGCCCATCGCCCCAATTACGCGGCCATCTTTGACCATTACCCGAGTCGCCATTACCCGGTTAGTGACCCGAACCTTATGGCGTTTAACCTGTCGCGCAAGAATCTTTTTTAGGTCTTTACCTTCGGGCATGGGCAACACATATTTGCCCACTCGGTGTACCTGCTTTAAGTCGTAATTACCTTCAGTATCTTTTTGAAATTTAACACCCCAGCTTTCCAGCTCTTGGATGACTTCAAATCCCCAGCGTCCGGTTTGGTAAACGTTTTTCTGTTCTAAAACACCGTCATTGGCGATGGTGATTTCCCTTACATACTGTTCTGGGGTGGAGTTACCGGGGATCACAGCGGTATTGACACCATCCATGCCCATTGCGATCGCACCGCTACGACGGATATTCGCTTTCTCCAAGATCAAAACATCAGCGTCGGGATTGGTCTGTTTGGCCTTAATGCCCGCCATCGTGCCAGCGGTGCCTCCACCAATCACTAAAAAATCTGTTTGCAGGTGCTGAGTATTCACACAAAAGTCCTCATTTCCAATCAGGTGATCAAACCTCAACCGGTCGGAGGCTCATCAAAAGCAGGTAAGTGCTTTCTAAAGCCATGGGTTCAGCGGTGTGGTTTCTATAGAAAACTCGCGGTCTAATCTAAAAATCTCAAGTCGAACATGATCTTGATAAGACTACGTTGTTTGGAAACATCTATCCTTTACATGTCCGTTATTCCTATTGTAAAGAGCCTCAGTGATTGCCTCAAGGTTGTTTGTATCAAAAGGTACTGTTTTTCGATTCATTTTTTTTATATACTCATAAAAACCAGAAATACTATGCTGGACTCGCAGAGGTCTCATTCAACTAATGAAAGTCATACTCGTGAGAGTTTTGTACCGAAGTTAAGTGGTTTAGATGTTCAGTTGTATCTATCATTAAGCTTTTGAATTGCTGCCTAGTTCGCTAGCGATTTTGTTGTGGAAATTTATCATTTAAAAGTCTTTTTAGAGGTCGCCCGCTATTTGAGCTTTACCGAAGCAGCCGATGCTCTAAATTTGACCCAGCCTGCTGTAAGCGCCAAGATTAAGTCCCTGGAGGCGAATCTAGGTGTCGATCTTTTTCATCGACTTGGTCGCAAAATTAAACTGACGGCTGTAGGCAGCTATTTACTCGAAGCAGGCCCCAGTTTATTAGCGTTAGAAAGTCGTTTAATCAACGAGATCAATGAAATTAAACAGGGAAAATATAGCCGTTTAAAAATTGGCTGCACTGCCAGTGTCGCCAGCGGATGGCTACCCCAAATTCTGTTTCAATATCGTCAGAAATATCCCGGTATCGAGCTGCAATGTTTACCCTTTGACACGGCGCAGCAGCTACATCAGGCCATCACCGTAGGAGAGATTGAAATTGGTTTTGCCGAGACAAATCTCAATAGCTTTGATGAAATAGACTCGCTACCCATTGATAGTTTTCAATATTTTTTGATGGTGGCTGCTGACCATCGGTTAGCCCCCTGTCAATGGCTGAGTCTGCGCGATCTAACTTCAGAGGCCTGGATATTTCCAGGTACTGATACACCAGAGCGAATAGCTTTAGAAGCAAGACTAGCAGAGTTGGGTATGCACCTCTCAGACTTTGCCCATCGAGAATTTGTCCAATCGCCTAGCTTATTAAATACGTTTTTGACCCAAGGGCACTATCTAGGCTTTGGCTCTAGCTTACAGCTCCAAACAGAACGTCAGGCCAAGCTCCTAGTTGCCATTCCATTACAGGAGTTTGCCCTGGATTATCAGCTGTTTAGGCTAACGCCTAAACGGCTTTCTGCGGTTACCCCGCGTCAGGTTCAAAAATATCATGCTGAAATCCAACTCACTGAGCCTCTGCAACAATTTATTCAGCTAGTCTCAAAAGAATCTGAGCGGACTCAGCGTATTAGAACCCAGAAATCATTCTCTAAATCGGCCGCCCACTTACAATCCCCTAGCCTATGGCTACGACAGCCGTCCCACGGAACCTCTTCAGAAACCTTGCCGCTAGCTATCGGCACCCAAAACAAAACCATACAAACCGTGACTGCGGGAGTGATTATCCAACGACTGGGGCTACTCGAACATTTTTTACCCAGAAGTGGTCAGTACAGTAAAACAAACTGTCAAATTAAATGGCATGATTTCACGTCAGGGGCTCCGATTGCAACAGGTCTGCAAACCCAACAGTTAGACATTGGTATTTTAGGAGATTACCCTTTGTTACTCAGCGGTCTGGCCGATGATTTAACGTCAGAGAACGATTCGTCTTCTGCTATTAAAACTCGATTAGTTAGCTTTGTTGCCAGTAACCCTGACGGCACCGGCAATACCATCATTGTCCCGGGTCGTTCTTCCCTAAGCAGCTTAGATGATTTGCGCCATCGAGTAATTGCTGTTCCTTTTTCATCATCCGCCCATGGCATGGTGATGCGTACGCTGTTCCAGGCCAATTTACTCCACGAAGTCACCTTAAACTCAATTGATAACCTGAGCATTGACCGCCTCACCCCCCGCAATGACCAGGCCGATGGCTATGCCTATTTTGCGCCTCTCCACGAAATCGCCAGTCACCATGGTAAGTTTAGGCGTTTAGTAGATACTCCTGACTTGACCAAATTACCAACATTTCACGGGATTGTTGTTAGAGAAGCCTTTGCTGAGCAGCATCCGGAGCTGGTGGTTGCCTATCTAAAAGCCCTGATTGCCGCTCAGCATTGGTATGTCAATACGCCCAGTGCTCTTTCTCTGGTCAGCAGCTGGGTGAGGTTAGATCCTGAAATTGTGTCTAAAACCCTTGACTACCAACAATCAAATCGTATGGGTTTGTTTTTTCCAGAAACTCAAATTCGCACGGACTGGATTACAGACCATATCCAACAGCTCAAAGTCATTCCAGGTAATGAACAACTGGGTGAGATTGATGTCAATAACTGGATACAGCCTGAATTCTTAGAAACAGCTATAAATTCCTTCTAAGATATGCCGTTGCTGATCTGAAGGATGAACCGATCTGTTGGCAGTGCTATGTGCCAATATCTTTCAGATAAAATCATATTGAAGCTCAGCAATGCCAAGATATTAATAGAAGACCTTGATCAACCCTAAACTGAGCAGTGAAATAAAAAACCATGCGGCTCCCCCTAGGTAGAGTGGTTTGAGACCGGTTTGTTTCATCTTCAGGAGGTCTGTTTCTAACCCCATGGCAGCTAGTGAAATAGTCAAAAGAAATTTGTTACCTTGAATCAGGCTATCTTTTAAGGCTGGAGAGAACAGATCGAGACTATTAATTCCAATCAGTACCACAAAGCCTAAAATAAACCACGGAACGGGTAGCTGCCTGGGCTTAAAAGAGTGAGAATGCAGACGAAGGCCAAGATCCGATCGCATCGAAATAGATCTCAGCAGCAGCATAATCGGAACTAGAAATAGCATCCTCGCTAGCTTGGCCACTGTCGCTAGCTCACCACTAACGTCTCCTTGTTGAAAAGCCGCTGCCACCACCTGAGCCACCTCATGAATAGACGTTCCAGACCAGACACCAAAGGCGGTTGGTGTGAGCTGGAGCATAGTAGAGAGCACAGGGTAAAGCAACATCGAAATTGTGCCAAACACCGTCACAATCGTAATTGCGTAGGCCACATCTTCATCTTGTCCTTCTACGAGGGTATTCGTGGCAACCACAGCCGATGCACCGCAGATTGAAGTACCTGCCGCAATTAGGTGGGCTAGTTTGCGGCTAACGCCCAGCTGACGCCCTAACCAACAAGTAAATACAAAGGTAGAACCGACGGTGGCGGCGACAATCATGAGCCCGATGGGACCAACCTGAATAAGCTGTAGCAAACTCAGCTGTAGGCCCATCAAAATAATCGCTAATCGTAAAATACGTTTGAGCGAAAAGACGATGCCTGGCTGACAGATTTTAGGAACTCCGACTGTATTTTTGACCAAAATACCCAATAGGACAGCTAAAATCAGGGGACTAAATAATCCTAAACCCGGCAGCTGTTGTAATCCTGTTGCTAGAAAGGCTATTCCGGTTACCAAAGCTAGGCCAACCAACGTAGTTAGGCCAGTAGGGTTAAACATATGCTGTAGTGATGGACAAAATACCCAAAGATTTCCGAGAAGACGTTCCATGGAACGTCTGTACGTCCAAGAGTGAAGCCTAAATAATTTTGTTTCCTAAGGAGTCTCCATACTCTTCAGTGTTTCTTCTCGAATTAATTCAAAAACCTGACGATTGAGCTGAGTAAATTCTGGCGTTAGCATGTCATCGACATGGCGAGGTCTGGCTAGGGGTATATCCAGCTCTGCTTTTATCCGACCTGGCTGTACACCCATCACAAAAATGCGATCGCCCAAAAAGACCGCTTCTTCAATATCGTGGGTCACAAAAATGACCGTGGTTTTTAATGTCTCCCAGATATTGAGCAATAACTCCTGCATCATGTGCCGAGTTTGAGCATCTAAGGCGGCAAAGGGTTCATCCATCAACAATACTGAGGGCGAATTAACCAAAGCTCTAACAATGCTGGCCCGCTGCTGCATTCCGCCGGAAAGCTGGCTGGGGTAGGCATTGCGATATTTACCCAGCCCCACCAGATATAGATATTCCCCCACCATATCATCTCGTTCAGATATGCGAATGCCCTTAATCTTGAGACCAAACTCAACATTTTGGTAGGTTGTTTTCCAAGGGAGTAACGAATACTGCTGAAAGACAAACCCCCGATCGGCCCCTGGCTTTTTAACCTGACGCTGATCGACCATGACATAGCCAGCCGTGGGTTTGATAAAACCGGCAATAATGTTTAGAAGCGTGGATTTACCACATCCTGAAGGGCCTAAAAGACATACAAGTTCTCCCGGCTTAATTTGTAAATTGACCGAATCTAAAACCTGAGTGGAGTGGTTCTTTCGATTAAAAATCATCGAAATTCCCTCCACGTTGACTGAGCCTTTGGCTTCAGATGTTGTCGCTGCCGTCACAGCCTCTTTCATCATGGTGGGCACTCCTACTGGTTTAAGCATCCTGTTTTTTGATCACACGCCAGGGCATCAAAGCCGCTGTGCTGCGACCAACTGCCCACGAGCTCAGGGCACCCATCAACCCAATTAGCAGCATTCCCATCACAATGGGGGGATAGTTAGACGTTACATAGGACTCCCAGGTAATGTAGCCCACACCGTACCGACCAGCTAAAATCTCGGCAGTCACCAAGCAAAACCAGGCATTGCCCATGCCAATGGTTAGTCCACTGGCAATACCGGGTAAGGCTCCTGGAATGACAATATCCTTGAAAACATGCCATTGATTGGCTCCCAGACATTGACCTACCCGAATCAAGACAATGTCGTGCAGAATATTTTCAACTGCTCGAATCGTGCTGATTAACACCGGAAAGAATGCGCCAATAAAGGTGATATAAATCATTCCCGTCTCGGCGTTAGGAAACATCAAGATGGCAAGCGGAATCCAGGCAACAGCCGGGATGGGTCTAAGCAGTTCTAGGGCTGGCATTAAAAGATCTTCAGCAATTTGAAACCAGCCAATAATAATTCCCAAAATGACTGCCAAAACAGAGGCTACCGCAAAGCCTACTAGTACCCGTACCACGCTAGAACGGATATGTACCCAGGGGTCACTAGTAAAGAAATCAACAGTGGCTTTTGCCACTTCCCATGGAGAGGGGATCAGCTGAAAGTTAATAAAGAACTTAAAGCCAATCATACATAGGATTTGCCAGATTCCAAAAAAGAGGGCCAGGGCGATAAACCGCCTGACAGAACGACCTGACAAGATAACCCGTAGGGTTTGATATAGGCTCGAAAGCGGGCTAGAGCTACGAGCCCGAACGTGAGATTGAGGCAGGGTGCTGGCCATAGGAGAGAACTATTAAAGGAATGGTTGAGAGTGCGTATTCCTAACCCGCTAACGCTGGTACAGATTCTAACAGTGCCTGCTTCAAATTCTCCATAGTTAAACGGCTAATGCGAGCTGGCTGAGGTCCATTTGCATAGGTCTGTAACAGGCTCTTAAATGTGGTTACCTGGCCACCGGACTCAGCAGCAAACGCCTGGGCATCAGCTTCTAGCAGAAAGGCCGATACTTCATCTCCAATTGTGACATAGAGAGAGTTCTCTGCAAATAGCTTCCAACCTTTGTTGCGATCGTGGACAAAGATCACATCAGAGGCTTTGCCATCGGCCTGTAGCTCGTTGAGCTTTTTGATCATGTTGGGAATAGTGGCAAAGTTGGTCACCGTGGGCTCTTCTTGAATCCACAGCTGGGCTGCCATTTTGGGCTCTTCAATCGGTTCGTTGGTAAGGGCATCATTCCCGGTGATGACATAGCTTTCGCCCGTGGCAATCACTTCGTCATAGTCCAAGCCAATATTGTCCATGGCTGTCTTTAAGAAGCTTTCATCGACCCACTGGGTAACATCGTCTGGGTTGACCGGAGATTCAATTTTGCCCAGACTAATCAATGTGGCAATACTATTTTTGAGCGCTTCTAGCTGGACTTCACCAATGCTCGGGTTTATAGGCTGTAGACCGGAGGGGCCGAGAAACATATAAACCACTTCTTTCTCGATACCTGACCATTCTTCGATTTGGGCAGAGATCTCTTCAGGCTTCTCTTGAAATGTTTGGTTCGCTTCCAGCATTGCCTGGAGATAGGCTTGAACGATTTCGGGATGCTCTTCTGCAAAGTCAGAACGAACAACAATGCCGTGTAGCGTGGGAACACCAGTTTGAGCACCGTCAAAAATCTTCTTAGCAAAGCCTCGGAAGGGAAATAATTCTCCAAAGGGAACAAAGTCAGCGTGGGCATCAATTTGGCCCGTACGTAGACTGGTGCCCCCTACCTCCGGTGCTTGGCTAATCAGTTTGACATCTGATTCTGGGTCAATGCCAGCATCGCTCAGGGCCTTGAGTACCATGCCATGGGCTGCAGAGCCAAAGGGGACGGATACAGAGCCCCCTTTGAGATCCGCTAGAGAGGTGACATCGCTGTCCTTGGGAACGACAACCGCATTGCCTGCTCCGTTGGGGCTATAGGCTAGGGTGCCAATGAAGGTGGAGGTAACGCCTTCAACCTCTTCCTGAAATTTAATCAAATTAATGACAGCTGGAAAATCTCCCATTAAACCAATATCAATCTGGTCGGCAAGCATCTTATTGGTGATGGGAGGTCCGGATGTGTAGCTGGACCATTGAATATCGTATTCTACATTTTCGTACTTGCCTGTTGTGGGGAGGTGTTTTTCTAATAATCCTAACTCTCGTACGGTAGCACCGCCAACAGCTGTATTAATCACCTGGTCTTGGGTACCAATAGAAATACGGATCACTTCCCCATTGCCAGTACTGGCGGTGTCGGCTGCACCCTCGACATTTTCGCTGGGGCCAGAACAAGATGCAATCAAGACTGAAGAAAGCGTTAGGGCACAAGAGAGAGAAAGTCTTCTGAACCAAAAATAATGAGACTTCATGACGGGGATTCCTATCAATTTGTCTCATTTAATCGATGATGGCCATAAAGTATCTGTATCTCTATTTACAGATGTCTTTTATCAAGGTGTTAGCTCAATAAGGGTTTTGATTAGATCCATAGATTTCTTTTATTGGTATGCGTCTAGTTTATTGATGACTGGCTATACCGTAGTGATTTAATCAATGATGCCGTTTTGGCTGCGATCGCACTCTAATTTCAACTGATTCGTATAGTGAAGTGAACCTCTAAACCAAAATTTGGATAGTCAAATCAGATGACAGCAAGTCTAGACTTGCCTGTATCAATCTGAAGCATTCTATAATTCCTTCCTGTATGTTTCCTCAAATTCACTGGGTGTTAAATAGCTCAAAGACGAGTAAATTCTCTTCTTCGCATACACCTATTTAAAGAACTCTCCTATTTTGTTATATACCTTGTTAAAATTGCGATGGTCCGACAAGTTAACCTCTTTTTTTAATTGTTCTCATCAGTCGTTCAGCAAAGCCTTCTCATAGGTTTTACCCAAAACCGCTATACCAATGGCTATCTCATTCTCCTCCAACAGCTGAACATAGGCATTGGCCGCATATTGCACGCCTTGGTCTGAATGATGAATCTCTGGCACACGTTGGCTCAGCCTTTTTTACAAGGCCGTTATCGTCAGATGGTTCTCCATTATTCTATCCAGGTGTCATCCTCGAATGGAACCAATGAGAACACCATTAGCCGTAAGGCACTCCGACAGCTTGCAAGCTTAGCAGGTAATCTGCCCGAGAGGTCTTCTAAGGGTTACCTACACGGGAAATGAACCATGAATAATCCAGATTCAGACGTTATCTGTCCTCATCAGCTTTGTTAGGTTAATTGCTTGACCGGTTAACCTAAAGTCAGTCGGTCAAACAGTGCTTATCTAGATTGATTACAACTGTTAAACCCCTTGATGAGATTTATATCTTTACTAATTTCTCTGAAACCTTTGACATAAGTAGCTTCTGGCGCTGGGTTTAGGCCGAAGATCAAGTCAAAATAGCTCTCAAAGTTTCAGATTTGACCAAAATGTAAGAGGCTAAAACCTCTTACATGCAATGTATTCATAAAAAAAGCTGGTGATCCGACTCGAACGGACGACCGGCTGATTACAAATCAGCTGCTCTACCAACTGAGCTACACCAGCGAAGCTTTACCATTATAGCGAAGTTTGACATCCTTAAGCAGGAAGTTACCAAAGATTATGTCTAATTACTTAAAACAGGGTAGGTCCACGGCAAATAACCTGCCCTGTCTGAGTAATCGAACTACGCCTTATTATTCTCCATTGCCCAGCGGGCTAACTCGGTACGGTTATGAAGGCCGGTTTTGCCAAGCATGTTACTAACGTGGCTTTCAATGGTTCGCTGACTGACCTTCAGCTCCTCAGCAATTTCACGATTTGCCATGCCTCGGGCTACAAACTGTACTACCTTCAATTCTGTAGGAGTTAGCTCCACATCAAAGGGCACTTGAATGGTGGGGGAACTACCGCCAGATTTATTCTGATGGTGGATTAAACGTGATGCCTGCTTAAGGGAAGACTCCACTTGAGCTACCAGCTCTTCAGGCTCAAATGGCTTTACCATGTAGACATCAGCACCCGTCGTTAGACCTTTGACTCGGTCTTGGCTTTGGCCTTTAGCAGATAAAAATAGAATAGGAATCCAACTTTTGCCTGGGTCTTGGCGAACCTGTTCAACGAAAGCATAGCCATCCATCTCGGGCATCATGACATCACAGATAATCATGTCGGGCACAAGATCGCCCAACACATCAAGAGCTTCGCGACCATTGCCAGCTGTGACAACTTGATAACCACGAAACTCAAGATAATCTCTTACCAATAGGATGAGATTTGGGTCGTCATCTATCAGTAGAAGCTTCTTTTGATCGCCAGTGGTAGTTTCTTTCATGCCGTGTATTCGTGTTACTCGAAGTCTATGGGGAAATTGGATAAAGATACGTCCAAACTGTCTTATATATTCACTATGTGCGTAGCAGCAGGACAAAGCATTAGCTAAGGCCCAAATATGAGTTTGTATACACCTCTGTTGATGATACTGTACGGACTATGGTCAATCAGGGTTGTTTTATTAAGTCCAGTTAAATTTATAGCAAGGTTGTACATAATTAAAGTCTTGCTACCGATTGAGTGAAATGAAGAAATCGCGCTTACACCAATTGCTTGACCTATGGGCTCAAATCAATTGTTCCCAATCAATCATTAGAATCACGGATTGCCCGGTACTTATTTACATCGAGTAGCGGGTTTTTCAGGAAGGCATAGGCTTCGACCACCTGATTACCAATAAGATGCTCTTGAATAATGCGTTCTATTACGTCAGGCGTTGCACTGTGGTACCACACGCCATCCGGATAAACTACTAAGATTGGCCCCTGTTGGCAAACTTGTAGACAGTTTGCTTTAGTTCGAAATACACAGCTAGGCCGCTCTGCGGTTGGAGCGTCCATCTGTAGCTCTTTCAATCTTGCCTTGAGATAGCTCCAGGCTTCAATACTGCTGGCTTTATCACAACATTTAGGTTTTGTTTGATCTGCACATAGGAAAACGTGACGCTCAATTTTATTAAGCGCTAGGGCGTCTACACAATGCGATAAAGGGTTACTCATTGGGGAAAACGTATCACTTAGAGGGGGGCATACCTATGGGTACGATCACACTATTGACGGATTTTGGTCACCGAGACAACTATGTCGGTGTGATGAAAGGCGTAATTGCTGGTATCAGTCCCCAAAGTCAGCTAATAGATATTACCCACGCTATTAAATCTCAGGATATTCTGGCGGCTCGATTTAATCTGCTAACGAGCTATGGGTATTTCCCAGCAGGAACTATCCATATCGTTATCGTAGATCCAGGTGTTGGGACTCAGCGGTCGGCTATTGCTGCTCAAATAGCGACATCCGTTGGTGTGCATACCGTTATTGCCCCGGACAATGGCATTATCACTGGCCTGCCGGTTACGGCTGCTGTTGCTCTGACAAATCAAGACTATTGGCGGACACCTCATGCTAGCCACACCTTTCATGGCCGTGATATTTTTGCGCCTGCTGCTGCCCATTTAGCTAGGGGGATATCCTTTGGTCAGCTCGGAGTATCCCTATCGGTGTCTAACCTGGTTGGGTTAGACATTGATGATGTAGCAAAAACGAATCAGGGCTATTGTGGCTGCATTCAATATAGTGATCATTTTGGCAACTTAGTAACCAATATTCCTGGTGCTCGGCTATCTAACCAGACATGGCATATCTATCTCGGAAAGCACTGCATTCCAAACTGCACCACCTATGGTTTGACCGAGGTTGGCTCAGCACTCGCCTTAGTCGGTAGTCATGGCTATGTGGAAATTGCCGTCAATGGTGGTAATGCTGCGGAGATATTAAACGGAGACGTTGGCGATAGCGTAGAGCTTAGTTACGCTCTCCATGGGTTGGGCAGGGGGGCGCTTTAATGCTGCGATTTAGCCAACCTACGGCCTGTTCTAGTCGCGGCAGTGCTTCCTCGGGATTATCGTTCAGTAGATAGACCAAGGCAGCAGCCACCTGTTCTTTAGCCCGTACCTGACGGTTGGAGTTCAGTCGGTGCCAGTCCATAGGACCAATAGCTAGCTGCTTGGCTAATGCCTGAGCGAGTGCTAGTGGCTCAGCGGTTTGTAGATTCGACGTTTCGTTGCTGGATGACGCCATCGTTGTCTTGTTCATAGTGGATTACCTGGGATTGACGTTGGGACCCATCTTAATAAATGTGGCTGATAGAATCCTCGAAGGGTTTATTCCTCGGAACCTCTCCTGTACTTTAAGTCTATATCTACTGGCCTGTGTTATGAAATCGTCTCTGCCACTGACTGAGCAAGATCTGACTGAATTTGTAACGGCTTTAGAGGAAACATCTAAGGATTTCCAAGCCTTACGCGAACGATATATCGAAGTGCGTGACGCGTTTTCTAAGCGGACCCAGGCGCAGGCAAAACTTACCCAGGGGCATTTACCCAAAGCAGAGTTAAATCGGTTGAAAAAGCAGATTGAAACGTTAGAGGAAACGTTAGAAAACCAGCTAATGTCTTGGAATAATCTCAAGGAACCATTCTGGCAGGTGCTGCGATTTATGGGGTTGGGAATGGTTTTAGGATGGCTATTGCGGGGATGGTTTGGGGGGTAGAGACGTTGCATGCAACATCTCTACCCCCCAAAAAGCAAGCGATGGTAGTTAGTAAAGGGGCAGCCTGCGCTACCTTATATAGAGTCAATTTTTAGCACAGGCAATGACCACCCAGCGTATTAAGCACATCCTAAAATCTGGCAACCCTGGTGATGCCGTCACTATTAAAGGTTGGGTTCGTACTAAACGTGATTCTAAAAAGTTTAGTTTTTTAGATATCAATGACGGCTCATCGATGACAGGTCTGCAGGTGATTGTGGATGCTGGCTTGGATGGTTATGAAGATGCTATGAAGCGGATCACGACGGGCGCTTCGGTTGTGATTGCTGGCATCTTGGCTGAGTCACCAGGTAAAGGGCAGCGGGTGGAGCTGCAGGCCAGTACCCTTGAAGTGGTAGGCGAGTCGGATGCTGAAACCTACCCGCTACAGAAAAAGCGGCATTCGTTTGAGTTTTTGAGGGGGTTGGGACATTTGCGATCGCGCACTAACACCCTTGGTGCCGTCTTCCGTGTCCGCAATGCCTGTGCTAATGCCATCCACGAGTTTTTCCAAAGCCGTGGTTTCCTCTGGATTCATACGCCTATTCTCACCGCCAGCGACTGCGAAGGAGCCGGAGAAATGTTTACCGTCACCAGCATGAACCTGGACAAACTGCCTAAGGGAGACGACGGTAAAGTGGACTATGGTCAAGACTTTTTTGGTAAGCCCACCTATTTAACCGTGAGTGGCCAGCTAGAAGCCGAGATTATGGCCATGGCGTTTACCAATGTGTATACCTTTGGCCCCACATTCCGAGCTGAGAACTCAAATACCTCTCGTCACCTGGCCGAGTTTTGGATGATGGAGCCAGAGATGGCTTTCTGTGATCTAGAAGGCAACATGGATCTAGCAGAAGAGTTTCTCAAGTTTGTCTTTAAGCGAGTGTTAGAAGAATGCGCCGATGATATGGAATTCTTCAACAAGCGGATTGATAAAACAGTTTTAGAAACTGCTGACAACATTATCAATAATGAATTTGAACGCATTACCTATACCGATGCGATCAATCTTCTAGAAAAATGCGATAAGAAATTTGAGTACCCGATCTCTTGGGGCTTAGATATGCAGTCTGAGCATGAACGCTACCTGGCGGAAGACTATTTTAAGAAGCCAGTGATTGTGACAGATTACCCCACAGAGATTAAGGCGTTTTATATGCGTCTGAATGATGGAGGCAAAACTGTTGCAGCAATGGATGTGTTGGCCCCTCGCATTGGTGAGATCATTGGTGGTTCGCAGCGAGAAGAGCGATTGGATGTCTTAGAAAAACGCATTGCAGAGGCCGGACTACCCAAGGACGACTACTGGTGGTATTTAGACCTACGTCGCTATGGCACAGTGCCCCATGCAGGCTTTGGCCTTGGCTTTGAACGACTGGTGCAGTTTATGACCGGTATGACAAATATCCGCGATGTGATTCCATTCCCTCGGACTCCAGATAACGTTGAATTCTAGATGGAAACCGCTTGATCGGTTGGGCAGATCTCCGGTTTCTGTGGCATTCGGCTTCAGCATAAGGGACACCCTGTAAAGAAATCGGGGAGCTTGGGAGGTGCTGGGCACTTTAGGTGTAGCAATTTTTAAGCTATAAGATGCCAAGGCGCAAGACAGAATTTTTACCAGGGCAGTACTATCACCTGTACAACCGAGGTAACAATCGCGAAAAGATTTTCTTTGAACGGGAAAATTATCTCTTTTTCTTGCGACGATTTTGGCATTATTTGGCCCAAGATAGCCTGGATGTCAACGCATATTGCTTGATGCCGAATCATTATCATTTTCTAGTGCGCTTACGAAAGAATGACTTTTCGCAGAAGATGCAGGTGTTCACACTGTCGTATACGAAGGCGATAAACAAGTGGTATTGGCGATGCGGGTCAATCTTTCAGGGACGATTTCAGGCAGTTCTTGTGGACAGTGATGCGTATGTACTTCAGCTGTCGCGGTATATTCATTTGAATCCGGTGAAGGCTGGTTTAGTTCGTCGTCC
>JBHJIV010000259.1:0-5808 GCA_050043105.1 Leptolyngbyaceae cyanobacterium | reverse complement strand
TAGGGCAAACGCATACTCGGCATGTAACTATCGAGGGGTTCCCAGCTGAAGAAGTCCCTTATGTCTGCACCAGATGAGCACTCAGTGACCCTACTTGAGCACTTCAGAGAGCTTGAAGATCCGCGAGTTGAGTATTTAGTAGAGCATCGTTTGCTCGATATTATTGGTCTCACGATTTGTGCTGTGATTTGTGGAGCCGATACTTGGGTGGACATCGAACTGTATGGAAAAGCTAAAGAGGAGTGGCTAACAAGTTTTCTGGTCTTCCCCAATGGTATTCCGTCTCACGATACGATTGCTCGGTTGTTTGCGGCCTTGAATCCAGACATGTTACAGAGCTGCTTTCTCAGTTGGGTGCGCTCAGTGGCGCAATTGAGTGCTGGAGAAATTGTTGCTATTGACGGTAAGACACTCCGTCATTCCTATGATAGCGGTGGTGACAAAGGGGCCATTCATATGGTCATTGCCTGGGCGAGTCAGAATCGATTGGTCTTAGGCCAGGTGAAAGTGGATGACAAGTCGAACGAAATTACGGCGATTCCTGAATTACTCAAGGTCTTAGAGCTGCACGGCTGTATTGTCACAATCGATGCAATGGGGACTCAAACCGCTATTGCCCAGCAAATTATTGAACAGGGTGGAGACTATGTTTTGAGTCTAAAAGGGAATCAGGGCAACATTCATGAGGATGTGGCACAACTCTTCGAGTGGACTCGCAAAATCGATTTCAAGAATGTAGCCCATGAGTTTTATCAAACCATTGATGGTGGTCACGGTCGTATTGAAATCCGTCGGCACTGGTTGCTTGAGGAGGTGACATCCTTGGTTGATGCTGAGAGATGGCCAGGACTACAGCGGGTGGGATTAGTGGAATCCGAACGGCGATTAAATGGTCAACCGCCTACCATCAAACAACGCTAT
Organism: Leptolyngbyaceae cyanobacterium; assembly: GCA_050043105.1. Lineage (GTDB taxonomy): Bacteria > Cyanobacteriota > Cyanobacteriia > Phormidesmidales > Phormidesmidaceae > Leptothoe. Next base: position 4,887 of record JBHJIV010000259.1, on the reverse strand, counting down.
TATTTGTTGAGTCTTGAGGGTGGGGTAGAACACTTTGCCCACGCTGTTCGGAGTCACTGGGGAATCGAAAACCAAGTGCATTGGGTACTCGATGTCGCCTTCAACGAAGATGCCTCGCGCATTCGTAAAGACCATGCTCCCGAGAATTTAGCCCTCATTAGGCATATTGCTCTGAACCTCTTGAGGCAAGACACCTCCACTAAGGCTGGAACCAAGGCTAAACGTCTCAAAGCCGGATGGGATAACGATTATCTCTTAGAGATTCTGGGTACTTGAGTATGCGTTTGCCCTAGTAGAATCTGATTACTCTATACGGCTGCCTCCAACTAATCCGCGCTAAGCTATAACAATCATACTCCCTCCCACCCTCGCCACCCGCCTCAATGTTGCGAACTCTGTACAAGCTTAGCGAAGCGCAGACTGAACTCCAGCGTATTTGCGATCGCATCCACACCGCTCAGGTGGTTGAGCAAGAAGCCACCGTTCGAGAAATACTGAATGCCATCCGACGCTCAGGTGATGAGGCCCTCTTGCATTACACGGCCAAATTTGACGAACAGACCTTGACCTCCAGCACCCTACGCATTAGTGGCGCAGAGATCGATACGGCTTATCAACAGGTTTCTGGCGAACTCCTTAATGCGATTCGTTTAGCTTGTAAAAATGTCAAAGCCTTTCACAAGCAGCGGCTGCCCAAAAACTGGGTCACCTTTGAAGAGAATGGTGTCGTCCTTGGTAAACGATACACCCCTGTAGCCCGCGCCGGTATCTATGTCCCTGGGGGTCGAGCCGCTTACCCTAGCACAGTGATTATGAATGCAATTCCGGCGCAGGTCGCTGGGGTTGAACGATTAGTTATGACTACGCCCACACCCAAGGGACAGATTAACCCAGCGGTCTTAGTGGCTGCTCAAGAAGCTGGGGTGCAGGAAATTTACCGGGTAGGTGGAGCACAAGCTATCGGCGCGATGGCCTACGGGACAAAAACGATCCCAAAAGTAGACGTCATCAGCGGACCAGGTAATGTCTATGTCACCCTGGCTAAAAAGCAAGTTTATGGGACTGTGGGGATTGACTCATTAGCCGGCCCTTCTGAAGTCTTGATTATAGCAGACCACACGGCGAATCCGGTCCATATTGCAGCTGATCTGCTAGCCCAAGCCGAGCATGACCCAATGGCAGCGGCAATTTTATTGACAACTGACAGCACCTTGGCAGAGAAGGTGGTCATTGAGGTAGACCGACAGCTGGCTGGCCATCCGCGGCAGATTTTAACCGAAAAAGCCATTGCCCACTATGGCATTGCCATTGTTGTAGAGTCCCTCAATGTGGCGGCCCAACTGTCTAATCAGTTTGCACCTGAACATTCAGAACTAGAGGTGGATGATCCCTGGGCCTTGCTGGAGAAGATTACCCAGGCTGGGGCAATTTTTCTAGGGCATGACACACCAGAGGCTGTTGGTGATTATCTTGCAGGCCCTAACCACACTTTGCCAACATCAGGAGCGGCCCGCTATGCTTCACCGTTGAGCACCGAAACCTTTATGAAGCATTCCAGCTTAATTCAGTACTCAAAGTCTGCACTGACCAGTGTTGCTGGGGCTATTGATGCCCTCACGACTGCAGAAGGGCTACCCTCCCATGGAGATTCAGTACGTCTACGGGTGCAAAACGAATAAGCTGCCCCAGTTAGTCTGCCGTCTTCTCAACTGTCTGCCGATTCTGCAGTACCAGATACAGCCTTAGCCTGAGTAGGCTAGTGGTCTGAGCAATGTTAAGCGGTAACGTCGAGACCCCTTCTAAACGAGATTGGACCCAACCATCTCCCCAATACCATTCGTGAAAGCCATCAACTCCCCGGTGAAGTAAAAATCGAATGGAATTGTTAGAGATTTCCTCAATGGTGTGATCGATACGAATAGGCCCAACATAGCTAGAAAAGGTTTGTCCTATCTGTAACGGAGTCTTAAAGTTCTCAGAAAACTGCTGCGGCCACAGCCACTGTCGCAGCTGCTCAGGCTGAGTTAGGCCCTGTCGCAGTTGCACAACCGTCGCATCAATTTCAATCCTTAGGGTACTTTGCTGATATATCCCAAACATGTTGTTCATAAATTTTGGCTAGCAATGGAGCAGGTAATAAATCCCTGATTAACCGACAACCTGGCGCGACGGCTCTACCACTACAATAGTAAAGACAAAAAGATTAAGAACTGTAATAACAAAGTAAAATCATGGCGGATCAGCTGATTCGAGCAGTAGCAGCAGAAGGCGGTATTCGTGTTGTTGGAGCCATCACCACCCGATTAGTTGAAGAAGCGAGAACTCGCCACAAACTTTCTTATGTTGCCACAGCAGCCCTAGGCAGAACGTTAACAGCTGGAGCACTGCTAGTCTCAAATATGAAGCGAGAAGACTCGCGCGTTAATATTCAGATTCAGGGAGATGGCCCCCTCGATGGGATTTTAGTGGACGCTCGATTGGATGGTAGTGTGCGGGGCTATGTGTCTAACCCATCGGTGGAGCTACCCCCCAATACCCAGGGCAAGCTGGATGTCGGCACAGCGGTAGGTCGCAACGGCTATCTGTACGTTGTCCGCGACTCAGGTTTGGGGTATCCCTACTCCAGCACGATTGAGCTGGTATCAGGGGAAATTGGGGATGACCTGACCCAATATCTGGCTACATCGGAGCAAACGCCATCGGCCCTAGCGTTAGGTGTTTTTGTCGATCAGCACGGCGTCGAAGCAGCAGGAGGATTGCTGTTGCAGATTCTGCCAAAAGTAGCTAACGATGAGCGTTTAATTTCCGTCTTAGAGTCTCGGCTGTCGACATTGACCGGGTTTACCCCCATGCTGCGGGCACAGAAAACGCTACCCCAGATTATTGAAGATCTGGTGGGCGATATGGGTCTAGAGATTTTTCCAGAGAGTCAGCTGCTCAGGTTTAACTGCCCTTGTGACGGCCAGCGGATGTTATCTGCCCTAAAACTCTTAGGGGAAGATGAGCTTCAGGACATGATCAACAAAAGTGAACCGGCCGAAGCCATCTGCCATTTTTGTGGAGATAAATATGAAGCTGAGTGCGATCGCTTAAGCGATCTCCTGTCAGAACTCAGAATGGAAAATGCTAATCGGGCGTAGCACCAAAGCATTCAGACTGCTCTCAGCCGGCCCGCTCTTATCTAGACGCCATCCGCTGGTAAGCAGTGGCCACAGCGTCGTCACCGCCTACATTGCCAGGGAACAAAACCACAGGCAAATTAGAAAACTGGGGATGGTTAGCGCCGGTTGTGACAACAGAGACACCGGGAATCACCTGACCCAAAAGCCGGGCCGAGGTTAATGCCAGCCCCTTACTTAACGTATCGTTAGAGGTAATTCCCCCCTTGCTGATCAAAAAACCCAGGTCATCAGGTAGCCCCTTGACGATATCCATTAACAAGCCAGAAACAGACTCACCAAAGGCTAAACGAGTCTCGACATCGTTAAATATCAGTTCTTCACGGCTAGTGTAAACGACAGCTGTTTTATCTTGAGCGTAGGCAGCTTGTACCTGAGCTAATATTTCAGACACTATTGCACTGGCTTGGTCTGGGGTGTCTTTTAAGCGGGAGACATCCACTTCTAGCCCAGCGACACCGGACTGTTTAAGCAGATACTCTAGCTGACGAGTTGTTTTTTTAACGTGTGAGCCAACAAGAATCACTCCTGGTTTGTTGTTGCGGGTATAGCGAGCCATCTCTGCTGGCAAGATAGGTTGAGCAGGTAACGCGGCCAAAGAGGTCAGCAGGCTAGCCGCACTCCGAAAGAGAAATTTTTTACCCTCAGCAGCAGCCGTTAATAACTCTTGTGAGAACCGATCAATATCTTTCTGCTGCTTGGCATCAACAGCTACACAAACGTTGTTACTTAGCGACTTCAATCGCTCGGCTGTACCTTGCTCAAGTAGGTTTAGCGTAAATCGTTCTACTTGTTCAGCAACAATCTTGCCTGCTGTTTTTTCAGCAACATAGTCGGGTAAATAGCTGTAGCTGTAGCCAAACACAGAGTCCTTGGCAAACTCGGTTTTGTGCACAGGGGTGCGCACACCATCGGCCTCAATATAATGGGTGCTATCGAGGGTAATACGCCCGGCTTCAAAAAATGCTGGCACCATAAAGTGAGCGTCAAAGGGACCCAGCTCTGAGGCAATTACATCCGTTTCTAGCGGGTAGTGACCTCGAAGTGTCGAATCTGAACGACTCACGACTAAATATTCTTGGGTGTCGGTTTCAGCCAACGCCTGCTTGAGGTTGTGACAAACATCTTGGGTAGTGCGCTTCGCCTCAGCCGGAGTCAGCGACCGAGTATTGGCAAGAATAAAGAAAATGGGAGAGTCGTCTAACAAACCTTGTTTTAAGGTAGCCACATCCCATTTCAGCAACAGTAAGCAGCTATGGACCGTCTGAGAACCGGTGGGGTCATCGTCAATAACAATTATTTTAGGCCGTCGGGAATCTGACATGGGGCTTACGGAAAGGTAGTGCGTAGTGAAGGTAGGAGAATTTAAAATTCTCAGTTTTGAATTTTGAGTTTAAGAACTGAAGCTTTTTTGTTATGAAAAGACGTTAGATATGACAACTCAAAACTTATTCTGACGGTGTCTGCCTGGCTTTTAGATTATCCAATAGTTCACCAAAGCTCTCGGGTGGAACACCGGAAGGCACCAGCAAACCACCCATTAAGAAACTGGGCGTGCCGCTTAGACTTAGTTGAGATGCCAGGTCTAAATCAGCATCGACTGCTGCTTGAGCAGCATCGCTATTGCGATCGCGATTAAACTGCTCCACGTCTAGCCTCATCTGCTCAGCCAGTTCAACATTCAGGTCTTCTCCCAAGCGATCTTGGT
>JBHJIV010000258.1:0-22851 GCA_050043105.1 Leptolyngbyaceae cyanobacterium | reverse complement strand
TTTTTTTGTTTTTTGTTTTTTGGTTTTCTTTTTTTTTTTTGTTTGTTCGTTTTTTTTTTGCTATTGCCTTAGATGTGTATACTAAGGCGTTGACTCAGCAGTGACTGTAATTCTATGTGCCATGTTCGAACGATTATTGAGTTAGGGGACACTCGCCTGCGATCGCAAACTCAACCTATCTGCGATCTTACAGAGCCAACATTGCAGCACCTGATCGATGATTTGCTGGTGACAGCAGCGGATAAAAACGGCGTAGGTATCGAGGCTCCTCAAGTTGCTGAAGGGGTACAGTTATTTATCGTGGCATCACGCCCCAATCCACGTTATCCTCAGGCTCCATACATGGAGCCCACAGCTATGCTCAACCCGCAGATTTTGAGCCACAGTGACGATGTAGTCAAAGGTTGGGAAGGCTGTCTCAGTGTGCCAGGTAAACGAGGGTTAGTACCCCGCTACCGCGCGGTCGAAGTTGCCTATGTTGATCGCAACGGTCGTCAATGCCGACAATATCTACAGGATTTTGTGGCTCGAATTTTTCAGCATGAGTACGATCACCTGCAAGGTAAGGTGTTTCTAGATCGCGTTGAACATCCTGAGGATATCTTGACTGAGAGTGAATATCAGAGACGATTTGGCACGTCGGGGCATTCTAAGTAGAACCACTCTAAATGTAAAACTAACGTTCCTTCGGTCTAGTTTTAGGGCGCTTGCGTTTGCTGCCCCCTTTGCCGGTTGCCTCATCGTTTTCTATACGCTTGATGCGTAGGGGCTGACCCGCAATAGAGACTTTTTTCAGATGCCGCATCATTTCTTTGGGTATGCCCTCTGGCAAGTCCACCGTGCTATGGCTGTCGTAGATATTGATCCGGCCAATATAGCGGCTTTCTAATCCACTTTCATTTGCGATCGCGCCAACAATGTGGCCTGGGTTTACCCGATGGCGATGGCCCACCTCAATGCGATAGCGTCCCATGCCCTGCTCTGGGGGCGAAGCCCTGCGCTCACGTTTCTGTGGACGTTCTCTACGGTCAGGTTGCGATCGCTTACGCTCAACTAGCAATAGCGGCTCCTCACCCTGAACCAATTTTGCTAAGGCAGCTGCAATCTCCATGGCAGGCACATTATGCTCCTGCTCATACTGCTCTATCAGGTTCGTAAAAAACTCTAAATTTTCCTCAGCAATAGTGTCAGTAATTTGCTGCTTGAAGCGTGCAACGCGCTTATCATTGACCATCTCGGTCGTGGGCAGCTCCATTTTAGAGATTTTTTGCTTCGTAGCCCGTTCAATGGCATAGAGCAATCGTCGCTCTCGCGGAGCTACAAACAAGATAGCTTCACCGTTACGCCCGGCACGCCCAGTACGACCCACACGGTGGACATAAGTCTCTGTATCGTAGGGCATATCATAATTGATGACATGGCTGATTCTCTCCACATCCAGTCCACGAGCAGCCACATCCGTGGCCACAACAATGTCCAGTTTGCCCGACTTAAGCTGCTCGACAGTTCGTTCTCGCTGAATCTGAGAGATGTCTCCACTCAAAGGTGCAGTTTCATAGCCACGCGCTTCCAATTTCTCCGCCAGCTCCACTGTGGCCAGACGAGTTCTGACAAAAACGATCATGCCGTCAAAGGTTTCCGTTTCTAGAATGCGAGTCAGTGCATCCAGTTTGTGATAACCGCTGACCATCCAATAGCGCTGTCGGATAGTATCCGCTGTGGAAGTTTTGGATTTAATCAAAACTTCCGTTGGATTATTCAGATGTTTCTGAGCAATCCGGCGAATTTCCTTAGGTAAAGTTGCAGAAAATAAGGCTACCTGACGTGAATCGGGTGTTTTTTCTAACACCCACTCCACATCATCGATAAAGCCCATGCGCAGCATCTCGTCTGCTTCATCAAGTACTAGACACTCTAGGGCGCTTAAGTCGAGCGTGCCTCGCTTCATGTGGTCCATGACTCGGCCAGGTGTGCCCACTACGATATGCACCGACCGCTCTAGCTGGCGAAACTGAATATTGTAGCTTTGCCCGCCGTAGAGCGGCAGGACATGAAATCCCTTCATGTGGGATGCATAGCTCTGAAATGCCTCAGCTACCTGGATTGCCAGCTCTCGGGTGGGCGTAAGCACAAGGGTGTGCGGTAAACGCTGGCTGATGTCGACACGAGAAAGTAGCGGAAGTGCAAAGGCCGCTGTTTTACCGGTGCCTGTCTGAGCTTGCCCAATAATGTCGGCACCAGCCAATACATGGGGAATTGTTTGTGCTTGAATTGGAGTCGGGCTCTCGTAGCCTAACTCCTCTAAAGCCTTGATTACCGGCTCACTCAATGACAGCCGATCAAAGCTTGGAGCCGATTCCACATCCATTGACATTTATCTAAATCTGATACAGGCGCTGTTACAGCCTGACAGATGTTGAGTCAAAAACAAACCCTAAGCAAAATAAAATCTTTGACGAACCTGAGCGAGCCCAAACCTTCCAAGCGCTAATGACAGCTCGAAATATACCTACGAGTAGGGTTTTAGAAGGTTCCCACAGCAGAATTATCACGTTTGTTTCCTAATATTTTCCTCACGTAATTAAATGATTTGTGTCGATGAGAGCCCACAATTCCACTAGGCCCGCTCTATACTAAGGTCGAAGGCTTGTGTTTTGGGTGCACATTCATAAAACGGGGAAAAGATGCCCCAGGCATTTTAGCAACTACCATCTAAGTTTTTTCTTTCTAGTAGATTCCGTTTTTGAAACGCCTCTAACACATGATGCAAACTAGACTTGAAATTTCCCAAGATTGGGGAAGTGGTTTGGTGGGTTCCATTCGTATTACCAATGATGAATCTATAGCCGTTAACGACTGGGTTCTCACTATTGAAACTACCTTTGATATAGAAAATCTCTGGGACGCAGAAATCCTTGAGCGTGACGGTAACCGCTATACAATTAAGGCCGCAAGCTGGAACTCTCGCCTAAATCCTGGTGAAAGTGCTCAGTTTGGTTTTGTTGGTAACAACGCAACCTCTGAGATGCACCAAATTGAAGTTATTTCGGAACCTGCGCCCTATACTCCAGTGCCAGTCCCTCCACCGGATGGAGAGACCCCTGTGACACCACCAGAAAATGTTGAATCTCCATCACCTGGAGAAGAGACCGGCGGCAATGATAGCCCTACCCCAAAGCCACCCCAAGAGTCTTCTGGTGAGATATCAGCTGGGAAACCAATTATACTTAATGGCTCTTCTCCGGCTTACGGTGCAGCGTTGCAAGCCTCACTATTGTTTTATGAGGCTCAACGTTCTGGAAACTTACCAGACAATAATCGTATTGCATGGCGTGGTGACTCTGCTCTAAAAGATGGTACCGATGTTGGACTTGATCTGACCGGTGGCTATTACGATGCTGGTGACCATGTGAAGTTTGGCTTTCCTATGGCCTCAAGCCTTACCCTGCTAGCTTGGGGAGGTGTGGAATATGGAGGAGCCTATCGAGCCAGCGGCCAGTTGGACGAATTAATGGATACTCTCCGGTGGGGAACTGATTATTTACTCAGAGCCCATGTTAGTGATGGTCAAACAACGCAAGCTCTATATGGTCAAGTGGGTGATGCTGCGATAGATCACCAGTACTGGGGGCGACCTGAGGATATGACAATGCCACGTCCTGCCTACAGTATTGACCCAGATAATCCGGGCTCAGACCTGGCGGCTGAGACAGCGGCAGCTCTAGCGGCGGCCTCTATTCTCTTCCGCTCTACAGATGCAGCCTATGCAGATGAGCTACTAGACAATGCAAGACAGCTTTATGCATTTGCTGACAGTTATCGTGGCCGATATTCAGATAGTATCCCTGAAGCTCAAACCTTCTACAATTCTTGGAGTGGCTACACGGATGAATTGGCCTGGGGAGCAGCATGGCTGTACCGAGCCACAGGAGAACAACAATATCTCACACAGGCCCAACAAAATTACTCTGGGGTAGATATTAACTGGACCCATAATTGGGATAACAAATCTCATGGCACAGGAGTTTTGTTGTCTCAAGCTACAGGAGAACAGCGATATCGTAACGACGTGGAACGCTGGCTCGATCATTGGGCGACAGGTGGCATTCAAACCACAGAGGGTGGCTTAGCCTGGCTGGACCGTTGGGGGTCACTACGCTATAGCGCTAACACTGCTTTTCTAGCCGGAGTCTATAGTGACACGGTCAACGATGCCGGGGGGAAATATGACGAGTTTTCTCGTCGACAAATCGACTATATTCTGGGTGATAACCCAGCGCAGCAGAGCTATGTTGTCGGTATCGGCAATAACTCCCCTGAGTTTGCTCACCATCGGGCAGCCTCAGGTACGACCAATATTAACGACCCTGCTCCAAATCAAAATGTCATCTATGGAGCCTTAGTCGGGGGGCCTAGCTCACCTAGTGATAACGCTTACATTGATGATCGCACCGATTTTATTGCCAATGAAGTTGCCCTAGACTTCAATGCTGGATACACCGGAGCGGTTGCTAGACTGTATGACCAGGAGGGCGGCGACTTGCTGAGTGATGCAGCTTTAGTGGGGCTGTCTCAGGTTGTATAGTTACTGAACTCTTATAAGTTGGGCATAAAGGGGGATAGTAGATCTAGTGCACTGCAGTTAAACCCAGCCTGTGGTGCGTAGGCCATACCTTTTCAAATACCATCGTCTTACAATAACTCCAGTATCGTTTGATTGGTGAGTGGGCGATGGTATTTGAGTATATTTTTAACTTTGGTAATTTGTTTGTACTGCCTTTTTGGGCCTTGATGGTGCTTTTGCCTAACTGGGAAGTAACCCGCAAAATTATGGCATCGTATATTCCGTTTGTCGTGTTAGCGGCGCTTTATGTGTATTGCTTTGCAGCTAGTCTCGATCCTGAAAAATTAGAAGACTTCGCAAACCCAACCTTAGCGGTTTTAGCCAATCTATTTTCTGATGAAAAAGTTATGACCACAGGCTGGGTGCATTTTTTTGTCATGGATTAGTTTGTAGGGCGCTGGATTTATTTACAGGGGCAAGAGAAACAGCTATTCACGCGTCACTCCCTGGCGCTATGTCTATTTGCAGGCCCGATGGGTTTGTTGTCTCATGTGATCACCGTTTGGTTAGTGCCATTGATTAAGCCTTCAGCTGAAGCCGCTTAGAGCTTGTGACTTAACCAATTAAAAAACAGCAGTAATGTACCCTCTCCTTTACCAATTTCCTCTCTTTTAAATTGAGAAAATTGGTAAAGGGGGAGGGTACTGCAATCAACATATTCTTGATTGTTAATTGTTGATTGGGGACTATTGAACGTTATGACTTGAGAGAGACCGACATCAGCATATACTTTTCACGAGGTAGAAAGTTTGCGTGAGCATAAAGTTTCTGTGCCTTTGTATTTTGTCGAGCGACCTCTAAATGCACAGCCTGAATATTATGCGCTTTTGCTGCTTGCTGAATCTTAATTAGTGTCTGGTTCCCAAGCCCCTGACCCTGTAACTCAGGTCGGATATATAGCTCATCAATAAAAGCATCTTTACCTCCAAATTCGATACTGTATCCAAAGGTGAGGGCAACGTAACCAGCAATTGTTGTGTCTGCCAGGATTAGCCAAATTCCACCGAGTGATAGGTCAGATAGTAAATCATTAACAGCCCGTTGCCGTTGTTCGTCTGATATGTGGATACCTTCAAAGGTGTGGAAGTCTCTAATCAAGGGCAAAAGCTGTTGGATGTCGTCTGTAGACGCTAATCTGATGCTGTGATTCATGGCATGGTTTCTCCTACATTTAGGGTAGCGAGAAATATAGCTTGGCGCGGGCCCACTTGCTATCGATGCAGTGTGCGGTATGGAGTGTGGTGATAGTACTTAGGATGGTTGTCAAGCCGTACGTGGAGCCAAGCTACACCACCACCAGCTGTGCTCAGCCATACTGGTTTCTCATTAATACGTTGGGCCATGGTTGTACCAACTAGGGTCCACAAAGCATGTTGCTGAGCCCGTGGCGCAGTATGAATAAACGCGCCTAGATAGCTGTAATCACGGTTGGGCCCTGTGGGGCAGGGAACAACCAGAATGGCATCTCTACCCAAATTCAAAAAACTGGTAACGAGTTGTGTTGCGTTGAAATAAGGGGCAAACGTATCTCGGTCTGGAGCTTTCACTAGGTTTGGGCTATCTATCAAGACACATTCAAACGGTTGATCGAGGGTCGCTGTTGTTACTGCGGGTGTTTCCCAATGAAAAGCGCGAAAGGGAGAGGCTGCTAACAGGTCAATAAAAAAGTTGCGAAAGGTAGTGTCTTGTTGCCAAGAACGGATGACCGCTGAGTAAGAGACGGAAGATAAATCTTGCGTAATAACAACTCGAATACTGTGAAGATTGTGTAATTCTTCCCACTGCGCATTCCACATGCTGGTTATTCCGTCTCCTACTATTGTCTGATTTTTTACTAACTAGCGGGAACTTTTACTGGAACGATTAAGCAGTAATGTAAGTATCAGTATGACCAGTGTTAGTGATTATACGTTGCTTACTCACGAACAATTCATAGTTTTGATGAGTAATTTACGCGCATTTGCGCGACCAATATCGCAAAACGCTAGGCATCATGGCAGTACAGAAAGTTGTTCCCTAACAGTTAACACGAAAGCATTCCTATGGTTGCCGCTAGAAAATCAGAAAGTACACCGGAGACTATTTTGAAGCAGGTATGGAATACTCATAAATTGACGAGAAAAGACCATGTCAGACTATCCTCCTTCCTGCTGTCTATTGTTGATTTGACGCCTAAGCAGCGTGAACAAGTTCATCATATTTTTGATGAGCTTAGTATGGGCTAGATTCAGCTGGTTGATTAGTAGGGATGCAGACGTTCCAAATGTGGAGACGTTTCATAGAACGTCTCCACATTTGGTTTTAGGGTGACGCCGTATCAGGGCGCTACAAACAACGCTGTCACCCAAAGATGTCAAGTTGCGATTCAGGGCTACTTTCTTGAACTTTTAATTTTTTTGATGGTTTTTTGGAGCTGCCTTTGCGTAGACCAACTGCAATTTTGCTGTGTTTTTCAATTTGCCCCATAACCTGTTGAGCGCGCTTAATAACGCTGGATGGTAAGCCTGCTAGACGACCCGCCTCAATGCCATAGGAGCGATCAGCACCGCCTGGCTGCACCTGGTGTAGAAAAATAATCTGGTCTGGCATTTCCTTAACGGTTACCTGAAAGTTCGCTACGTTTTTCAATAGCGAAGCCAGCTCATTAAGCTCATGGTAATGGGTGGCAAAAATTGTACGGGCTCGAATATCACTGGCGAGATGTTCAGCGACGGCCCAAGCAATGGAAAGACCATCAAATGTTGCGGTGCCTCGACCAATTTCGTCTAACAGCACTAAGGATTTAGGTGTGGCGTGATTCAGGATATTAGCGGTTTCATTCATTTCCACCATGAATGTCGATTGCCCAGTGGCTAAGTCATCCACAGCGCCGACACGAGTGAAAATGCGATCGCACACTCCCAAGACCGCACGTCTAGCTGGCACAAAGCTGCCCACTTGAGCCATTAACTGAATTAAACCGACCTGACGCAAATAGCAGCTTTTGCCACTGGCATTTGGCCCGGTCAAAATGATCAAATCCGGAGAGTTTTGAGTAGGGTGGGCACTGTCTATTGACCCAACCGGTGATTCTCCATAGCCGAGACCGGTCGAATTGGGTACAAAGAACCCTGCGGGCAGCGATTGTTCCACCACCGGATGACGCCCTGCCTCGATGGCCAAGGTTCGACTTTTGACAATCTCAGGACAGCAGTAGCCTTGATAAATTGCCAATTCTGCTAAGCCGCACAGCACATCTGCTGCGGCTACATTCACCGCCACCTTGCGGATCAGCTCAGCATACTGGCCGACTTCTTCCCGCAGCCCCAGAAAAATCTCATACTCAATCTGATTGATTTCATCTTTAGCATTGAGAATACGGGCTTCTCGCTCTTTCAGTTCAGGTGTGATGTAGCGCTCTTCGTTCGTTAGCGTTTGTTTGCGAATATAGTCGTCAGGGGCCTGACTGCTTTTTGCTCGAGAGATACTGATGTAGTAGCCAAAGGCTTTATTAAACCCCACCTTGAGACTAGAGATGCCCGTGCGTTCTCGTTCGGTTACTTCTAGACTGGCAATCCAGCGCTGATCGCTGCTGACTTGATCTCTTAGACCGTCGAGGTGAGCGTTAACACCTTCACGGATCAGGCCCCCGTCGGTGAGATAGAGAGGCGGGCTATCCACCAAATGTGCTTTTAGCTTTCGACCTAGCTGCTCTAATTCTGGTGGGACAACCTGCAGAGTGACTAGATGAGGCGACTGGGCGTGGGCCATCAGAGCAGCTAAGTCTGGCAGTTTTTCAAAGGACTCCGCCATAGCTACCAAATCGCGACCGTTAGCCGTGCCTGAACCCGCCCGCCCGGCCAGACGTTCTAGGTCATAAATCTGCTTAAGGATCAGCTGCAGCTGCTGGCGCAGGGTGCCGTTTTCGACAAGTTCACGAATGGTCTCTTGGCGTGCCTGAATCTTCTCGATGCTCAGCAACGGCTGTAACAACCAGCGCCGCAGGGCACGGCTACCCATGGCAGTGGTGGTTTTATCTAAGGCCCATAAGAGTGACCCGTGAAAAATGCCGTCTCGTACGGTTTGGGTAATCTCTAGATTGCGCCGGGTTTGATTGTCGATAACGAGAAATTCTGTTGTGGTGTATGTGGATAATGGCTGTAGCGGTGCCAAACTCTCTTTTTGGGTGTCTTCAAGATAGTTTAATAGCCCGCCTGCTGCTCTTACCGCTAAGGGCAGATGCTCACAGCCAAACCCTTCTAAAGAACGAATGCGGTAGCTTTGCAACAGGTTTTGTTTGGCTTCAGCGTGGGTAAAGGCGGTTTGAGAACGAAAGGTATAACAAAATTGAGTCGGGAGCCCATCTGGTAGCTTATCTGAGATCTCTCCCGGACGTAGTAGGGCGCCCAGATCCGCTGCATTGGTGGGCACTAGTACTTCGGCAGGCTGCAGCCGCATCAGTTCTTGGGTTAGTTGGTCAATAGCGGTGCCCTGAGTGGTAAAAAACTCCCCTGTAGAGACATCTGCATGGGCTAGACCCCAGTGTTGCTCAGCGATACCCAGGGCTGCTAAAAAGTTGTTACGTTTGGCTGTTAGCATCCCCTCTTCGAGAATGGTGCCGGGGGTAATAACGCGGGTGACTTCTCGCTTAACTAATCCTTGAGCCTGGGCTGGGTCTTCTACCTGGTCACAAATTGCGATCGCAAACCCTTTTTCTACTAGCAGGGCACAGTATCGATCAAGGGCATGGTGAGGGATGCCGGCAAGGGGGACTTTGCCGATGGCTTTACCAGCATCTTTACTCGTCAGCACCAGCTCAAGTTCGCGAGCAATTGCGATCGCATCCTGAAAAAAGGTTTCAAAAAAGTCCCCCACTCGATAGAACAATAGCGCATAGGGATACGCGTCCTTCATCTGACCATAGTGACGCATCATTGGCGTCAGGTCGTCTCGGTTAACCTCGCTGTAGTCGGTGTACCGCACCGTATGCTTGAGCAGCCGTTCTGGAATGCCCATATCTTTAGGGGTAGGTTCAGAACGTTTGCTGGCAGTGGCTTTAGATGCAGTCATAGGGCAGTTGAACCGTGAGGATTCCTGATTAATCTTAAGCTGCTTACTTAGGTGCGATCGCTAAGATATCCAAGAAAATCCACAAATACAGCTCCAGCGTATAGAATCATCTGACAACTGCCCGACTGCCAATGCTGACGGATATTCAGATACGCAAGCTCACTAAGTTATTTCGCTTGTACGATACTAATAATGACGGCGTATTAGTACATCAGGATTTTATTGAACTAGCGACGCGTCTCGCCAGTCTGCGACAGGGGCTCAGAGCATCGCATCATCATGAGCAAATTTTGGCCCACCTACAGCAAGACTGGGTGTGCTTGTGCGAGGCTGCCGATCAAAACTGCGACGCCCGCATCACACTGGGGGAATGGCTCGCTTACTATGAGCAGATTCTGAACGATATTAAGCAATATGCGAGTCGAGTGATTGCGTTAGTCAGATTGCTGTTTGATACCTTTGACCAAGACGGTGATGGAAAAATTACCGAACAAGAATGGATCAGTTTACTCTTGCTCTTCAATGTGTTGCCGATCTATGCATCATCAATATTCCTTAATTTGGATATTAACCAAGATGGCGTGCTGAATCAGGATGAGATACTTACGCTGATCCATGATTTTTTCTACATTAATGAGCCCTCTGCTCCAGCCAATTTTATGTTTGGACCTTATTAAGACGACCATATTATAGAGGCATGTATTTACTATTCACGGCTCTGCTTTTATATGGTTTCTTTGAGTTCACCCGCGACTGATTCTAGTAATGCACAACCAGACTCGATGCCGCAGCTGTCCCCTGTGCCCTTAGGGTGGTCGGCAGAAGACCGCATTGTGGCTCGGGCTCACTTATTAGGTGGACGACTCATTCTAAAAAGCTTAGAAACAACAGAGGCTCTATCTACCAATCCGTTAATTGTGAGGGCTGGAAAATCAGGCTGTGCTGTGCTGCTGCGGTACGGGGTAGTGGTGGTTTTTAACCTAGATTCAGCTGAGGAAACTGAATATATAAATTCGCTCAAGCCATTTATTAAAGAGCCATCAAACGAGGCTGTTTTTGAAGAACTGCTGCTAGCGTTTCATCTGCAAACAAAGGAGCGTTTAGAGCAGAATACACTTTGGCTCAAAGACTGTAGTGCTGAGCGGTTGCAGATTGTGGCAGAAGCTTTGGCAAAAAGTGTAGTGCTAGACTACTACGAACAGAAAGTACTGGAATTATTTGAGCAGATTAAGCCATTTACAACAGCCATTCAAAACCCGAAAGAACGACCCCCTAAAGAAAAAGAGCTACTGCGCTATATCTGTGGGACACTGCTGATTCAGCAAAAAATGCTGGGTATTGTGGAAGTAGGGGATAAGCCCGACCCAATTTGGGATTTTCCAGATTTAAATCGTCTCTATCTACGTCTAGAAGATGAATATGAGCTACGAGAGCGGTTGCTGATTTTAGAGCAAAAGCTAGCTCTGATTTCTCGGAGTGTTGAGACTGCTTTGGGGATTCTGCAACAGGTCAGTAGTCATCGGGTGGAGTGGTACATCGTGATTTTGATTGTGGTTGAGATTTTGCTGTCAGTCTACGAAATATGGATTCAGTAGGGCTGTACAGCTAGAAAAGTCCACATTTTTCTAGCTGATGGCACTACGGAAAATATCAAATGGAATGTGTAGTTCAGATTAGCTGTCTGATCCAAGACAGTCAGTGATCTTCGGCTGCTAATTCTTTTGCACAAAAGCCAGCTACGTTCCATACACAACTGTGGAGTGCTGAAAAATCGTCTATCTCTAGAACCTATCAGGGGGGACATTATGGACTCTAAACCGCTGCCAGTGATCTTACGAAAGTTTGTCTTTCGAGATGCTCTTTTGAAAGAGCATGATGCCTATGTGGATCATGATATTGATGCGGGTCAAGATGCTGCCCAAGTGAGGCTTGTTCAGGTTGGTACCCCTGAGGGTGAGCAGGCTCCAATTCCTGGCTACTTTGTCATGAGTAGTGCTCCCCCAAATATTGAAAATGCTAAAGAAATGCAGGAATCAGAGATACAGGCTGCAGCACGAGGCGTACAGGAAATCGCTCGCTATCTCTACGATATCTGCATCAATAACGCAGAGAATGCTCCAGAGCCTGAACTGATGATTACTGTGCATGGATACAACAGTGGTCGTAGCTCCGTTCGAGACTGGTACAAAAATATTTTTCAGTATATTAACCGCCATGATGGGGTGATTCCACGTCAGGGTAGCCAGGTATTTATTGGCTATCGCTGGCCATCAGAAAATATTGAGTTTCAGCGTTTAGGGGAAGCCTGTAAAGCCTTGCCTCCACTGCCTCGAGACTTGATGTTTCTGGGGTTTGGTGGAGCGCTGATTTTACTAATCTTAGAACTGACAAAGTTTCGCGAAACAATAGCGGGTTATGCCGTAGCATTCCTTTTGGATGTGCTTTTGGGACTATCTGCCATCATTGTGACGCTCGTTATTTTGCGGATGGTGGTCTATTTTCGCGATCGCTACCGCGCTCAAAACTTTGGTGTCTTAGATCTCGTTGAATTGCTGCGCCAAATTGACCAGGCCCTGGTAAATCTCAAGGCGGCTGATATCCGGCGGCAAAACCCCGGTCAGGAAAATGCCCATGAAGAAGCGGCTAAATTCTGGCAATACACTCAGCGTAAGGTAAAGCTCTCTTTCCTAGGTCACAGTATGGGGGGCTTTGTGGTCACTAACGTGGTTCGTATTCTGTCCGATGTATTTGATTCTCGTTCCATTAGCAATAAGCCTCCGGCAGACGTCGGTTCCGTATTTCGGCTAGAGCGGCTGATCTTAACGTCTCCCGATATTCCCATTTTGACCATTGTGTCTAGTCGCGCCAATTTTCTTTCATCTTCTCTGCGTCGGTTTGCTGAGTCTTATCTATTTAGCAATGAAGGGGATTTAGCTCTGCGAGTTGCTTCCGCTACAGCGAATTATTTTACGTTTCCAAGTAGTACAGAAGCCATGGGCTATCGTCTTGGCAACGTATCTCTTAAAACAACCTATAACGATGATAAGGACTACGGTATTGTCAACTTATCTGCGTTAGATGAACATTTCTTTCAGGGAGCATCCTTAGCAGATGCGGTTGCTCGTAATCCTTACAAAGTGATGGAGCACCTATTCTTAACCTACAGCTGGTGTAAAAAGAAAGGCTACAACACCCTGGCTCAGATGGCACAAGAGGAAAGACAACCCAGTCAATCTCAAAGCTCTCAGCCTAAAAAAGCTCCCAAGATTACAATTGCTGATTTTTTCACCTACTTTGACTGTACTGACTATAAAGACGTTACCTTCTCTGTTAAAGACAGGAAAACAAGTGAGGTTGCCAAGGGATTGCTAACTCGAGCGAATCGTAGAAAGGCTCTGAACTGGTGGGATTATCTGTTGTTGATAATTGACGGTGCCTTGGGAAAGCGCGATGTGCACGGGGGATATTTTCAAGGTGAGTTTACCCAAGGGATGATTTATCGCATCGCATTTTTAGGGTTTACCGGATATTTAGAGACGCTGTATGACGACCCCCATACAGCCTTTGACCCCCACGTGGCGCTGAGTAAACTGCATATGCAGTGTAGGGCATTGGGTATTCAAAGTTTTCTCTCTCCCATTCGCTATCGTGTGAATATTCAAGGAGAAAATATCAAAGAGAATAAGCGAGAACTGCTAGAGGCTATCAATCAAAAGCCCGCTGAGATTTTACAGTCAGATAAGATGCTGGAGTCTATAAAGAATCAAGGGTTTGAGGTCATTGTGAAGTAGTTACTCAGAAGGGAGTTTGAACTATTATGTCTACGCCCTTAAATGTACTTGTCTGGCATAGGTTGTTCAATTGGTTGGGGGACTTTCTCACTAATCGATGGCTGCGTATGTATGGAATAATTGTGCTCTTATTGGGCATCTATGGTTGGGGATTTTATTTGCCGTTTACCCAAGGTTTGCTACCAGGAGCCCATTGGCCTGCGGCTGCCTATGATACGGCGTTTCCCTACGTAGGATTTGTAATGTTGCTAGGCCTTGTAAAGGGATGGTGGATTGTTGCGATCTCAATTCTATTGCTCTTACTCATCAGTTTTCTACGGCCCTGGCGACGGGCAAGACGTGTTGCTGCCTATCTAATATGTTTTAGCGTGCTCTGGGTTACTACCCCCATTGCGCTCGCACCATCATTTCTCAATAGCTATAGCTATCGTCATGCACTGACCGTTGAGTCCTGGGGTAAAACCTATCGCACAGCCTACGTTGCTTTTCGCCCAGACGATAATTATGGTGAAGTGATGGTGAGTGAGTGTACCCTCCGAGGCTGGTGTCATCAAGTCTATCGAGGACGCGGGAACATCTATTCTGGCGAATTTACTAAACCTATCTATGACCCCGTTAAAGATCAACTTGGAGTGTCGGTCAGCCCTGGAGGCTATGTGCGATCGCGCGATCAACAACTTTGCCCCATTGGCTCATCAGACAGCAGCAGCTGTTTTCTTCAGTATGTCGATTAGGTTGGCTTGAGTGATATTGCTGAGCTCACTGTCTGCGTGTGGCCATATATAAACGAAAACCCCGCCCTCAATAGGCGGGGTTTTCGCTATCTGACTGATAAGCGTAAAACGACTAGCCGCCTACACGAATCAGCTCTACATCAAAAATAAGAGTAGCGTTTGGCGGAATAACGCCACCAGCACCGCGAGTACCGTAGCCTAAGTCGGGTGGGATAACTAGCTTACGGCGACCACCAACACGCATGGTGGCAACGCCTTCATCCCATCCTTTAATGACCTGACCAACACCGATGGTAAAAGAAAAGGGACGGTTGCGATCGCGGCTGCTATCAAACTTTTCTCCGTTTTCCAAGGTACCCGTATAGTGTACGGTCACTGCTTGACCCTCAGTCGGTAGAGCCCCTGTTCCGACCTCAATGTCTTCATACATCAGGCCAGAGTCTGTGATCGTCATATTTTCTTCGGCCATATCAGTAGTTGGTTCCTCGGTAGTTTCCCCAGGGGATGGATCGGGTGTTGCTTGAGCTACGAGTGTAGACTTAACGATTTCGCTAGTAGCTACATCGCTCAAATTGCTGGCAACAGCTTCATCGCCCTTTAGCTGGGTAGCGAGTGCCACTACACAGCAAATGGTGAAAACCCCCAGACTAATCAAAACTTCTTTCACAGTTTGTTCTCCCAGTGCGATAGCGCTTGCATTAGCGCGCAACCTGCATCCAAATTGTACGGCACGAACCCTAAAAATTAGGTAGCTTCATGTCACATTTCAGGTTGGTACAGGTCATCAGTCACAGATAACACTGAAACAATGCTGTCTAGCGCCACTGTTTATTTTCTAAATTCCGTAGCTGACGCTCTAGCCGATCTAAGCGGCCACGCAGCTCATCCATTTCACTTTGTCTAGGAACGCCCAGGTCTTGCATGATGTTGCGAATTTGACGCTGGAGCTGTTCGTCTATAGCGGCTTGATCAATATTGAACTGCGCCATAAAGTCATCGACAAATCCTTTGGCTTGTTCTGGATTGAGTTTGCCATCTTTCACCCACTCTTCGCTGACCTGCCGCAGTTGTTCGGCCACCAACGATGTGGTACCAATGCCCAACATTAAAAGCTGCCGGAATAAATTGGATGAGTCCATAGCTTACTTTAAGGGGGTGAAAGGTGAGACGACTAAACTGACTGTAGTCGGAAACGTTAGGGTTTCATCTGTAAAAAAACTACAATACTTTAGATGGAGTTCCCATTTACATAAGCTTATTCTGGCAAACTATCGACGTATTAGACGGGCGGCTAACCGTATGGTTCGGCGACTTCTATGGTGTTTGATTGCTGTATGGGTAGTACTTGTCTGGGTCAGTAATCCGGTTCATGCAGCCGCACCTCTTAATTCTCAGCCGTCTATGGTAATTGAATGGCTAAAATTCAGGGTAGATTCTGCTCAGCGCGATCGCTATATAGCGATTGACAATGAGATTTGGACACCTGCTCTGGCTTCATATCCTGGATTTTTAGATAAGGCTACATGGCTCGACCCAAACCACGATGATGAAGTGATCTTTGTAATTTCGTGGGCTACCCGTGAGCAGTGGAAAGCCATTCCTGAAGAGGACCTAGAGCAGATTACTCAGCGCTTTGATACGGCCCTTGGTTTTGGCTACGATCTGCTTGAATCAAAAGAGTTTAATGTGCCTGCAAACTAATGGCGTAACTGCTTTAGTGCGATAGAGAAAACCATGCCAAGCTGCCCTCGCTGTCATCAAACGATTTCAGATACTACAGTGACCTGTTCTAGCTGTGGGTTAGAACTAAAAGCCCATGGACATCCAGGTATTGACCTACACCGTTCCCAATCGGGAACCTATCTATGTGAGAGCTGCACCTATCACTTAGACGACACATGCACATTTCCCCAGCGTCCCCAGGCGACCACCTGTACGCTTTATCAAAATATTGCAATAGTCACTAATCCATCCATATCGGAAATTTACACCATCCCGTGGTGGCGCAAGCATGCAGGTTGGCTGTTGTTTGCAGGGATAATTGTTGTTAGTCTTTTACTCACAATCCTGTAGGGCTTATACAGAGCGAAACACCATCAGCTTGTGGCATGTGATGGTTAGCCTTTTACCTAAGAAAGATTAAAAACGGGCCTGACGGGATTCGTAGGCTTAGTCGTCGCGGTAGCGACTACGGGCAACGTCAGCTGTGCTGACAAAGTTGCGGGTCGTGCTGTTGCTTTAAATTTGAACGGGCCTGACGGGATTCGAACCCGCAACTTCCGCCGTGACAGGGCGGTGCTCTAACCAATTGAACTACAGGCCCTTGAGGGCGATCTCTATTTTGCTTATGAATGGCTACTTTGTCAAACCGTTAGCCAAACTTTTTTCGATACCAAAGGTGGAGGTGATTGTGTCTTGAAACCCAAGAGCTATCCAGCTTCTGCATCATTTTCCCAGAGGGGGGCGGCAAAATTAGCTAACCAACGTTTGACCCAAAATGTTGCGCGACAATCGTCTTCGTTATATTTCAAAATATCATTCAAATACTGCTCATCCTGACTAGAGAGCCAATTGTCGTACCAGCAAATAGATTGAGCTCCATTAGCGCTACTGTCTCTCCATTCAAAGCCGATCCATCGAGCAATGTGTTTTAGGGCATAGCTTTCGATGGGCAGCGTCACCGCATCAACAATGCGTTTATGAATATCCACAAATCGAGTGAGCAGTTCATCAATGTCAACGATGGAGCCGTATCGTTCTGCTAATCGTCTGACAGTTTGTGCTTCGTAGGGGCAAAAATGATAAATCGGTGATTCTGGATAGTGAGCAATCACATGTTGAAACTGATGCCAGGCTCTAGCTTCGCTTTCCGGCTCCCGAGCAACTAAAGGAATAAAGGTTTCGCTCTGGGTTTGGGTATTAACCACTAAAATACCGTGGAGATACACCAGATCTTTGTCTGGAGCTGCCTCAATGTCGAAATATAGCTCTATGGGTGCATTGGGAAGTTCGCTAGGCGCCAGGGTAAAGTTGTTGTTGGCATCGGTACGTGCGATCGCAGCTCCAGATAGTTTTGCCTGGGCCTGCTGCACCAGTTTTTCTGCCACCTTTAACTCAAATCCTGAGGCTTGGGCCAGTGTGGCGGGCTGATTACGAGCCAGGGTTTCGACGGTGGTTAACCCTAACTTTTCTAAATGGCGATAGCGATTAAGGGTGACACCGGGCAGCAGGGAAAGATGATTTTGATTTTGCGCCACATCATAACAGTGGTTAAGCCACACACACATATCACAGCGACTACGGCTAATAAAAACATCTGGTTTGTCCCTAGAGGTTAAGACGGTCTCACAGTTATCCAGCAACTCCAGTAAGGTTGGCCATTGCTTTTCTAGGTCGATGACATAGTGGCGCTCCCGCAGACGCAAATGCGCTTCGATAGGCACAACTCCTTGCCAGGCGGCTAGCACATAGGCATGAAATGCCGCAGTCAGCTGATATTCCTGTTTGGGCTTTTTCCCAAGCTTGATATCTAAGGGAACGTAATACCAATTGCCAAGCCAGGAAACACCGGGTTGCCTAATCCAGAGATCGGGCTGACTGATGTACCCAACGGTGCCGTCAGCATTAACGGCTGCTACCGTACCATAAGAAATACAGTCCACCCCTTGCTGCATAAGCTCAAATGTTGCCTGGGCGGTATAAGCCTTGCGCTCTCGACTAGCTCGATGAATTGGCTGAAACTCAGCTAAAACGGCCTTGCGATGAGCAGCACTATCGCCCTTAAGCTTGACAAGATAATCACTGGGCGCTGACTGCAGCTCAGGGTCGCCGTAATTATCTAAATAGGAGCGCCGTTGGCAGCGTAAAAATGTAAAAAGAGTACTGTCTTCAATTGTCAGCTCTGGCTCGGCAGCATCAGACCGCCATGGAGCAGCTGGAGATATCCACTCAAGAGTAGATGCTGGTGTAGGGGAACCAGCATCCTGATGTGGAAGCGTAGGCAAGCTAGCAACCACAGCCCTCCCAAGCCTGTCGGCAGGACACAACCAAACGTACTGAAATCATCAAAGCAGTTAAGCTTGCTCGTGTTGCAAACGTCTGCACCTAATTTAACGCAGACACGTGCCTATGTAGTAACATGCCGCAGATGAAATCGCAATAATGCTGTTAGCAACGAATTATTAATCTTTAAACGACTTGCCTAGGATTAAGCCGACAGTAACCCTGCACTGAGCCGTTTGAGTCCTCGCGTCACTACTTCCGAATATTGCAGTTTGCCTAAAAATACATCTCCCATAATCTGTGTGCCACGGGGATGTTTGACGCCAACTCGATAGCCCACTTTAGGGGCCAAATAAAATGCTTTTGCCAACCGAGCTGCCCAGCGCATTTCATTCCCCCACTCCTTCACCATGATTTGGGTGTATTGAGCCAGAGCTTGGTGATTACCGCCCAGGGCATTATGGACTGCTTCCGAGGCTTTGAGGCCGCTCAAAATTGAGGGTCGAATTCCTTCAGCGGTAAATGGATCGACTACACAAGCGGCTTCTCCAGCAAGTACAGCTTGGGTAGTGTGGAGTACTTGATCGCCATCCCAAAGAAAAATCGGATGACCATGTTTGTCTTCTTCATCAATATCTACCCCAAACTGTCTAGAGTAGCTAGCTAGAGGCTGCACTAAATCTCGAGACTTACGCTTTGCTGATATAAAGGCTCCGCTGCCTAGAGAATAGCCATCTGCTTTGGGAAAATTCCAGACATAGCCATTTTTAAGCAGGCCAAATTCAAAATGGACGATATGGCCATCGTGCACAGGTAGCCGGGGTTCTGTTTCAATCGCTCCCGCCATAACCGTTTTGCGCTGCTTAAAGCCAAGCCATTTTGCTTGTGGGCCTTTGGCGCCATCAGCCGCAATCAAATAGCGACCGGTGACGGGCTCGCCTGATGTATTGATGTGCCAGCAGCCAGCCTTAAATTCAATTCCCGTGGCTTTGGTGTTCTCCTGTAAAATTGCCCCTTGCTGTTGCGCCTGTTTCACCATGTAGTGATCAAACTCATCGCGGCGCACCATCCAAATGGGCTCTGATAGTAGGGAAATGACTTCGTCTTCTAGATTGTAGGTGTAGCGTACCTGGGTGACCTTCTGCGAAATCACCGGTTCAAAATCATAGTCAAACCACTCGGCGACTTTGGGACATACCCCTCCACCGCATGGCTTGTAACGAGGCAGTTTATTTTTTTCTAATATCAGTACAGAATGGCCACGTTTAGCCAGATGATAAGCTGCTGTAGCTCCTGCTGGGCCACCACCGACAACAACACAATCATAAAGAGATGTCATAACGTCCAATAACAGTTGAGAGCTAAGGCAATAGTACGTGGTGTAGTTTGCCCAAGCTAGAGGTATTGTTGGACTCTTCGTTATGAGGATGGTGTTTTGCGGTCTAATTGGGTGGCAGCTGCGATCGCACCTTTTTCCTTAGCCCGCTGAGCATAAGGCTGTAATGTGGCAGCCTCACAGCCGGTCAAAATGCTGAGATGTTCAAGGGTGATCCCTCGCATCAGCATCTCTACACACCAGGTTTGTCGTGCCTGAATTAGCTTGGGCAGCTCAGCCGCCATATCTAGACTTTGCCACCAAAACTCCCAAATCTCTTGCACTTCTGCCACAGTTAAGGGGTTTCCCGCTTCATCGATAAACATGGCACTGGCATTGTCCTTGCGACTTTTGAGCCACTTGGTCAAAGGATTGTTGGTGTAAGAGCCGTAGCGCTTGCCTAAAATCCACTGGTTAACCGGTACCTGACGAGGTCCGTCGGTCCCCATTACCTGCAAAATATGTTGGGACTTATCACAAATTTGGTGAGATCGCTGCAGGCGAGTGATTTCTATGGGCAAGAGTCCAGCACCGAATAGAAGGAGTGCGATCGCATGATCCTGCAATCCAATACTTCGAGTCTGCTTCATCAGCTGATGCACCCAGCTGGTGGGTAAATCAACCACTAAAGCTGGTGCTGGTTCATATGTGGCATTTGTTGACTCTTCATTTGAAGGATTCAGGAGTTTGGTTAAACACTCCAAAAAATAGCTTCGCTCGCCCCAGAGAGAGTCACCGCTGGTGGTTTCAATAACCGTGTAACCAACTAAAACAGCTCCGATGAACTTGGCCAGATCTTCTGCTGGAAGTGGTGCTGTCTCCAACATTTGCTCCAGATGCTTGACAATATCCTGTTGGATTTCCTCCAGTCGCAGCTGTAGAGCAGCCCGGTGCTCAGGTGGATATTGATCAGATTCACCAATGAGGGAGCGCACAAAATTGGGATATTGCTCCAGCATTTGCAAATGTTCGTCCAAATAATGCCATAGTGCGTCTGGTGAATACTCTCCATGGAGTGGAGGCTGCTCGCTTAATGCAGGTGACTCTTGCAATATAGCCAAGAGCAACCCGTACTTGTTCCCAAAATTTCGAAACAAGGTCGCTTCATTGACTTCAGCCATGTTGGCAATCTGGCGGGTCGTTGTGTGGCTAATGCCTTGAGATAGAAAGAGTTCAAACGCTGCCTGGGTGAGTCGGTGGCGAGTTGAAGTCGGAGACATGGACAATGTGCAAGTGCTACTTGCAACTTAAGAAAATGATTGCTAATCTAAGTTTAATGCAAGCGGTACTTGCAAAGCATGCCTAGAGAGAAGCCGCCATCAACTGGAACTGCTCTCAATATTTGTCAATGTTAACGACAGTGAGGACTGTATGACTGCACAATTAACCCGGCCGCGCCCAAATCTCCAGCTTGAGGTCAAGCGCCCGCCTATGGATTGGGTCACTTTTGGTTTCTTTGCCGCATTTCATGGTGTTGCTCTACTAGCACCCTGGTTTTTTTCCTGGTCTGCGCTGGGTGTCGCAATTTTGATGCACTGGCTGTGCGGTGGTGTCGGCATTTGCTTAGGTTTTCACCGCATGCTTAGCCACCGTAGCTTTCAGTTACCTCGCTGGTTAGAATATCCCATCGCTGTGCTAGGAACGCTTGCCATGGAAGGCGGCCCTATCTTTTGGGTCAGTGGTCACCGTAAGCACCATGCATTTACAGAAGATATTCATGATGATCCCTATTCTGCTAAGCGTGGGTTTTGGTGGAGTCATATCCTGTGGATTCTGTATCCTCACCGTGAAAACTTTGATAAAAAGTACTACGGGAAGTATGCACCTGACCTGATGCGTCAGCCTTTCTATCGATTCTTGAATAACTACTTTCTACTGCTTCAAGTGCCGCTTGCATTGCTGCTATACGCTATCGGTGGTTGGTCCTTTGTTATCTACGGTATTTTTGTTCGGTCTGTTTTACTGTGGCATTCGACTTGGCTGGTAAACTCCGCTACTCACACTTGGGGATATCGTACTTTTGACGCCAAGGATAATGCCCGTAACCTTTGGTGGGTCTCTTTAGTAACCTACGGTGAAGGCTGGCACAATAATCACCATACCTATCCTCGTGCTGCTCAGACCGGTTTGAAATGGTGGGAAGTCGATGTTACCTGGTACACCATCTTGTTGTTCGAGCGTTTAGGCTGGGCTAAGAAAGTAAAGCGAATTCCAGCGACACATCGTTAGTTTAAAGGTCCAGAATTAGTGAGAAAGAGGTATTGCTCTTAGCGTTGGAGCAATACCTCTTTCAACGTATCTAATGCCTCAATCTCTATACATATAGCCTCGATAGACGAGATACTGGAGCAGTTCTAAGTTTTGAGGCTTGAGTTTTAGCGTCATGACTCAGAGTTTAATTGTGCCAGCACTCCGGCTAACTCAAAATTTAGGATAAAGGCCCAAGGCCGTGCGCTTCGCGTACCAAAACTCAAAATTCTCTATCTCCGTGGCTTACTACATCTCACCCCATTTTCTTAATGCTTTAGCAGTTCATATCACATAGAACTTTTTAGAGCTACCCCAAGTAATGCTACCGCTGATTTTGGGTTTTCATGGCCGCAAAGGAGAGGGTAATACCTTTCAGTGTGAGCTGGTTTATGAGCGGATGGGAGGCAATGTAGTTCATATTTCTGGCGGCGAACTAGAGAGCCCAGATGCTGGAGACCCGGCGCGATTGATTCGTTTGCGCTATCGAGAAGCTGCTGAGCTAGTAAAAATCCGTGGTGAGATGGCTGTATTGATGATCAACGATCTAGATGCAGGGGCTGGTCGATTTGATGGCATGACTCAGTACACGGTGAATACACAGCTGGTGAATAACACCCTGATGAATATCGCGGATAATCCGACCAATGTGCAGCTGCCGGGGAGTTATGACGAAACGCCACTGCCGCGTATTCCCATTGTGGTAACGGGCAATGACTTTGCCACTCTTTATGCGCCCCTGGTGCGAGACGGGCGGATGCAAAAGTGTTATTGGGAGCCTAATCACGAGGATCGTCTCGGCATTGTAGGCGGTATCTTTTCGCCTGATGGTCTTAGCCGTGGTGAATTTGCAACACTAGTGAAAACCCTTCCCAACCAGGCAATTGACTTTAATGGAGCACTGCGGGCTCAAATTAATGATGAGCAAATCATCGACTTAATTCATCGGGTTGGTGTAGAGAATGTATCCCGTAATGTCGTGAATACTAAAACACCTCCAAGCTTCAATAAGCCTGATTTTCGGATTGG
>JBHJIV010000257.1:0-4535 GCA_050043105.1 Leptolyngbyaceae cyanobacterium | reverse complement strand
CCAAAACCGGATCAAAATCTGACTGGTCAAAAACCGTGCTATCTAATACTTCAACCCTCTGCACTCTAACCGTAGGACCGGTTTCCGGCGGTGGCTCCACAGTTTCAGGAGGAGTTACAGGCGTTGTCGGCAATACGGGTGCAGGCTCAGGGACGGGGTCGGGCATCGGTTCCGGGAAACTATCTGCAGGCGGAGGGGTGGCGGGTACCTCTTGACTGATGGCAGTTCCTGACAGCCATGCCCTTAAGCCACCAATCTCGTCAGGTGGCAGGGGAGAAGGTAGGGGTGGCTCACT
Organism: Leptolyngbyaceae cyanobacterium; assembly: GCA_050043105.1. Taxonomy (GTDB): domain Bacteria; phylum Cyanobacteriota; class Cyanobacteriia; order Phormidesmidales; family Phormidesmidaceae; genus Leptothoe. Next base: position 4,240 of record JBHJIV010000257.1, on the reverse strand, counting down.
AGGTTCATCAGATAGTTCGGTCGCGACAGTGTCATGCCCCAGAAGGGGGTCGCTTAGGACGCCATTATCTTCATCGGCTACCGGCAAGGAGCGATCGCCTTCATCAACTACCGGCTGTACGTTTCCCTCTAATGGCTCCGGTAGCGTTAACTCTATTAGTGGAGGGCCACTTGCCCCTGCAGAAGCGGCTGCACCGATGCTGATGACGGTACTCAACAACATAAGCGCTGTTAATTTCTGTTGCATAGGTCTCCTCGTTTCTCCACCAGATAGGTGCACTGCCACCGACTCACCAAATAACATTTTGTTAACAGCCTGCTTTGCCCGTGCCGACTGTATCACAGCGCACGTCGCTAAATTTAAGAAAGCAACACTTAAGTCACTCCGCCTACAGACCTTTACAACCTATTCCCTACCGAGATTTACATAGATTTCCGGTAACTTTTGACAGCTTTCATATCAACATTCATTAGTTAGAATGCCCAAACAGCCGAGTTTTTTGCCTAGGCTAATTATTTTGGTGTTGCTGCTCTTCGGGATGATTTCATCTACATAGGGCGTGTAGCATTCCTAACAGATCGATGCATGTCTTAAATCAGCATGGGCATTATGGGGCGTTCTGTCGCCAGATGGCATCAGCCACCCGAGCAACATCAGCCATGGCAGCGCCGTGTATCCGCAGAATATCGGCTCCACCTGCGATCGCGGCAGCGCAGGCGGCGGCAGTGCCCCATTCTCGCTGCTGGGGATCAGGCTGATCTAAAATCCAACCAATAAAGCTTTTACGCGATGTGCCCACTAAAATTGGACAGCCCAACTCTGCAAAGTCCGACAGCTGCCGCAGAATGTCTAGATTTTGGGGATAGGTTTTGGCAAAGCCAATCCCCGGATCAACACAGATATTTTGAATTGGGACACCGACCGCTAGAGCCTGCTTTATCTGTCCCTGTAAAAACTCTGCAATTTCGCCCATTAGATCGTCATAGTCAGTCATTTGCTGCATTGTTTGCGGGGTACCCCGCAAATGCATCAAAATAATGGGCACTTCTTTCTCGGCAGCGACTTTAAGAATATCGGGTTCGTAGGTAGCCCCAGAGATGTCATTAACAATATCTGCGCCAGCTTCGACCGCAGCGCGGGCTACTGTAGCACGGGTGGTATCTATCGATATCACGGCTTGCTTGAGATGTTCAGCCTGCCGAATGGCCTCAATGATGGGTAAAACTCGATTGAGTTCCTCACTTAGGGAAATCTGCTCTGCCCCAGGACGGGTCGACTGGCCACCAATGTCAAGAATATCGATGTTGGCCTCGAGCAAACGCTTTGCCTGCTTTAGGGCTGACTCTACAGAGTTAAACTGACCGCCATCGCTAAAGCTATCGGGTGTAACATTAATCACCCCCATCAGATAGGTGCGATCGCCCCAGTTAAACTGATGACCCCGGATATCCCAGGGCTGCCGACTAGCGGCAGAGCGTCTGCCTTCTGTCATAAACAACCGCGCCAGCCGATCATACGTGCCGGGGCCAATGTACTCTGGATGAGCACGCAGCTTACTGTACATCCATACCAGGTCTTTGCCATCAAAGATACGAATATCGACAAACCAGCTTTTAAGCTGTGGTCTAAGACCATTGGCGGTTTCAAGTGCGTCAGTCCATCGTTCAAACTCCTGCTTAAAACCGCGGGTTACTACCGTAAAGGCCATGGCGACTCAGACTACTCAAACAAGGGCAGCTGTCACCCATACAGCTGAGGTGACAGACTTTATCTATAGTCCGCCAGAGGTGGCCCAGGGAGCAACGAGAATTTTGGTAAAGCCTAATTTGGGCTACCCTAAAGGGCCACCTGTAACCGTCGGTATGTCAGTTTTGTCCAACGTGTTACGGGGTCTGCGTCAAGCCAGTCCCCATGGTGAAATTTTGGTAGTCGAAGGTGTGTGCTCTAAGCTATCTCTAGCAGAAATTGCCGGCAAAAATGGGCTATACGACATCTTGGATGAAGGGATGATCGTACTAGATGCCGATACATTACCCTGTATTGCCTATCCTAATCGTTCACCTCAGCCTGTCCGGTACTCAGAAATGTGGGCGCCTAAGCTGATCCAGGAAGTAGACTGCCGTATTTCAGTCAGTGCCTTCAAGATTACTAGCTTAAAGGAGCGCCCTTTGGTGTCGGCTACGCTAAAAAACTTGTACGGGCTTTTTCCACGGGCAAAATATAAGGCCCGCAGCGCTAATTCTAGAGGGCAGCTGCATCGGCCTTCAGTACCGCAAATTTTGCAGGATATCTATTGCTCTATTGGCTACCTGTTCGACGGAGGTGTGGCCGACTGTAGCCAAAAATTTGTGAGCAAGGACTGGCGGCCAGATGTTGGCCAAGGGTTTGAGATAGGCCAGGTAGTATGGGGCAATGACCTGGTTGCAGTAGACCGTCAGGCTTGCAACGTTGCGAATGAGCCTGCGGCTAGCTATCTAGAGCCGATAGAAGCTCTCAAACAGAACGTCTAAAGGGGCCCTTACGACCAGGCAGGGGAAGGTTCATCATTGTATGAAAATCTTCCTGTACCTTAAGCGTAAGACGTCTGGAGATTTGCCGTACAATCTGGTTCAAAAGCTTATCTCCAGACGTCTTAACAAAGGACTGGGGCAGGGCTCGGATAAATTTAGGCATCCGCACCTGAGTCTGTAAATTTAGTTCCCACTCTACATGTGTGGACTGCCCAGAAGGAAGTTCTTGCTGGTGTCTTTCGGCCAGGGACATGGCGGCCCGAAAATCCACATCATAGCCCTCTGGCTCGTACCCTGGCACAGGAATCGTCTCGATGCAATAAATGCCTTTGTTTTGAGGTAACAGGTGCAAACCAATTTTGGGCTGTACCTGGAAATTTAAGCTAGCAAAACGCCCTAGGGAAATGGCATAGCCATTATGACCAATGGGTTTAACATCCATTGGCTGAGCGCAGCGAGTAAACCAGCCCTGATGAGCATCTAGATAAGTAGAAACCGTGTCAACATCGGCATACATTTCCATGTTGCCGACATAATATCCTTCAAAAGTCATTATGTCGGATACACCCAAATCACCGCTATTATCTAGCGTTTGACCATCTGAAACGGCATCGGGTGACGACTGTGAAGCGTCATAAACTCCTGAATGTGAATGCTGTATAGAAGACACGTGCATAAAGTCAAAGATTTTTGTAAAACAATCTACAGATAAACTGTCAAGATGCGCGGAATGCCTGCTATGAAAGAACTCAAGCTAGCGTTGAAGGCTATCTCCGTGACAGAAATGTCAAACAGGTTAGTCGTTGAAACAACCTATCGCCATGTGCCTAGGTTACTGATTTAAAAAAACAAGTAACCATCGTCAAACCACGGATACGAAACTAAGGACATCCAATGATATTAATCACAGTATCCCCATTTAAGTTCTGTTGTCATTCATTAAGTTTAGTCGATTTTTTCAGGACGGCAATTTTTTCAGTAGGGGCTTAATAATATTCAAGGATACGGACACTTTGTATAAGTATTGGGTGAACGGGTTCGATAGGTTTACTTTGCAAGTAATAGCAGAGCCTGCAGCGTCACAGTGCAGTCAACGTTACAGTTTGGTATTTTGATGGGGTCAAGGTATCGGCGCTGCAGGTGGAAGATTAATGAAGGTACTAGTTATTGGGGCAACGGGACAAACGGGGCAGCAGATAACTCGTCAGCTGAGTGTTAAGGATACGGCGGTCAAGGCGATGGTTCGGGACCGCTCAAAGGCTAACTTTTCGGATGCTGTTGAGGTGGTCGTTGGGGATGTCTTAAAACCTGAGACGCTCAGTGCCGCGATGGCGGGCTGTGATGCGGTCATTTGTGCGACAGGGGCTGCTCCCAGTTTCGATATTACTGGGCCATATCAGGTTGATTTTGTGGGTACTAAGAATTTGGTTGATACGGCTAAAGCAGCGGGTATTGAGCGGTTTGTGATTGTGACGTCGCTGTGTGTGTCTAAGTTTTTTCATCCGCTAAATCTGTTTTGGTTGGTGCTGTATTGGAAGAAACAGGCGGAGAGTTACATTGTCAACAGTGGGTTGACTTATACGATTGTGCGACCTGGGGGGCTGCGCAGTGAGGATAGTGGCGATGCGAGTGTGAGGGCTGCGGCGGATACGCTGTGTGAGGGGGGAGTGCTCGGGCGAAGGTGGCTGAGGTGTGTATTGCGGCTTTGGATGAGCCGGGGGCTGGGAATA
>JBHJIV010000256.1:0-3620 GCA_050043105.1 Leptolyngbyaceae cyanobacterium | reverse complement strand
TGCTCAAGATTGTTTGGGAATCGGGACAGACGATTTTTAGTCGCTTGCTCGATGGCGTGGAACCAGAGGTACTAGACTCGCTCCACCATGCGATCGCTCATGTACCTGAAACTGAAGCGTTCGCAGAGCGTGGCATTAGCCGTATCGCAAATCTGCGGACTCGCTGGCTAGGGCATCGGCTCCATGTGGAGATGGACATGATGCTACCGCCTAACTTTTCTCTCCAGGAAACTCAAGCGATTACGAATACCGTAGAAAAGCAACTGAAAGCCCATGTACCTTATCTGGGTTTAACCGTGGTTAGAGCCGTGCCTGGCAGAGAAGAAGAGAGCAGGAAGCAGGGCAAGGAAAACTAACCGATCGAGGCAACGTCACTGTGGCCCAGTACGTTTAGAAAGGAGATTGTTGATAATGCCAGTGCAGCATAATAAACAGATCCGTCGGGTCTTGCGTGCAGCCAAGCTGACCATAGCCATGGTGCTTCTGACCTGGGGCTGCTCTAGTGTGGGGCAAAGTTTGCCAACCAATTTGGCGCAAAGTTTGCCAACCAATTTGGCGCAAAGTTTGCCAACCACAGCAGACTGTACAACCTATGAAGAGACTTTTGAGTTGCATCTCAATCCTGAGGCTGCTAACTGTACGGCTGACTTCCTTGAGGTAACCGCGACAGGTCTTCCTAATTTGACGTCTGGCAGTAGCGAAGATATGCCGATGGTCGGCATCCAATCTTGGATACAAAGAGTTCCGGTTCCCTACGATTATAATTGGCGCATTCCCCTTTCCCCTTCTTGGTTATCTGAACCGGTTGAAGCCAGTGCCCGTGGCCCCATAGCGGTGGCGGTTGACGGTATACCCATTTTTCATTACGAGCGACGACCTGATGTTTCAACGTCGCTCGATAACTATGAGCAGCGCAATGATACTGTTGTCCAGGGCGAATTAGACCAGTGTGGAGGCCATTCGGGGCAAGGAGAAGACTATCACTATCACTACGCACCGGTTTGTTTGATGGATGAACATAATCCTGAACTCCCGATTGCCTTCGGCCTTGACGGTACTCCTGTCTATTTTGGTGAAGGGGGGGATAACTATTACGGGCGGGGTCGATACAGCGATCTGAGTTACCTACCGGATGAAGCCCTGGATGCGTGCAACGCGGTACAGTTACCAGACGGTAGTTTTGTGCATTTCACAACCAAACCCCCGCCTTATGTTGTGGGTTGTCATCACGGATCTTTTGACCCTAGCCTACAAATAGAACCTCGCCCCTTTGATGCGCTGGCACAGCGTACGCCTAGCCCGCTGGGTGGTAGCTATGGTGAGCCCGTTTCAACGCTGATTACAGATTTTGAGGAGAATGAAAATGGAGAGTATCGATTGGCTTTTGATTCGTTAACCACGCCTGGAGCAACGAGCGCGGTTGTGTATCGCCAGACTTCAGCAGATTGTTGGGAGTTTGAATACCAACTCGTTGCAGGTGAAGCAGGGCAGACTACAGAAGCCTGCCGACATTAGCGGTAGCCTGTCAGAGGAGTATTTGCCGGTACGCTTCTTGATTAGCACAATTGTCTCCAACAAAGGATTTTGCTGCTGAAGTGTTAGGTAATAAAGCGCTAAGCTAGCTAGCAAACTTTCTTGGCGCTCTACTATGACAGATCCCACAAGCTTCTCCCTCTTTCTGGCTGCCGTCGCTGTCATCACAGTGACTCCCGGACCTGATACGTTTTACGTGTTGGGCCGCAGTTTAGAGCAGGGGCGACTGGCGGGTATTGTTTCCGCTCTTGGTATTTTCGTCGGCAATTTGGGCCATACTACCGCCGCTGCCGTTGGCCTTTCAGCGTTACTCATGACCTCAGCTCTGGCCTTCAACATAGTTAAATATGCGGGCGCTGCCTACTTGATCTACCTTGGTATCCAGGCTATTCTCAGCCACGACCAAAGTCGTATCCTGCCCAAGCCTCCGCGAGCCAGCCTGGTGAAAATCTTTTTTCAGGCTATCTTGACGAATCTACTCAACCCCAAGGCGGCGTTATTTTTTCTCGCCTTTATTCCCCAATTCATCGATCCCGCTGCGGGTCTGGCTCTGCAAATATTTCAGCTAGGCGTGATTGTGGCAGCAGCTTCCAGCCTATGGCTAGCACTCGTTGCGGCCTTGGTCGCCGCTGCCGGGCAAAGCATCCGCCGTCGTCCCCGATTAGTTGCTCTACAGCGCTGGATTACAGGCAGTTTGTTTGTGGGACTGGGACTGAGACTCGCGATCGCAGACTCCAACGATTGAGTAAGATATAGTACAACCTTTGCACCATCTCTCTTCTGAGAAAGATCATCTTCTAGCAGCAATCTTCCTCAACCTGCTCAAGCAAATTCAAGGCTTCTGTATCTTCGTATTCTTCGAATAAAGAACGGACATTGTTCATTTGGCTACACACTATAAAGAGTTCGTCTTGTCCAAGCTCAAGGCTACTCCCTAATTTGTCTCGAAAGTATTCTGACCAAAGGCTAGGACGAGGGGGTTTTTCTGTATATTGTTTAACACAACTGATAATTTGACGTGACTTTTCCTCACAGTCTGTTCCTTCAAAACTAATGTATCGATTGACATTTTTTTGTGACATAATCTTACGTTCCTTTGTGTAGTAGGTGTCTTAGCTTTCTACTGAAGTAATTTGTTGATGGAGAGTAGGCGATCGCGTCACTGTGACTCTGTGTGGAAATCTAAAAGATGTGTAATGCAGGATTGCTAGCTGTCATAAAACCTAGATTTTATCCATAGGTTGAAGGATGCTTGGAGCTAATAGCTTTGCAGACTTGCATAGGGAGAGTTGAGTGTATCTAATGCGGTCACGAACAAGCTTACCGTTGGAGAACAACGAGTTTAGGTTAGGTTCAGTTGCCCCAGCTGAATAGACCTCGATCGGGTACCTTTTTAAGTAGCAGGTATTAAGTCGAATGGAAACCTTCGCACAAGCTCCTCTCCAAGATTTATTCAAAGCGATTTCTCAGACGCGGAATGAAGCTGAGCTTAAGGGCGCAATCATGGCAGAGGTGGGGCATTATTTTGCAGCCAGCCGCTGGGGACTACATTTTCGAGATCAGGTTACCGCTGGAGATCAAGATGCTTCAGACATCATGCGATTGGCGCTATCGCTAGACTACAATCCTGTCTTACGCTATGTGGTTCAACGCCATACGGCTGTCCATGACGAAGTGATTTTACCGCCTGGTGTATGGCAAAAGATTTGTCCTCGGGCCGATCATGGGCATGTGATGCTAGGGCCAATTATCAACCATAACCGGCTTATGGGTGGTATCGCTTTAACACGTCATCGGGATGCAGCTGCTTTTGATGCTAATGATCTAGCAGACTTAAGTGCGCTATGCCTCCATTTTTCCACGCGGTTTGCAACCCTACATTCTCAGCAAATTGCGTTTGGATTAGAGTGCGATCGCATCACCCACCGCGAAGCACAAATTGCCAATTTAGGCGATTTCTGACAAAAAAAGTACCGAATTGCTAGACTGAAGCCATTGCTCTTTGCCATCTAAGGAGTATGTGCTTTTGACTACTGTTAGTGCCCCCCCTGAGTCATTGGATGAGTCTCTCATTTCAGATCTTCGGT
>JBHJIV010000255.1:0-9114 GCA_050043105.1 Leptolyngbyaceae cyanobacterium | reverse complement strand
AATATCAGCTGCCCAGATACAGGCAAAGGCTAATAGTGTATGAATGAGCCCAATCGGTAAGCTATCTAAATTCCAATCGGTGGGCCAGTAGCCGCCTAAGGGCAGATTGGCTAGATTGCTTTCCCAGTTTCGCAGTCGAATCCAGTAACTGGGTAAATAGCCACCGTAAAAGAGACCCAAAATAGAGGCGGCTACGTCAGCAATGGTGGCAAATTTGGGCTGAAATAGTACGTAAAAACAAATGCAGGTGCCGGCCAACGATAGAATGGCATCGCTTAGAGGTGGCGCAATATGGGCCGATATCAGCAGCACTTGGCTGACGATCAGTGTCGTTTTGACCGCCGCATTGATTCCTTTAGCTTTTGTTAACGCAAAGACTTCGAGCTGCCCCAAATAGACGATAATGCCAAAGCCGATGGTGAAATACCACCCTCCTAAAATAATCATCAGGAGGGCAACTGCGATCGCAACTCCACCACTAGCAATACGGATCCACGGCATAAGCGAAGAAATAAACGGGCCTCTAGGGTTGTGGCTCAGTAAATAACCACATTAGTGCCGACCAAGTGCAAACTTGGTAGCCAGCTATGCACGACTGTTCTAGAAATCTACGACAGTCACTATTGTCAGCATAGACCGATTCAGCAGCTTAGCACCTGATGCTCCCGTCTCTCGCACTTAATCTCTAAGCAGATATCGACACCAAGTTTTCTTCCCACTTGCGTGGAGTACTTGCCCGTCGAATGTATCGCCAAATCTGAGTGGCCGCTAGTGTGCCATCAGCCACAGCCACCGATACCTGGTTTAAGCCCTGCTTGAGATCACCTACCGCAAAAATCCGTTCGTGGGTTGTTTGAGCCATAGTGTTTGTGATCAAATTTTCTCCATCCCACGTCAGCCCATCAATACCCTTCAGATACTGGTTGTGATAGATCGAGCCCATATTAATCAGACCTGTTGTAGCCTCCACAACGGTGCCATCGGTTAGTTCAACACCGCTCATCTTGTGGTTTTCACCTAAAACTCGTGTAATGGGAGCCTCATATAGAGGATATCCATGATCCTCTAGCTTCTGCTTCATGGCATCCCCAGGAGAGAATCCGTTGGTCAGTACAGAAATATAGGGAGTAAACCAGTTGAGGACGAAGGCGGCATTAATTTGAGCCTCACGACTAACCATCAGTACCGCCTTTTGATCCCACATATCAAAGCCATCGCAGATCATACAAACATGCAGTGTGTAGCCTGCATAGTCGTAAACATTTTGCATGTTCTCCAACTCAGGCAGTATGTCAATGACACCAGAGGCCGCAATCAAATACTTACTGCGTAGCGTGTAATACTTGCTGTTTTTCTTGCCTACTTTGACCCGCACAGCCAGTGTGTCTCCATCATCAGTGACTTCTTCCACAAAGGCTCTGAGATGATCGGCGCCCCAATCAAGAGACTGCTGTGCACCATGGGTAAGAATGTTGCGACCTGGCGTGCTTGGGTCTAAGCCCAAATAGTTTCGAGTTTCCTGCATCCACAGGGAGCGTCCCCTGCCCTTTTCAATGATGAGACACTTGAGACCATAGCGTGCCAGGTAAATAGCCGCTGATAATCCTCCCATGCCACCGCCAACAACAATCGCGTCGTATAGAGTTTCTAGGTGGTTTTCAATGTTGGCACTAGACAATTTCATCGTGTTTTCTCTCCTGTGTAAGTTTTTATGTTGGGGTTGATCACCAGTAGCTCAGCTATATAGAACTAGTGTCTTAGCCCTGTATCAAGCCTTTACTAGGCAATGTGCCCAATAGGGCGCAGGCTCATTACCTAGCATTATTTAAAGGTCAACCAGGGCTTACTTTTGAAGGAACTGTAACCTTGTGAGCATTTCGAGATACAAAAGACTAAAAACAGCTGCCCTCTATAAAAAATGAGCACCTTGCATCAAAAAACGATGCCTGAGCTATTTCCCCGCTGCTGATGAGAAGTGGCTTAGCAGAGGACTGGTGAAACTTAGTTTAAATACCAAAACTTTGCCTAACAATTTTTTACGCAACCGAGCATTGCTGGCTCTCTTAAAGTAGCGAATCATTTAAGGTTCTGATGGACCCGAGCCCTGTGCTCGGGTCTTGTTAAGGCGATAACCTAGCCAACAAACTCTTTGCGAGGATCAGAGACACCAGGTGCATCAGTACCCTTGAGGTAAGCCAACATAGTGTCAGCATCAGAGACCTCAAAGGGGTCAGTGGGGCAGTTGTCACCAAAGTCAGGCTCAACAAACATTTTCTCGACAGTCATGTCGTTAACCACCATGGAATAACGCCAAGAGCGCATGCCAAAGCCTAGGTTAGACTTGTCAACCAGCATTCCCATCTTGCGGCTAAACTCGCCGTTGCCATCGGGTAGAAGCTTAACCTTCTGGGCGCCTTGCTGTTTGCCCCACTGGAACATAACAAAGGCGTCATTTACAGACAGGCAATAAACATCGTCAACGCCGAGAGACTTCATTTCATCATAAAGCTCCTCATAGCGAGGCAAGTGGTTAGAAGAGCACGTGGGAGTGAATGCACCAGGGAGGGAGAAAACAACAACCTTCTTGCCAGCAAAAATATCTTCGGTAGTTGTATCTTCCCAGCGGTAGGGGTTAGGGCCTTCAACGGACTCATCACGGACGCGTGTCTTAAAAACAACGCTAGGTACTTTTTCGATAACAGCCATGATAATTTCCTGTAATTAACTAATAGGTGGATCACTTGATCACAAGACATCTGCCCAGTGGTCATTATTAGTTCATTTGAACTGTCTGACATACGGCTGCCTTACTAACTAAGAATAGTTCTTATTTTAAGAAATATCAATACCCGGAATGATTCTGATTTTTAAATTGATGTCAGCTAATGTGAATACTAAGATAGTAGTGTTATGCTTGCAATATACGCTCCAAAGGGATCGGTTGCTTGTATCCTTGGATGCTCCTTAGGCCGCATTGAAGAAAGTATTAGTTAATATCGACGATGGCTCAGCAGACAGACGAAATTATTAAGTTACTCAAATCTAAGCATCTGCGGGTTACGCCTCAGCGATTTGCAGTATATTCCAATCTGCTTGTCCGTAAGGATCACCCAACAGCTGAGCAAATCCTGCACGATGTGAATAAGGATGTCCCTCGATCTTCCCAGGCAACTATCTACAGCTCCCTGCAGGCGCTGCGCGATGTTGGTCTAGTGCGTGAGGTGCTGCTAGAAGAGGGGGTGTGTCGCTACGACGCCTACGTTGACCGACATCATCATTTTCGGTGCAAGGTGTGTGGCTCAATTGAGGATATCCCTTGGGAGCAGTTTCAGTGTTTAGATACGGCTCAGCTTCGTTCTGGGCTCACTGTAGATAATTATGAGGTGACGGTGCACGGGGTTTGCGATCGCTGCGAATAAAACTCGTCACCCCCTCTGTGTCCAACGCATTCCCTGACATTTGCAGCAAAACTGGCTGTGGCCTGTTCGCCTGGCAGCATGAGTTTTTAGTCTAGAAAGAAAACTTCAGCAGAACTTCGACTTAATTTGAAGTCCGCATCACCATACTGAAGGGCAGATTCGCATAAAACTATAGGGTGCATCCCAAAATGGCCGTTTCTGATGCTCAGCAACGGCTAACCATTTGAGTTGTCCCCTAGACGTTTTTTCTAAACTCATGACAGCCCTTAATCCTATTCTGAATTTTCTAACTCAGTCTGCTGGAAATCCAGCGATTCTGCCTCTAGAGCTGACGGTTGACCAGCAAGATGCAACGTCCGTATTGCAAAGCCTTAATGCAGCGTTCCTTATAGTTTTAGCGGGTGAAGGGCATACCAGCTTTTCCGAAGCCCAAACCTACTTAGATAAAATATCCGATTCACCCGATTGGGGCAAAGTAGCCAAGTTTTACACCCAAAGCGCTCAGCTAATTACTCAAGAATTGGAGCAAGCCTGCGATCAAAATACCACCCTCAAAATTCAGCTAGACCAGATGGCTGCAACGTTAGAGGCTGCTGGTGGTGCTCCTGTCGCTACCGCCAATGCTATTTGGTCTGCCCTATTCCCTGAAGGCACAGACATTTGGGGGCATGAATCTGAGCGAGTTGCCACACTGCGGGCAAAGCGCACAGTTGCCATTGACCAGCTCAACCCCAACCCGATCGAAAACCCTGCTAAGCAAGTTTTATTCACCTCTAATGCTCTGCTGACAATGCCCCTGGTCTCAGCTGACCTAGCTGGGTTTGATGCCGATTTTCAAGCTGAGTTAGCCGATGCCGCAGACGATCCTCAGGTCTACTGGTACGACCACCCCATTCCCATTGGTGTATCCGCTGAAAGCAACGAAATTCTCTATGGTCTACAGCATCTTAACCACGCAGTCGAGTTTGAGAATCAGCAATCAGGCAGTACCGATAAGGTGAACTGCGTCCTGTCTGTATCTGTGACCCATGAGCGTCTGCAAACGTTGGGTAAGAGCTATCTAAAGCAGGTGTTAGCCGCCAGTGAGCCTCTAGATCAGCTCAACATATTTGCCTTTACCGAGACAGATACCAACACCCTGCTTGATAACATGTTGCTGCCTATCTTAGAGAAATCCTCCTCTAATGAAGACGCCAGGGAAATGCTGTCAGTCTTTGGTGTAGATGGTCGCTATGGCCGTCACTATAGCTTTCTCAAAGCAATTGTTGCCCTTTGGAATACGCTAGTAGATCCTAAAATTAAGGCTACATTCAAGATTGACCTAGACCAGGTATTTCCCCAGGCTGAGCTACTAGAGCAAACTGGCGCGACTGCCTTTGGCCATCTTAAAACACCTCTCTGGGGTGCCACCGGTAAAGACTCTGCTGGACAGCCCATTGAGCTGGGCATGATTGCCGGGGCGCTAGTCAATCAGCGAGACATCCACAAAGGCGTATTCACACCCGATGTAACCTTTCCTGCCGCTAAGCTTGCCCCAGACGAGTACGTGTTCTTTAGCAAACTGCCCCAGGCACTATCCACTGAGGCAGAAATGATGACCCGCTATGAAGCAGGTACTGACTTTGATGGAGAGACAAAAGCGATTCAGCGTATTCATGTGACCGGTGGCACCAACGGGATGCTAGTAGACTCATTACGCCGCTATCAAACCTTTACACCTAGCTTTATCGGTCGTGCAGAAGACCAGGCCTATATTCTCTCGGCCCGTGGTCAACAGCCAAACTTGGGCTATGCCCATGCCTCTGGTTTGATTATGCGCCACGATAAAGAGGGGTTTGCGCAAGAGGCCATTGCTATGGCCAAAGTGGGTAAACAAGTCGGAGACTATCTCCGGATTCTGTTGTTCTCTAAGTATACTGACGCACTACCTGAGGTAACAGATAGCATTAAGGCTGATATTGATCCATTTACCGGTTGTTTTGTCTCTCGGCTGCCTATTACAGTTGCTATGTTGAGATTTTCGCTCAAAGTGGCAAACCTGTTTAATGCTGGTAAGTCAGACGAGGCGGCTGAGTTTATCCACACAGGTGTTTTTCAACTGCAAGAAGGTTTCGACTTTATCCAAGAAGAGCCTAGCGCCTTGCAAAAGACCTATGAGCGAGAGAAAGCTGGCTGGCAGTTGTTCTATCAGGCATTAGATACCGTTGAGAAGGCTCTACAAGCCGGGGAGCCCTGGGCGCTTGAAGTACAAGAAACAACTCAGAAGATTGTGGAGAACTGTCTCGTTAACTAACGCGTTAACTAGAATGCGCTTCAAATGTGCTGGAACTGAGTGTAATCAAATCTAGCAAGCAGACATCAGAGCCCAAAAGTCTAAATGCTTTTGGGCTTTACTTCGTCTGCTTGTTAGATATCTGTATATTGCCCCTGATTTGAAAACGACTGCCATAATAGAGCAGATATCTATCTGTAACGAGTGACAGATAGCATTCAAAGATAGGGGCCTTATATGTTAAATCTGAAGCTGAATGCTCGTACTGTAATTCTTTCAATATTCTTTTGAAAATGCTGAGAAGATTAATGCGATCGCAATTAGTTCATATATTTACCGTCCCGTTTGTCATCATTGCCTTTCCGGCATCTCTATTTGCACAAACACCAGATCTAGTTTCTAATAATCAACAACCTTCTCTATCTGTAAATGTTGAAAATAGTGCTACCAGAACTAATGCTCCGATAGCCCAGGCAGATGGAGTTGAGGAATATCAAATCCAGATAGCGCGACCTTATGAAGCTGGCAGTATATTTAACTTTTCAACCAGAGGCACTGAATCTATCAGCTATGCAGTATTACAGAACGGCCAAGAAATTGACCGCAACCAAGAGTCATCAACGTTAGAACTCCAAGCAAATGTAACTGTACTGGACGTGAACCTTGACCAACAGATGACAAGGGTGTCGTTTGATGTTGTTCAATCTAAACTTACAGAGGGCGAGACTGAAAGCATACCCTTTTCTCAAGGCACAAATATTCTTGCATTTGTGCAAGATAGAAATACCATTTTCGAAATAGACGGAGAAGTCATTACAGAGGATTTAGAAGGGATACTGTCTGTCTCTATCGATCTCCTTGACGAAGGCGGACCCAGCGACGATGAAGTTTTTGGAACCCTGAATAGGCAACAAGTTGGAAGCAGTTGGAGTGTCAATAGTGAAGCTGCATCTGCTACTCTTGATAACGTAGAACCTCAAGATATCAGCGGTAGTATAACGTTGAATAATGTAGAGGATGAGACTCTCTTTATTAGCGGTTTAACGAATATTGATAATGGACTATCTCCCTTCCTTGATCAAGATGAATTTATAGTTCAAAGCGATACTACGGTAATCGAGTTTGCAACACAGCTACCTATTGAAGAGTTAGATGGAAACTTTGACAGAACTACCAGTCTGACTTCTTCAATAAGCGCTAACCACAGAGATGATTCACAACTTAGATTAGAAATGGTCTATGAAGCTAGTGTTTCATCTCAATTAAGCAGCATACAGTAACTTTGGATAACACAGTGTACTCAGTCTTGACGGACTCAGAACATGCTGACTGGGTTCATTCTCACCAATAAAACCACCTTAATCTGTCAAAGCAACCCATCAAGAATATTTGATAAATACTCGTGGTGATGCCTAAACGGTTTATTGGCAGTATCTTCTGGTCAGAGCAAGACTCTTATCCACAGTCTTTTCCATCTGTCTCTTGACTAGCCTCTAAAAGAGATTTATAGTTTCTCGAAGGCTATTTTTATAGCCCTACTACAGAACTGAATACCTGGCACTGTCGGCAGGTGGTGACGCACCTAACCGACAGCTGACCCACAGCTGATCTAGCCAACTGCGGGCTTTGGTTATTATGCCTTAGCACCCCCGGTGTGCATACATCTTGTGTGGTTTGCTAAGGCATTCGGTTCTGGTTTCCTTCGCAAACACTACGTTTTGGAGATCAGAATCCATGTTTCAATATTCATCCGACGACGCTGACGCGGCGAAATCTCAGCCTGCTCGTTTACCCGAGCACCAATTTGAGATCGTCCGCCATACGCTACTTGGCCCTCCCATCGCCGTACGCAACACTATCAAGCTGTTGCACAAGCTCAACTACGCCGAGCCCAACGACTGGAGCAAGCTCCTCCCCACCGGACGCCCCAATGAGGTCATGGCGATCTTGACCAAGCGCGTCAGGATTGACTAAAACAGTTTGAAGCTTTGACTATTGCTGTGCCAGGGCAGGGCTATCTGTCCTGGTATGCAATTTTGCCGAACAGACAGACTATCAATTAGAACAATAGTCTCAAACTATTTTAGTTGAGTTTCTTTTAGATATATTCGTTGAGAATGTACCTTACCGAACTCACTATGGCGAAAAGTTATCGTCCATAATCTGAGATAGCTTGAACTCACATTCACTGGGAAACGTATCTGCCGGAAGCTGAGTTTCAGCAGCGGCTTGATTGATAGCATCTGTATAAGCCTCGGACAGCATTTTTTCTATCTGAGGTTTGAGACTGGGGGAGTCTTTTAATGCCTTGCGAATACGGCGGCGATGTTCGACGATGCTGCCTGCCCAGCTCCCGCTCCTTTTGTCAGGTTGATATTTCCATTTCAGTAAATGCAGCAGTAATATCGTTAAATTACTCTCTAAGCTGCGCCGCTCCCGTTTTCCCATGTCTTCAATTTCTTCGATCAGGTTAGCCCAGTCAACGTGGCTGTAGTCCTGACGGCGCAACTTGTCTACTGTGGTCGTGATCCACTGCATGTAGTCGGTGTCGTATAGCGTTACCGGAGGGCTGCTGGGTTGGGTGGCTGTCATAGGTCAGGTCGGCATCAGCAGGTTACTGGCTTGATCATAGCAGGTACGATTTAGGAACTACTGGAAGAGACAAATGAAGATTCGTAGATACTATGTTGCCGTGCGCAACACCATCATACTGCTGCATAAACTCAACTACTCTGAACCCAACGATTGGAGCAAACCCCTACCCACCGGGCGACCCAACGAGGTCATGGCAATTCTGACCAAGCGCATCAGGGTTGATTAGCGGTCGGCTCTGAGATAGTTTTTGTAGGGTGGATTAGCGAGCATTCGCGAATCCACTGACTTTCTGGAAACGGAGCTTCTCCGTGATACACATGTCATGACGAATCTTAACCGATTGACTTGGTTGAAACGTACATGTCAGATCTGAGTTGATAATAGCTACCATAGTAGATACAAGCAGACTACTGGATGCTAGCGATGTCACAGGTCACTCAAAACTGAAAGAAAAGCTTCTCTAGCTTTAATTACAAGGATTCCTATAAGTATTTGGGGGTTACTGAGCTAAAACGCTGGACAATCGAAGCTGAGCCTGTGCCAGTCAGTGACTTTTTTCAACAACGATTAGAACGACTACAGCGGTTTGATCTAGAGAGTTTAGAAGTCTCCAAAACTCTTTTGATCGACGCGATTTGTGAAGAAGGCTTAGAAACATCTCAACGGCTGAAAGTTTGGAAAGGCCCTTATTTAGGGTTTGCTGTTAAAGTCAGGCACCCCGCTTCTGCAGGGGTTTCAATCTATTGCGATGTGCTTAAGTGCACGGGGAAATAGCTACAATGCCCAAAACCCTTGCACCTAACCGGGGACATGTACCGACAATCTTCA
>JBHJIV010000254.1:0-2393 GCA_050043105.1 Leptolyngbyaceae cyanobacterium | reverse complement strand
AAGAAAGCACCTAGAAAAGCAAAAAAGTAAGTAACAAAAGAAAGATAATAAACAAACAGCGCAAAATCACCCACGGTGAGACTGCCCCCCAGGTTTTGAGCCGCCACCAGCAAAATCAGACCCGTGCCCAGGCTAACAATGGTGCCAAAGCCAGCATTCAGCAGCGCGTTAAACACCTGCTCACGAACTTTGAACTGCCGTCTGCGATCGCACCGTTGCTCTAGCTCATTGAGCATTGACGTTTCGGCTCCGGCCACTTTAACAGCCTGAACGGCGGTAAACAGTTCGCCAATTAATCCCGTGACTTGTTGAGTCGCCTGACGACTGTTACGACGATAGCGTTTGAGCCGGTGTTCGGCCCGATGGACGAGGAATGAGATAGCACACAGGGGCAAAAATACCAGCAGCGTCATTCTGGCATTGACGCTGAGCAACAGACCCACAGACACTAAAGCAAATACGGTTTCTGCCAAAATCTCATTGGTATAGACAACCGTATTTTCAATTTGAGCAGCATCATCACGAAAGTAGCTAAGCAACTCTCCTGGCGATGTCTTTTGGCCGCTGGCGCGCCCTGCGGTTAGCTCAGCTCCAGGTCGATTTAGCAGCCCCAGCAGCAAATTATGACGCACCAGGCCACTCATCAGAAAACGATGCTGAGTTTTGGTGATACGCCCGAGAAAGATGACAACAACCCGTGCGATTCCTATGGCTAGCAGTAAAGCAATCCAGACCCAAGGTGATTCGTGGGTTTGCTCAGTTAGGCCATTAAAGAATTGTTGAATTAGTAAACCCGGAACGATGGGCAGCCCGACGATGCCTAACCACAACAGTGTATCTACCCAGTATAGGCGCTGGGCATAGCGAATCATTTGCCAAAGACGTTGATAGATGGGCATGGGGCATGCGGGCAATTCGACATGGACGTAGCTTAGCAGGCAGCTTGTAGGCAGGCACCATGACATGTCTTGCAATACTTTAATCACCCTCCACAAGATAGGTGTAAAGCTCATCAAGCACAGCATTGGCAGCAATAGGTCCAGTCCCGACCCAGTGATCTCCCACCTCGTAAACGGAACCCTGCCGAACAGCTTCTAGTTTTGACCACAGCGGCTCGGCTTTGAGCTCCACTAGTACATCTTCAATCTTGTCATCCCAAGCGCCCACAATGATAAAAATTACATCTGCATCTGCTTTATCAAAAGATTCTTTAGAAATGGTGTACTGAATGGTACTGGAGTCGAGCAACAGGGTCTCCTCTATGGTTAAGTCTTGAGAAGGGGGTCGAGGTAAACCAGCATCCTCCAAAACAGTACCGATAAAACCAGCTTTCGTATACAACGTGATTGAGTCTGGATAAATCCGAACGACAGAGACTGTCGGTTTACGACGACCGTTCTGCCTTGACAAATTGGCGTCCATCGCTTGCTTAAAGTCTTCCATCCGTTTGTTATAAGCCTCTATGACTGATTTAGCTTGGTCAGACATACCCAAGGTGTCTGCTGTAAATGCAAACATTTCTTTCCACTGGCCGCTGTGTTCAAAGGGTACCAAAACAGTTGGGGCAATTTGAGACACCTGATTGTAGATTGTTTGCTGTTCCTTGAGCCCTAAAATCAGGTCAGGGGTCAGCTGCAACACACGTTCTAAATTTGGACTATTATGATTACCAAGATTGACAACATCTTCAAGCTTTTCAGAAAAAAGGCTTTCAAGCACTTTAAATTCGACTGCTGCTACCGGTTTTAATCCAAGCGCTACAGCATTTTCAAAAGATACAGTGTCCAAGGTGACAACCCGTTCTATCTGATTTGGAATACAGGTTGCTCCCACAGCATGAGCGACCGCAGAACAGTCTTTATTTGCGGATAGCGGATCACTATCAAGACGGTTGCTCTGATGGCAGCCTGTCAAAATCGCGACTCCAAGCACGCCCAATAGAGATAATGGGATCGCGCGCGACGTTCTAAAACAGAGATGAATCATAACTAAAACTGAATGGAAAAAGATGCAGTTACACCTAGAGGAGCCCCTGGATTTACATACAGCGAAGACCCATAACTAGTGGACGTAAAGTAGTTGATATCAAACAGATTTTCAAAGTTGAGCTGAGCCCGCCAGTTGTTACGTTTATAGAAGAGAGCTGCATCGGTACGAAAATAGTCCGGCAGTGTAAATGTATTCGCTGAGTCTCCCGCTCGTTCATCTACAAAGAAGAATCCCAGACCTGCTCCTAATCCTTCTAAATTACCTTGCTGAATCTCATAGGTTGTCCTCAGACTAATCTGGTTTTCTGGCACATTAACAAGACGATTGCCTTCAATATCCGTGTTGTCTTCACTGACAAAGGCATCTAAGTAAGTATAGGCTGTCGTGATGTTCCAACCGGGTAA
>JBHJIV010000253.1:0-35852 GCA_050043105.1 Leptolyngbyaceae cyanobacterium | reverse complement strand
TGAAGTGCGACAACATACCCTTGGCTATGTCAGTCAGTTTTTGCGGGTGATTCCTCGGGTGCCAGCTGTCGAGGTCGCTGCAGAATCGCTGATGGAACTGGGTGTTGAGCCAGAGGAGGCTCAGGTAAAGGTACGCGATCTATTTTCTCGCTTAAATCTGCCAGAGCGATTGTGGGAGCTGTCACCGACTACGTTCTCTGGGGGTGAAAAACAGCGGGTCAATATTGCCCGTGCGTTTTCAATGGACTACCCCATTTTGTTGTTAGATGAGCCAACCTCAGCACTGGATGCGGCAAATCGCGAGGTGGTGATGCAGCTAATCGAAGAACGCAAGGCCCAGGGCTGTGCCATGGTCGGCATTTTTCATGATGATGAGGTGAGAGAACGGGTATGCGATCGCACCCTCCCCTTTGGCTAAAGCGCCCTATTGGTCAAAATAGCGACCAGGCTGCTCATAAGAGGTTCTACGTCGGTCGGCACCCGATACAGCTCTAAGTCTTGAGAAATTTTCTTTTGTTGCCTATCCAACACAGCAAACTGCCAAATACGCCCAATGGAAACCGCACCATACAGGAGATTCCCTACCGATGAGTCCGTAACTTTATCCAATGCAATTAGTTCAGCTGCCAGCTGCTTAAACCCTCGCTCCAAGTTTTCATCTTTGTCTTCAATTATGAGCAAACTATGCCCTGACTGGAGATAGTAATCTAAAAGCCCTTTGAGCTGCTCAGTTGCTTTGAGAGAATAGCTGACCTTAACCTTGACATGAATTAGGTGAACCAATTCTAAAACCAGAGGAGCAATTAGAAATTCTCGGCGGGCTGACTCACTATCTAAGGTGACGAATGGCAAACTCTCCTCTAAACGCTGTCTAAGCCGATCAATGGTTTCTACTGGGTTTTCTGCCTGTGGTAGAGTCAGCGACGTCAGCTCAAAGCTATACCCAAAGTGGGTCACGATGTCTTCCAAATAATAGTTCAGTTTGAAATAGTCAGAAAAATAGCAAGACTCTGGAATTTCAATTGTTTGAGCCATTTTTTGTCTCCTAACCCTAAAGATAACGTTAACTTAACCTTGATTCGATACTAGTTAGAGATGTCTAGACATTTGTCAGGCCCCAACTGGTAAAGCATCCGTTTACCCCCCACAAGCCCATGACCGAAACCATCTACACCAATTATCGCTTGCAGCTTCAAGATCAAGAGGTGCTCGGCACGCTGGTTGTCAAAGACGGCATGATTGCCGACATTCAGCCGGGAACGGTCGAGCATGGGCACAATGGCAACGGCGACTATCTGCTGCCGGGGTTGATTGAGCTGCATACCGACAACCTGGAACGGTGTATGTCGCCCCGCCCCAAGGTAAGCTGGCCCCTGGATGTGGCCGCGGTACACCACGACCGTGATTTGGCCGGGGCAGGAATTACAACGGTTTGTGATGCCATTTCCATTGGGGATTTGACACCGGGCTCTCTGCGGATGACCCAGTTTGGCCCCATGATTGACACAATTTACAACGGGCAAAACGACGGTCGCTTCTCGGTGGACAATCGGCTGCATCTGCGATGTGAGCTGGGCTATGACCAGGTATATGACCTGGTGGAGACCTATGTGGACCATCCGCTGCTGTCGCTGCTGTCGCTGATGGATCACACCCCAGGACAGCGACAGTTTGTAAAGCTGGATAAGTATAAAGAGTATTATCAGGGTAAACATGGCGTCACCGCTGACGAAATGGAGGGCTTTATTCGCGATCGCATCGCCGCCCAGCAGCGCCATGCCGTGGATAATCGGCGCAAACTGGTGGAACTGGCCCAGCAAAAGGATATTTGTCTGGCCAGCCACGACGACGCCACCCCCGAACATGTCCAAGAAGCGCTTGAGGATGGGGCGGTTATTGCCGAATTTCCTACTACGTTAGAAGCGGCTAAAGCAGCCCATACCCATGGGTTACAGGTGCTGATGGGTGCCCCAAATCTGGTGTTGGGCGGGTCGCACTCGGGCTATGTATCGGCGATGGACCTGGTTGAGCGAGATTTGGCCGATATTATCTCGTCCGACTATGTGCCCCAAAGTTTGGTTCAAGCGATGTTTCTGATTGTGGAAAAGGCCCAGGTACCGCTCCACAAAGCAATGCGTCTGTTTACCCTAAACCCGGCTAAGGCGATTGGTCTAGATTGCGATCGCGGCAGTTTAAAAATTGGCAAACGGGCAGACATGATTACCCTGCACCATGACGGTGTGGTCCCGCGACTAACCTCAGTTGTCCGTCAGGGATACCGCATCGCCTAGGTCTAGGGAATTTAAGGGGATAAGAGACAATTTCCTCACCCGAAACGGCTATAGCAATCGACGGATGCATTCGTCGATTGTGAGTCAGGTTAGCTGTTGTAATTTGGGGCTTTCAGAGATATCGATTGTCCTAACTAACCTGACAGATGCAATATATCTTTTCTCCTTTTCTTATTGGCCCAGTATCTGGACTGTAAGGTTGAGTGTTTGACAACACCAGACCTAGCTCATTTTCAACCTATTCTAGAGTCAGCGTGCCAGGTATCTATCGCATGACCCTCATCGCCCAAATTAGTGATTTACACGTCTACAGTCCAGGTAAATTAGCCTACGGTGTTGTCGATACCAATTCTCTGGTGGCCGAGGCGATTAAGCAGCTGAGCAAACTCACCCCTCAGCCAGATGCTGTGGTGGCCTCAGGGGATCTGGTCCACAAGGGCACCCCAGAGGACTATGAGGTGCTAAAAACCATCCTGGCACCGCTCAACTGTCCGCTTTATCTTATGCCGGGTAACCACGACCAGCGCGACAATCTACGCCGGGCATTTCCGAGCCATCCCTATTTGCCTGGCGATATCAATCACCTCAGCTACGTAGTCGAAGCCTACCCCATCTGCATGATTATGCTCGACAGCATTGTTCCAGGTGAGGGCGGTGGCTGTGTCGATGCCGAGCGTTTGAGCTGGTTAGAACAACAGCTTTTAGCCGCGCCACAGACACCTACCCTAATTTTTATCCACCATCCTCCGTTTGCCACCGGCATTCCCTGGATGGATCGCAACCGGTTTCAAGGTCATGGGGCATTGGCAAATCTGATTCGTCAGCATCCCCAGGTTAAACGGGTGAGCTGTGGCCATCTACACCGTGGAATTTATCGCGCTTGGGCTGGGACTGTGGCCAGCAGTCAGCCTAGTTTGGTGCATCAAGGGGCCATCGATTTTGCCCCTGAGAGTCCCAGTCAGTTTGCGATGGAACCACCGGCCTACCAGCTCCACATATGGACTGGGGAGACACTCATTTCCCACACGATGTATGTCGGTCAGTTCGATGGCCCCTACCGATTCTCCGATGGCAAACCGGTTGTTGCCGCTGACGCCAGTTCGCTCACAACGGCTAACACATCCTGAGGTTCGGCCCGCTGAGTATAGTCGGCTTCGGCAAATGCATAGCGAATTCGACCAGACGGCTCAATCACATAGGTGGCGGGCAGCGGTAGCTCGTAGCTCTCGTCACCGTTGCTAGCAGACACATCAATGCCAAAGTTTTTATAAATGGGTCGCAGCGACTCATCTAACGTAAATACCAAACCATACTGACGAGATACCTGGTTACCGACATCGCTGAGAACAGAAAATTCTAAGCTGTGTTTTTCGCTCACACTGAGGGAATGGTCGGGTAGCTCTGGAGAAATGGCCACAAGACTAGCCCCCGCCTGCTTAAACTCCGGTAGCAAAGCCTGAAATGCTCTTAGCTCTAGATTGCAGTAAGGGCACCACTCGCCCCGATAAAAATTGATAACAACAGGTCCCTGTTTTAATAACTCGCTAAGACGTACCTGCTTACCCGTGGCATCCGGCAGTTCAAAATCTGGAGCCATATCCCCAACCGTAAGGGCTTGATCGGTAACACCAGATGTGTCCAATGCGTCCGTGGCTGCTGTCATCGTATCCTGAACATCTTGAGGTGCTTTTTGCTGAAAACCGGCCCGAAATTCTGCCAGCTGGTCCGCTAGGGGTTGGGTCGTCGTCGTCATGGAGTCAGCCTCTGGTGGATTACTATTGTTCGAAATCTTAGAACAATAGTAGACCGCGTAGATTAAAACCCCCTAATCAAAGATTAAAGTTTACTGAGAGCCAGCACAGTTGCTGGGCCGGTAGCCCAGGCTGGCTGGTTCGGTGGCACGAGCGCCAAGTATGGTTTGACCCTTGTCATTGACCTGGACGTGATCGGCTTCATGCATAGGCTGTGCGATCGCAACATTCGCTGTTGTTGTCTGGTTGTTGTCTGCTGTAGTCGTTGGGGGAACAGTCTCCAAAAAACGCCAGTCTTGCCAGCCTCCCGACGATTCTAGACGTTGTGCAGGGTTGGTGGGCAGCCCATTTTGGCCGCCAATAACAAACCGATTGTTGTTATCGGCAGGGCAGCCTGCCACAATTTGATTGGTCAGATCGTTAACTGCTGTGGGCAGCTCCACCAAACCGCTGTCGGGCTCTAGCTCGGGGGTGTTGAGTTCCACCACGCCGCTAAACTCCGGGCCCAGATCTGAGGTGGCGGTGATATCACTGTTGGGGGTGAGAGTCTCTCGAAAGGTGCTACCTAGAATGCTTTGGGCCGTAATACTAACCTGTCCGCCACGACCCTGGTTAGCATTGGCCGTAATGTCGCTGTTGTCTAGGGCAATCAGAAAACCGGTGTCAATGTCAATGTTGCCACCATCGGCATTCTGAGCGTTGGTGTTAATGCTGCTGCCTTCTGTCAATAACAAAACTGGCGCCTGTAGTGTGACATTGCCGCCGGCCCCTGACTGGGTAGCCGCGTTGATGATGCCGCTGACGAGTTGAATTTGGTTGGCATCGACAGTGAGGGTGCCGGCATCCCCATCGCCCAAACTGGCCAGTGAAATAGCAGCCCCATCTAGAATCGTTAATTCATTGGCCGTCACCTGCAGGGCTCCCGCTGTGCCGTCACCCACTTCACCTGGAAAATTCGCCCGCCCCGATGAAGAAACTAAACTACTGGGCAGCTCTACAGGGCCGCCGGTGTTCTGTACCATACCAGTGCCGCTTAGCTCTAGAACATCGTCCACATTAACAATCAGCGTACCGCCAGGAGCATCACTAAAAGTTGTTGTGGAAATATTGGCCCCGTCTCGAATAAAAAGATTGCCGGTGTTGAGTTCTACATTCCCGGCTGGAGAATCACTCAGGCTGGCGGTGTCAAAGCCGCTCTCAAAAACACCGTCGGGGCTAACCCCAACAATTGCAGTGGTCCCTTCTATATTCAGCACAATATCACCCGCTGGACCCCCTGCTCTAACTAAACCAAAACCTCCAAAAAATGCGCCAGTTCGGTTCCCGATTCGGGCACCGCCTCCAACAGTGAGGTCTTGGGTATTGACTTCGATATCGCCCCCCGAACCGGTACCAAAAATGCTGTTGGCAAAAATGCCAGTGGGGATGATAGCTCCCACGGGTGTATCCATTAGTTCAACAGACTCGGTGGCATTGACAACCAGGTTGCCACCGTCTCCCGAACCCAGGGTAAAGGCTTGTAATAAGCCGCCGTCGCGGATGCTGAGTTGCTGGGTATTTAAGGTTAGATCACCGGCATCCTGGGTGGTGTTTTGCAGGGTGCCAGTCAACACAATTGAGCTGATAATCTCAACGGACTCGGTGGCCTCAATCAAGGCATCACCACCAGTACCGTCGCCAATGGTGGTGGTCGAGATGAAGGCCCCGTCCTGTAGCCGCAGACGGGCAGTATCGATAATAATTTGGCCAGATGCTCCCGAGCCCCCGCTGCCTGACAAGATGCCACCTTCGATTGTGGCAACCTCCAGAGTATTTTGCAGGGCGTTAAGAAAAAGTGATTGTAAGTTTGCGAACCCCAAACCTGTCAGCTCAATGGATTCGGTGGCACGTAAAATGATGTCCCCTCCATCCCCATTCCCACCTACTCCGGCAGAGGCTGTAATTAAACCGCGATCGCGAACGCTGAGTTGCCTGGTATTGACAACCAGGTCGCCCCCCATGCCGTCTCCAAAGGTATTTGTACTGATGCGACTATTAATCCGGCCATCGGCAGATTCGCCTTCTACGGTGACTGAGTCTGTGGCGTTGATGTTTAAATCTCCCCCAGGTAAGTCACCCAGGGTTAGGGCCAGGAGTTGAGAGCCGCTTTCCACTGCGACCGTTTGCCCCTGTAGGGTGACATTGCCTGCCCCTGCTGCCGTGGTGTTGAGGAGTGCCCCCTCACGTAGGGTAATGGGGCCAAAATCTTGGATACTGTCATAGTTTAAGGTCAAGGCCCCCTCAATAGAGGTGAGCCCAACGGTCCCCTGGGCAGCGCTACCGACCTCCAGCCGACCCAATGGAGCCGACACAGTACCCCCAGTGACGGTGACATCCCCACCCACCAGTGCCAATGTGTTACCAGCAGACACAAACAGCCCAGGCAATGTTGGGGGGAAGTTGCCGGGTCCCTCGACTCGAATTGCGCCCGGTGTTGTCCCCATCTGTAGCCCAACAGGGGTACTAACCGTTAATAGAGGGGGCGTATCGGGAGCGGTCGCACTAAAAAAACTACCGTCATCAAAAACAACGCTGTCTGCGCTACTTGCTACAAAAGAGCCTGGCACCTGTAGTACTGCATTAGGCCCAAAGATAATACCGTTGGGATTGATCAAAAACAAATCAGCGTTACCCTGAGCTGCGATCGCACCGGCAATATCAGAGGTGTCTCCCCCCGTGACTCGGCTAACGATGGTGGATAGCGCCGGATCGTTTTGAAAGAGAGCGGCCCCACCGGTGGGGATGGAAAATTGTTGAAAACTGTGGAAGAGGGTTTGATTGTCATCGGTGACGGTACCCCCCGTAATCAGGCAAGTGGTGCAGCCGTTGGGCACAGCCGAGTTGACCGGCAGGCTGGCGTCAGGCGTAATCTGCGCCTGAGCAGCTGGGGAGAATTTGCTGACAACAAGTACGCCCACCAGTGTTGTTATTAACTGGCCTGACACCATAGACCAGATTAGTCCGACCTTAGAGAGCTTTGGTCCCATGACAGTTCACCACATACTAAATGGCCGAACGGGTAGTGACATAAACTATCTACCCCAGTACAGATTTACAGGAGATAGTGGGATCAACCAGGAGAGTGACTACACCGTGAACATTAAGTTTATGGTTAGATAGGCATTCTAAAAAGGTCTTAACAAATTTGTTATCAAGAAACGTGACATTCCCATACACTATTGGGTCTTACATCCCGATGTTTAAGAAGATCAGTTGAATAGAGCTGTTGAATGCCGTTGCTCAAATGATAAATATGGTGTGGGTATTTAGCAGACGGGTTTGGCGGCATGGCTGGCTGATTGTTTTAGCGATCGCAAGCTGTTGGCTGATTGTTTTTGGCACCCCTGTGGTGGCCAGCGGTGGCGCCAGTGTGCCAGCTGGCCCTGCTGTGGCTGATGAGGCAACTCAGTCTTTGATGGAACAAGGCACTGCCCTATTTGCGGCAGGGCAACTCACCGCTGCGGCTGAGACCTGGCAGCAGGCGGCCGAACAGTCCGCGCGCACCGATCGCTCGTTAGAGCAAGCAAAAGCGCTGCACTATGTGGCACTGGCCCATTTCAACCTGGGTCAGTGGGAGCGAGCTGAGCAAGAGAATATTAAAAGTCAGTCTTATTTAGCAACAACCTCTGAGCAATCGCTGTTGGGGGCTAGCCTAAATTTACAGGGGCAGCTCCAGGTGGTCTTGGGCCGTCCTGAACAGGGAATTGAAACCTGGAAACAGGCGGCAGATGTCTATGCAGCCGCAGGGGATACCGCCGGTCAGCTGGGCACTCAGCTTAACCAGGCCAAGGCCCTACAGATTTTGGGCCATTATCAGCAGTCGCAGCTGTTGTTAGATCAGTCCCTAACCATGATGCGACAACAGTCGGATCTGGCGGTTAAAGCTACGGGGTTAAAGCTGCTGGGTACGACCCTGCAGGCGGTGGGAGATTTGGAGCGATCGCAATCCCTTTTAACTGAAAGTTTGGGGCTTACCCAGCAGCTGGCGGCAACCAAGCCGATATTTGCCGATCAGGTCAGTGCCACCTTAATTAGCCTGGGGAATACCCTAGCCGTCCGGGACGATACGACTAACGCACTCTCCCAGTATCAGCAGGCGGCTGAGCTGGCGGTTCAGCCCCTTACTCACATTGAAGCCCAGCTTAACCAGCTGCGGCTGTTGGTAAAAACAGAGCAATGGTCCCAGGCTCAACCACTGATCGCAACGCTGTCAGACCAGCTGACGGCGCTATCACCGGGGCGAGATAGCGTCTATGCCCAGGTCAATCTAGCGGCTAGCTGGATCCAGGCGATCCGAGCGTCTAGCTTTGGGGCAATCTCTGAACAGCAGGCGGCCGTTGCCCGCCTGCTGGCAGATGCGGTGCAAGCAGCCCGTCATATTTCTGATACACGGGCTGAGGCCTTTGCCCTAGGGGAGCTAGGGCACCTCTATGAGACAGTCAAGCAGTGGAACGTCGCTTACCAGGTGACGACTGAGGCCATGCAGCTGGCAGCCGGACTCAATGCCCCCGACCTGAGCACGGCCTGGCAGTGGCAGCTGGGGCGGATCTTAAAACAACAGGGAAAAACAGACGATGCGATCGCAGCCTATGGTGGAGCAGTTGACTCGCTGCAGTCGCTGCGGCAAGAACTGGTCGCCTTAAATCCCGACCTGCAGTTTTCGTTTCTTGAAACGGTTGAGCCCGTTTATCGTGAGCTAGTCTCTCTACTGTTAGACGCTAACCCGGACCAGCCCCAGCTACAGCAGGCAAGACAGTTAATCGAGTCCCTGCAGCTGGCCGAGCTGGACAACTTTTTTCGCCACGCCTGTCTACAGGCCCAACCCCAGCTAATTGACACAGTCGATGCGACCGCTGCTGTGCTTTACCCGATCATTCTGCCCGACCGGCTGGTGGTGATTGTGTCGCGACCGGGCGTACCCCTGGCCCATTACGAAACCCGTTTACCCCAAGCCGATATCGAAGCCACCATTGCCGATCTGCAGCTTTACCTCAACCCGCACTTTTTTGCAGCAGACCAGCTGCGGCTGTCTCAACAGCTTTACGACTGGCTGACCCGTCCGGCAGAAGATCTCTTAGTGGATGCCAAAACCCTTGTTTTTGTCTTAGACGGTACGCTGCGCAATTTGCCTGTGGCCACGCTACACGATGGTCAGCACTATCTAATTGAGCGGTATAGTCTGGCCCTGAGCCCCGGTTTACAGCTGCTCGATCCACAGAGACTCAATGTGGATCAGCTGGATGTGTTAACCGGTGGTCTTAGCGAGTCACAGCAGGGGTTCTCGGCATTGCCAGCGGTGGATGCCGAGATTAATGAAATTGCGGCCACCCTGTCCACAACCCAGCTGCTTAATCAAACGTTTACGACTGAGCGGCTCAAGCAGGCACTGAACGATGCGCCTTTTTCAGTGGTGCATCTGGCTACCCACGGTCAGTTTAGTTCTAAAGCTGAGGACACCTTTTTGGTGACCTGGGATGGCCGAATCAACGTCAACGATTTGGACGCTCTGCTACAGACTCGAAATCGGGACCCCAAGCAACCGTTAGAATTATTGGTACTGAGTGCCTGCCAGACCGCCGCAGGAGATAAACGAGCTGCTCTGGGTTTGGCGGGCATGGCCCTGCGTTCGGGAGCACGTAGTACCCTGGCCACCCTCTGGCAGGTGAACGATGCATCGACCTCAACTCTGATGGTTGAGTTTTATCGGCAGCTAACGGAGAACCCAGGTATGACCAAGGCCAGCGCCCTGCGCGCAGCACAGCTAAAGTTGTTAAAAGATCCCCAGTACCAACAGCCTTTTTACTGGGCTCCGTTTGTTTTGATTGGAAACTGGCTGTAGTGGGTTTTTGTAAAGCGATGCTAAACCCGAAGGAACCAAACAAGAAAATTGAATAAGGCTTCTATCCCAATGCTCACCATGTTTCCCTTAGAGAGCCATAACTATAGAACATGGGCTCTAACCAATGCACTCTAAGTGTTCTAAAAGTCTCCTTTTAATTCTTCTCTTTAAGATTCCCTGCTTATGAAATCCCGCCTATACAGTCGCTTGTGTTTCACCGTGCTAGGTGCCGTAACATTTGGAGGTCTACTCGGTAATGAGGTTAAGGCTAGAACTACGTCGTTTGTTCCGACTCCAGTACAGTCTTCTATCACCTCTGAGTCTAGCCCACTAGTCCTGTTTGAACCGCCCACGGATGAAAAGGTAGATAACTCTCGGGGTGGGCCATCTCGACCCACTCACCTAAAGTGTATTCAGGATGAGGCAGATGTGTCTCCTTTAACCGCGTTGATTCCTCAATCAGGTGTCGGCTTAACCGTTGCCGCTCATCCCACGCTGCTGGTCTATGTGCCCCCTACGACCGCTAGCCAGGCTCATTTAACTTTAAGAGATGCTGAGCAGCGCGGACTCTATCAAAGTCGCATACAGATTCCTGAAAGCGGGGGTATTATCAGTATTACGCTGCCGGATGATAGCCCTGAACTGGCCGTTGATGCGATCTATCACTGGTCCCTCGCCCTGCTGTGCCAACCGACTCAAACGGATATGCCCATTACCAGCGGTCAAATTCGTCGGATTGCGTTGTCTGATGACGGCGCATCGATTGAGCAGCAGCCCTTGCTGTCCCAGGCAGTTGCCTATGGGCGCTCTGGTATTTGGCACGATATGTTGGCGCGTCTGGCAGTTCTGCGGCATGCTCAGCCAGAGAATACGGCCCTTCAGGCTAACTGGGTTGAACTGCTGCAATCGGAGGAACTAGATGCGATCGCACCCTTTCCACTCCTCAACTGACTATGATTTAACCAGTGTGGTGTCATAGATCTAGCCAAGGTTCTAAGCGAATGCCCTGCAGCCGCTGACGGCTAAATATCGGACCGGCATTCTGCTTTGGCCGATGCCCTATCACCCGTTTTATCCCCCCTTTTTAGATGACTTAAATGCGATGGATTGCTGCACTACTGACAACGCCAATGGTCGCTGGCGTGGTTATAGCGATACGTCTGACTGGCGCAATCCAGCTATTCGAATGGGCAATCTATGATCGATATTTTCAAATGCGGGCCATGGAGCCTATCGATGACCGCATTTTACTGGTCACCATCCAAGAGTCAGACATTAGCAATCTAGGTCAGTGGCCGCTTTCCGATGCTGTTTTAGCTCAGCTAATGCGCAACATTAGCCAACACCAGCCCGCTGTAATCGGTCTCGATCTCTATCGTGACCTACCGGTGGAGCCTGGTCATCAAGAGTGGGTGGAGGTGATGGCCTCCACCCCTAACCTAATTGGTGTGGAAAAAGCCATTGGTCGCACGGTGACGCCTCCGGCTGAGCTAGAGCGACGGGGTCAGGTGGCGCTGACGGATTTACTGGTCGATGCCGATGGTAAGTTTCGACGGGGGCTGCTGTCCCATCCCAATGCTGATGATCAGCTACGGCTTGGGTTTGGTGCGGCATTGGCTGTGCAGTACTTGGCTGCTCAGGGGGTGCCCCAAGAGGTCATTGATGAAGAACAAAAAAAATATCGTCTGGGTAAGGCTGTCTTAAAGCCTTTGCGGGGTAACGATGGTGGCTATGTTCGTACCAATGCGGGCGGCTATCAGATCCTCATTAATTTTCTAGGACACGCCCACCGCTTTCACCAAGTGTCTGTCACAGAGGTCTTAAACGGTCGTATACCCCCTGAACTGGTGCGCGATCGCATCGTGATTGTGGGGGGGATGGCCACCAGCCTCAATGATTTGTTTTACACGCCGTTTAGCAGCCGGCTGATCAATACACCAGAGTCAACCGCTGGGATGGTGATCCATGCCAACTTGGCTAGCACATTGGTGAGTGCCGCCCTCGATGGTCGGGCGATAATTCAGGTGTGGCCTGAGCCAGTTGAAGCGGTGTGGAGTTTGATTTGGTCTGGTCTGGGGGCATTGGGCTACTGGCAGTTATTAGAGGGCCAACGCTACCGAGAGCGGATGATCACCCGGCTGGCGGTGTTGATTGCTTCAGTGGTGCTAGCTGGGGGGGTGCTGGTTATTAGCAGCTATCTAGCTTTTTTAGGCGGCTGGTGGATTCCGGTAGTGCCACCATTTTTGGCTCTGATTGGGTCGGCAAGTGCGATCGCAGCTTATGAAATTCTCAAGCTGCAACAATATCGCAGAGAATTAGCCCAGCAAAATCTTAAACTTGAGGAAGACAAAATTCGAGCTGAGGCCGCGTCTCAGGCTAAAAGCCAGTTTTTAGCCAAAATGAGCCATGAATTTCGCACCCCCCTCAATGCCATCCTTGGGTTTACCCAACTCATGGGGCAGGACCCACACCTGACGATTCAGCAAAAAAAGTCTTTAGATATTATTAACCTTAGCGGCGAACATTTACTTAATCTCATCAACGACATTCTTGAGATTTCAAAAATAGAAGCGAATCGGGTTGTTCTCCATGAAACCAATGTAAATCTCTACAGTCTGCTCAATATGCTAAAGGCCATGCTAGAGCCAAAGGCGATAGCCAAAGGGCTGCAGCTAACGTTTGAGCAGAGTAACGATTTGCCCCAGTTTGTGACCGCAGATGAGGGGAAGCTGCGTCAGGTACTCATTAACCTGCTTGACAACGCCATTAAATTTACTCAGTCCGGTGGTGTTGTTTTGAGAGTCTCCAGCACGCCCCAAACTCAGGCTAAAATCATGCTTCACTTTGAGGTGGAAGACACAGGACCAGGGATTCCTGAAGACGAAGTTTCTAAACTATTTGAGATTTTTACCCAAGGTAAAGTGGGACAAAATGCTGTCGATGGCGTAGGTCTGGGGCTACCCATCAGCCAACAGCTAGTGAACTTAATGGGGGGAGAGATTACCGCTCGTGTCGCTTTGCCTAAAGGAACAATCTTCCAGTTTGATATTCCTGCTAGCTTAGACCCTTCCCCAAAAAATGGTTTACCCCCTGTACTAAAGGTAAACAGCCTTGCTTCTGACCAAACCTATTTTCGGATCTTAATTGCCGATGATGAGCCCATTAGCCGTAAGCTGCTAAATAAGCTGTTAACCTCTCTCGGTTTTCAGATACGCGAGGCTACCAATGGCAAAGAGGCAGTCGAACTTTGGGAAAGCTGGCATCCACACTTTATCTGGATGGATATGCAAATGCCGGTCATGAACGGCTGTGAAGCCACCCGAAAAATCCGACAGAAAAGTCAAGAAACCAATGCGTCATCTCCCACGATTGTGGCACTGACAGCCAGTGCTCTCGCCAAAGATCGCGAGCAGAGTTTGGGGGCTGGCTGCGATGATTTTGTCAGCAAGCCCTTTCGCCGTGAAGAACTTTTAGACAAACTCTCCCAGTATTTAGGTGTGCGCTATCAGTGATGAGCGATGACTATACAATTTGGACGAGAGATCTGTGGTGAATTGAGCATCGCTGACCAGCGAGAGTGGTTGGTAACCAATGGCATTGGTGGCTATGCCTGTGGCTCAATATCCGGCATACTGGGCCGCCACTACCACGGGCTGCTGGTCGCTGCCCTAAAACCGCCGCTAGAGAGAACGTTACTACTAACTAAGTTAGATGAGACCGTTCACTACGCAGGGAACACTTGGCCACTATCGAGCGATCGCTGGGCCGATGGCACGGTCAACCCTAAGGGTTATCAACTTATAGAACGATTTTATCTGGAGGGAACAATTCCTGTGTGGACCTTTGCCTGCGATGATGCGCTGATTGAAAAGCGCATCTGGATGGAGCAAGGAGAAAATACCACCTATGTTCGCTATATCCTGAAGCGGGCCAGTCAGCCTGTTGCGCTTACTCTAAAATCTCTGGTGAACTACCGCAATCACCACGGAAATACCCAAGGGGATGACTGGCAAATGCAAGTAAATTTGCACCCCCACGGTATTGAGATTCAAGCGTTTGAGAATGCTGTTCCCTTTTATCTATTGACGGCTGTTGCGGCTCAGGTTTCTCCAGCCCATAGCTGGTATCACGGCTATGGGCTGGCTATGGAGCAGTATCGTGGCATTTACCCCCATGATGATCATCTCCATGTTGCTACGTTTGATGTGGAGTTAAGTCTTGGTCAGTCATTGACATTGGTGGCAAGTACCACATCCAGGGCTGACCTGAATGGAGAGGCTGCTCTAAAGCGCCAGAGACTGCACAAACAAGCGTTAATCGGTGATTGGTACACCCATCCCCAGAGCAAGAAACTGCCTCTATGGTTAGAACAGTTGGTATTAGCGGCTGACCAGTTTATTGTTAAGCGCTCAGTTGCCGGTAACCCTGGTAAGACGGTGATTGCCGGTTATCCCTGGTTTGGCGACTGGGGGCGAGATACGATGATTGCTCTGCCGGGACTTGCGATCGCAACCAATCGTCCCAACATTGCTAAACCCATTCTCAACACCTTTGCGCAATATCTGGACTAGGGCATGCTTCCCAATCTGTTCCCAGACGCGGATGAGACGCCAGACTATAACACCGTTGATGCCATACTCTGGTACTTTGAGGCGGTTCGAGCCTATTACGAAGCAACCCGAGACCAGGAATTTATTGCCGAACTCTTTCCAGTGCTGGCTGAGGTGATTGAGTGGCACCAGAAAGGAACTCGCTATCAGATTCACCTGGACAGTGACGGACTTATTTACGCAGGAGAACCAGGCGTTCAGCTCACCTGGATGGATGCAAAAATTGGCGATTGGGTGATTACCCCGCGCATTGGTAAACCGGTTGAGATTAATGCCCTCTGGTATAACGCTCTGCTGTGTATGGTGCAGTTTGCTCAGTGCCTTAATCAGCCTGCAAACACCTATCAACAGCTGACACAGAAGACCCTCAATGGATTTCAGCGTTTTTGGAATGCGCAGCGTGG
Source organism: Leptolyngbyaceae cyanobacterium (assembly GCA_050043105.1). GTDB lineage: Bacteria > Cyanobacteriota > Cyanobacteriia > Phormidesmidales > Phormidesmidaceae > Leptothoe. The sequence continues at coordinate 20,918 of JBHJIV010000253.1, read as the reverse complement.
CTATTGTTATGACGTCATTGATGGCCCAGATGGGGATGACGACGCCCTACGTCCTAATCAGATATTTGCAGTTTCACTGCCTGCCGCCTCACTCTCGGGGTCTGAACTACTCTCCGTAGACCAGCAAAAGACTATTGTGACCGTCATATCGCAGGAATTGTTAACCTCCTATGGGGTGCGAGCGCTGGCCACCACTCATCTTAATTATCAGGGGCGCTATGGCGGTAGCCCTCTCCAGCGAGATAGTGCCTATCATCAGGGACCGGTGTGGGGGTGGCTAATTGGTCACTTTGTCCAAGCCCATTTGAAAGTGCATAAAAACCCTGAGCTGGCGCGGAGCTTTTTAGACCCCATGGCCGATCATCTGCGCTCAGGCTGTGTCGGTACCCTCAGTGAAATTTTTGACGGCAACTCTCCCCATCATCCCCGAGGGGCATTTGCCCAAGCCTGGACAGTGGCAGAAGTCTTACGGGCCTATCGATTGGTTGGAGTGTGTTAGCAGAATACCTGTGCTGTGCAAACAATAGTAATGTTGACCTGCTTGATTTAGGGGGGAATTTGCACAGTGGAAAATGCGAACGACAGGTAACCTAGTCATCCGCAAGCAAACTGGGATTGAACATTCAAAACTAAGAGTACTCAGCAAGCTGAGAAGCGTAAAGCTCTACAAAACTGAGAACTGGTATTAGACGACAAGTTCAGCTTCTTTACTCTCAGCGCTTTGTTCACTGGGTTCATAGAGATACTCAAACCAGTTACCAAAAGGGTCGCGACCGTAAAACGATGCAGTGCCGTCGCGATGCTCATGGATTTTAGTCAGCTTGATATCTTCCTGGCTCAGTTTGGCATAGGCTTCATCAATAGCGGCGCGCTCATCAAAGACAAAACCAAAATGGGGTCCGGCTTGATCATACTCAGGGCTGAGCAGCGCTAGGCCATCATTGCCCGCCTTTAGATAGGCCCAATCAGTGTCCTGCCACACCAGACGCATTCCTAAATTTTGATAAAACTTGGCAGCGGCGGCAATATCATTAACGCAAATTGCCACATGACCTAAGCGTTTTAATTCCATTCGATTCACTATCCTTTAGCAAGCGGCGTTAATTTATTGTAAGTGCCCTAGCAGATGAAGCAATCTGCTCAGTCATGAACTAACAACCAGCATGAACCCCAGGCAGTTTATCGACTGTCACCGACTACGGTTTTCCCTAACTGTGGCCCTTTGGGTATCGATTACCATAGAGTCGAAGCAAACAACGCAGATATTATGGATGCAACCTTTGATAGCGATAAACGCAAAGTTTTATCATCCCTGGCCCATGGCTCCATATTTTTAAGTCAGCTTTTGTTTTCTGCTGGCATACCAGCTGCCCTATGGATTGTGTCCGACGATCCGGTGGTCAAAGAAAACGCTCAGGAAGCCTTGAACTTTCACCTAAATATTTGGATTTACAGCGGCATTGTTGGACTTTTATGCTGGCTGTTAGTGGGCTGGCTCTTAGTCGTTCCTTTACTAATTTTCCAGTGGGTAATGCCGGTGCTAGCAATTTTGGCTAGCTTTAATGACCCTGATAGTGCCTTTAAATACCCGTTCATTATTCGCTTTCTTTAAGGCTTTAGCCGCTGAGGGACCATGATTGCTGGTTTGTAGAGGTTGTCATGGGGGATAGTTTTCTCCCCATAGGGGGAAACACTGAGGTGGTTTCAGCCTTTGATGACACTTAAAGACTTGACGAATCTCCTGATAGATTGCTGTCTGAGATGAATAGAAGAATAAGCAGTCAATGATGCTAGAGAGGCTGCTTTTTTCGTCACCCCATTCAGCAAAAATCCCGTGAACAAACAGCGCTGGTTTAACTTGACTGAGTATGCACTGCTTCTGGGCTCTGGTGCTGGAACAGTTGCTTCTCTTGCCACACAGCAGATGTTATTAGCTGCGGCTCCCTTATCGCTGTTAGCAGGGTTAGGGTTAATTAACCGACGACAGCTTCAAGATAGTGTTTCCCAAAGTCAGTCGGTCATGCTGTCGGCTAACAGCAGCTTTGACAAGCGTTTGCTCGATCTAAAAGAGCAAGTAGAGGACGTGCCCAGTCATGAGCAGCTCAACGCTGTTCGACAGTCAGTGATTGCTCAAAATCAGCAAGATATTTTAAGCCTGTCTCAGCTGTTTGAGTACACGCGAAATATGCTGCTAGAAAAGATTGAAAAACAGGAGGTGCCTGACATTGACGAGGTCCGTCAGGAGCTGGTCAAACTGCAGGATTATTACACAAAGCTGGGTGAGGGTCTGAAGGATGTTAGATCGCGCTGTCAGCAACTCTCAGATACGAGCCGGATTGAAACCGCTGAAGCCGTGGTGACAAAACTCAAAGCTGAACTGATGCAGCTGCGAGTTCATATGGAAGTCTTTGGCGCTGACACTAAGAATAACTACTCGGGGCTTAACGATAAGCTGCAGTATCTAAAACAGCAGGTCCAACAGCTGACGACCGACGATAGCAAGCTGTTGCTTAAAGGAGAAGTTCAGGAACTTGTTAAAACTGTTTCAGAAATGGTCTCTCGCGATGAGTTTTTAGAGCTTGCGAACCGCGTTAAGGAAGATCGGGCTAATAATTTATCGGCATCTCCCATCGTTGATCGTCAGAAACTACCCGTCAAACACCTCCAAAAGCGCGTTGATACCTTAGAACAACAGCTAGGAACCGTCACTAATTCTGTCCTAGAGGCGGTAGCCGAAACCTTGGAACCTTTGCAAAGCCAGCGAGGGGCTGTTTTTCATCAGCTCCAGGCCCGCTTAGATGCCACCAATCAGCAAATGAGCCATATGACAGATGCTGTATTGGAAGCCGTGGCTGAAACTCTGGAGCCTCTTCAGGGTGGAGAAGCAAGTGCTGTCAATAACCAGTGGCTATTAGACTTTGATGATGTTGAAGGTAAGTCCAATAGCCGTCAGGCTCTAGAAAGGCTAATGGCTAAGGCAAAGAAAAGGCTAGTGCTGGTGTGGCCCTGGTCAGACACTGTACATCTTGATGAGGAGCTGTTGCAGCAGTTTCGGCAGCTGCTAGACCGTAAGTGCCGGTTAGATATTGGCTGGTGTCATCGAGGGGACAACCGTGAGCAGCCTTTATTGCGCACCATCAGCCAGCGTTGGAGCGAAGATAGTGAGCGGCAGCGTCAGCTAAAACATGCTCTCAATCAGCTGCTTCCTCTCAAGCAAGAGTATCCAGGGCTGTTCTCGTTTAAGATTTTAGGCACTACAGAGAACTTTGCGGTCTGTGATACGACTTCTGCCTTAATTGGAATGCAGGCTCTATCCACCGAGACCAGCTTGTTTCCAACGGTAAAGCCAAAGCTATATACAAAAGACACAGCTGTTATTCGACGTCTGATCGAGCGATTTGAAAATCCGATTATCGATGCACGGGATGCGGTTGCCTACTTTAATCGTGGCATTACCCGCTATGACATGCGCAATTTGACCGGGGCAGTGGATGACTTTACCGAGGTGATAAAGATTCGCCCGAGCGCTGATGCCTACAACTGCCGTGGTGTTGTCTGGATGGAACTGAGTGATTATGCCAAAGCGCTGCAGGACTTTGGTCAGGCTCTGCGATTAAACTCCGAGTTGTTTGCAGCCCGCTGTAATCGAGGGGTGTTACGCATGAATATTCGAGACTATGGCGGTGCCCTTAGCGATCTTGAAGCGGCGGTTGAGCTACGTCCCGAGAGTGCAATTCCCTATTTTTATCAAGGACAGGTATTTCAATTTATTGGTGAACTACGACAGGCTGTTGGTCAATTTAGTTTAGCGATTGAACGACAGCCCAAACTTGCCCTACCTTACTGCTATCGAGGTGCGGCTTATCAAAAACAGGGCAAGTTACTACAGGCGATCGCAGATTTAGAGACCGCTGCCCGACTGCTGCGTGTTACGGGAGATGTGAATAATCTCAAACAGGTCGTGCGCAAGTTAGACAAACTTAAGCAAGGGCTGCAGGTCAGAGCCGCTGTGATGCAATGATGCGCGAAACCAGTCCAGCTGCCATTTGACAGTCTAACGGCAATGTCACCCTGAGGATCGGCAGATGATTTTGTCTCTGGGGCTGCTGGTTAGGCCGCTACCGTTTGCAAAAGCCTACCCATCAGGCCAATTTCGCTGCAAACTTCGTAGAACTTAACCTCAGGTGGAGATGCAAAGAGACCGGATAGTTCTCTGACAATTGCCTGGTAAGTAGGGCTTTGATTAGCCTCCATATTGTCTACGTTGTCCCAAAGAATCACCGCAATGCCTCGGTCGGTACCCGGTTCTTGAAACAGGTAGGCACCTTCAAAGCCATCGTCAAATGTGGCTACTGCCTGCTCATAGAGCTGACGGGCTTCGCAAAATCGTCCAGGTTTGAATTCGCCAATGGCGATATACGCCTGCTTGTGCTTTAGAAAATCAGTAAAGTCAGTCATAGTCGTACTCTCACATTCCAACAGGGAGGTGACCTCTAGTGTGATCTGAGGCAACCTCTAGTGTGATCTAATGATTGCTGAGTGCGGCGATTTTGTGATGTTGGTTTGCGATTCTTAGGGTTGAGTTACGCTTTAGTTGATTTGGGATGGGCCAGAATCGCATCGATTTGCTGATAAAGGTTGGCTCTTGTGTTGGCATTGTTTAGTACATAGTCGGCCTGAGCCACCTTTTGACTAAGGGAGTTCTGATTGTTGATGCGGGTTTGGGCTTCGGCTTCAGACAGCTGATTGCGCACCATCAGCCGCTGTTGCTGTTGCTCGGGTGTGCAAGTGACGACCCAAATTTCGCTAACTAAGTGGGTGAGGTTGGCCTCAAACAATAAAGGAATGGCATACACCAGGGGTTGGGTGACAGGATACTCGCTGCGAACTTGGGTAAATCGCTGGCGTACAAAGGGATGAATCTGTTGTTCAACCCAGCGTTTCTCGTCTGGCTGATTAAAAATGATGGTGCCGAGGTGACGGCGGTTGAGGCAGCCGTCATCTAGCAAAATGTCTCTACCATAGCGCTGGTATAGGGTCGCTAAAATCGGTGAACCCAGGGCAACGGCTTCCCGAGCGTAGACATCGGCATCCAGCACAGGTAAATGGTGAATCTGGGCTAAATAGTCTGAAACCGTCGATTTACCCGTGGCGATGCCGCCGGTTAAACCAATGATGCGCTGATGATCATCGTTAGCCATGGGGGCGAGCCCACTTAGCTAGAGCATCGGTCAACCCTTCTAAGGTGTAGCTGGTTGCTTTGATGTCGACTCGCCCTAAATCTTCGTGGCAGGTTTTGGTGGTTTGAGGACCAATGGATGCGATCGCAACTCCTGCCATTAACCACATACAGTTGTTACCAACCTGAGCCATCATCAGCTGCTTAAAATGTCGCACTGTTTTAGAGCTGGCAAACGTCACTACATCTACCCTATGCTGCTGGAGCGCCAAGACCGCGTCAGCACTCATCGTCTTGGGGCAGCCTGACTCATAAGCCGCCACCTCAGTGACCGTAGCCCCCTGCGCTGAGCATTTATTCACTAAAATATCTCGTCCGCCCGTTTCTACCCTAGGGAACAACAGCTTTAAGCCACCCAGAGAGACCGGAAAACTCTCCACTAGAGCGTCAGCTACATAGTCTGCTGGAATAAAATCAGGTTTTAACCCACGCTCTGCCAAGGTTTTAGCTGTTTTTTTGCCCACAACTGCCAGCTTAAGATGGGCCAGTTGCCGCACATCACAGTTGTTTTCCAACAGCCGGTCTAAAAAGAAATTAACCGCATTGGCCGAGGTCAAAACCAGCCAGTCAAACTCCTTTAGATTAGCGATTGCCCGGTCTAGGTCAGCCCAGCTAGACGGCGGTCGAATCTCTAACGCTGGCATATCCACCACTGTCGCCCCGTGGCTCTTGAGCATGGCAGAAACCACACTAGACTGACCGGTTGCTCGGGTAACCAAAATCGTTTTGTTATCTAAAGGCCGCGCCGCTTTAGATCGGCCTTTAGACACGTCAGCCGCCGCCGTTGGGGGCTGCAAAAACTCTCGTAAGCGTACTATTTCACCAATAATAATAATGCATGGAGACAGCTGCTCCCCTTTTGTCACCTGCGCAATATTCAGTAAGTTACCTTGCCAAATCCGCTGCTGCGGTTGACTGGCCCATTGAATAACAGCGACAGGTGTATCACTATGACGTTCATGGGTTTGCAGCTGATAACAAATTTCTGCTAAGTGTCGTCCCCCCATTAATAAGACTAAGGTTTCCAGACGAGCAAGGGTAACCCAGTCAAGGGTTTGCAAATTGTGAGCCGTAAACACACCAAACCCGTGGCTGAGGGCCGGGTCAGTCAAGGGAATCGAGCTAAGTAACGGAGCTGCCAACGCTGACGATAGACCCGGAATCACTTCAAAATTGCAGTCAGCGGCTCTGAGAGCCTGAATTTCACTAGCAGCTCGTCCAAAGATAAACGGATCGCCGCTTTTAAGCCGCACCACCTGATTTCCCTGCTGACAGTGACTTACCAACAGCCGATTGATCTCTGTTTGAGGTGTGCTGGGCCGCCCACCCCGCTTACCCACCTGGACAATCTCGCAGGTGGACGGCAGCTGTAACAGCAGTCGTTCATCCACTAGCGCGTCATAAATTAAACTGTCAGCCTGTTGCAATACCTGCTGCCCCCGCACGGTGAGATAGTCGATATTGCCTGGACCTGCCCCGAGAAGATAAACCTTGCCGTCTGCTGTCATTGTGTAGGCTGTTTTAGGGCAGAGCGATGTTGTTGAGCGCAGGGACGGGGGGCGTAACCGGCTGATCGATGTTTTTTTGCTCGATTCCTTGCACTGTTAAAACAGAACAGTGGGCATGGTGCATCACATAGTTACTGACACTGCCTAGCAGCAGTTCACTAAATCCACTACGACCCCGACGACCCATCATGATCAGCTCGGCACCCCACTGACTGGCGGTCTCGCATAGCTTCACATCAGGGTTGCCGATGGGGCAAGTGTATTCAGCGCTGAGCCCCTGGCGATGAACAAATTCGGTTTGCGATCGCAGCCAATGTTCAATCTCTTGCTGATGCTGGTGCCAGCTTGTAACGTGGCTTTGGTATAGCCCTGTCGTCCAGACACCCTGCATCCCTTCCAGGCTTAAATAAACCGGATCGGGATAGCCTACATCCATCGGAGAAATCACCGTAACCAAGTGCAGTTGACCTGCGGCCGACTTAGCTAGCGCAATCGCTTCTTCAAGTACGCTGCGACTGCTGTCACTGCGGTCTAAAGCCACTAAAATCCGTTGAAACATGGCAGTTCTTCTCCTACTATACGGGCGGCATAAGGGGGAACCAATCGCTTTTTTATTATTAAATACTTAATCCCCTAACGCGTTAAAAAATGCTGGAGTGACAAAAAAATTCAATCTCTAAGTTGAGAAATATGAAGTTCATAATACTAACGTTATGCTCAAGAAATATTGCGCCAGTCTAAATCATAGATAAAACACAAAGCTAGCTAAACAAAGTGGTCAATAAACCCCGTTTAAGCAACGATATTTAACCTCAAGATCGTCTGTAACCGCTGGTCAACCACCCCACTCTTTTCTGTTAACCCTGTTCGTAACATATTGATGCAGCTACTCTGCACAGTCACTAAGTAATATGAACAATACTTTCAAGTTTTTGCCTATGCTCGGTTCGATAGTGAATTGACCCATAGAATGCAAGTGGCTTAAGGACAATAGTAAGGAGTTATCCTTTCTGCTGTTTCTTTCCTTCAAAAGAGACCCTTTTCAATCTCACTCAACGTTTATCTGAGATTACTCACGCCCTGGACTTTTATCTAGTTAACCATCCGATAAATAGTGCAGGCCGTATCTCATTGAGAACTTGAGATAGTTAACCCATTCCACCCCAGTTAATACACGTTACAGAGGCTAGAAGTCATGAATATTCTTCGTTGGTTAGCGAATAGTTTCGAGTACCTTTTTGGCGCATCTGTGCGTATTTTTGGGCCAAATGATGACGCCTACCCCACTGTTGGTGTGCAGCCCTATGAAGGTGAACCCCATTCCTCTAGAAGTGTCTAGTTTCAGTCTGTCACATCGATGATCGATATGCTCCTCTAAAGCTCTGGCAACGATACCAGAGCTTTTTTGTTGACAATTTCAATCCACCTGCACCAGCGCATCATCCGCGTTACGATTGAGCTGTTGATAAAAAATGTTAAGCCGTACACCGCCATCTCTATGCATGGCATAACACGGCTGGAGTAAACCTGAATGACGCTTTCCTTGCCTCTAGATTTAGCAAAATCCACACCTGAATCAGCGAGCGATATCACCCTGGATGCTAACCATCTAAAAAAGTCCTACGGTCGTGGCAAGCGTCGATTTGAAGCAGTCCGTGATGTTTCCCTGCAGCTTTTTGCTGGGGAAGTACTTGCCTTTCTAGGCCCTAATGGAGCCGGTAAAACCACCACCATCAAAATGATGAGTGGTTTAGTACGCCCCGACGCTGGCCAAGTCAGAATCGATGGTCTTGACCCCCACCGTCAGTCAGGTGCTCTAAAACGAGTGGGGGCCGTGTTAGAAGGTAACCGCAACCTCTATTGGCGACTAACACCGCTAGAAAATATTGAGTATTTTGGAGGGCTACGACAGGTGCCCCGTCGAATCGCGCGACAGCGTGGAGAGCATTTACTCGAGCAGTTTGGGCTGAGTGACAAATACAAAACTCCGGTGCAAAAGCTATCGCGGGGTATGCAACAAAAGCTAGCGATAGCGGTGGCCTTAGTGCACCAGCCCACCCTGTTGTTGCTTGATGAACCCACCCTGGGTCTGGATGTAGAGGCCAGCGAAACCGTTAAAACTCTGGTGCGGGATGTGGCAGCCGCTGGATGCGCCATCTTGCTAACCACCCATCAGCTAGATGTCGCCGAAGAACTATCAGATCGAGTTGCCATCATTCGTCAGGGACAAATTGTTGCTGAGCAGCCTACTCAGGAGCTGATCCAGCAGTTTTCAGGTAGTACCTATCGCATCGACTGTGGTGCAACCGTTGACCCCCAAAGAGCCCAAAAGATCACTGCACTTGGGGGTACCGTCGCTAGCGACCAGATTCATTTTTCTGGTGATGCCCTCTATGAATTGTTAGATATCTTACGACCGCTACCCATTAAAGAGATTCGTCAAGATCAGGCCGATTTAACCGATGTCTTTCTGTCGTTGATTCGTAATGATCGAACTGATAAACGCTAAACAGCGCCATTAAAAGCTGTTCTACGAGTGATGAATAACGAGAACTGACTTGCACACCTTGCTCTATTATTCGTCATCATAAAAAACCTCTGTCCTGTATAGATTCTGAATGTTTAACCTACTTATTGGCGAGCTGAAACGAACGTGGATTCAGTTTGTGCGCTATCCTAGCGAGATTATTGGGGGTGTCGTCATCATCACCACAGTGTTCTACGGTCTGTTTATCAGTGCTCAATATATGGCAGGCCCGGCCATGAACTTTGGTGATCGACTGGACTCTGTGGTAGTGGGCTATGTGCTATGGACGCTGGCACTCTATATCGTCAATGATATTGCCTTTAATATTCAGTCTGAGGCTCAGACTGGTACTCTAGAGCAGATTTTTCTCTCACCCTTTTCAGCACCAAAAATCTTTTTTGCACGTGCGATCGCAAGCTTAGCCTTACGAATGACCATTATCGTACTGATTCTGTTTATTCTGATAGGTATTACCGGCAGTCAGTTATCGTTCCCGCTAGGGCTAATTTTTCCGCTGCTAACGTTGTTAATGGCCGCCTATGGGTTAGCCTTTGTGATGGGCTCTTGTGCATTAATTTTTAAGCGAGTGCAACAGATTTTGCCAATTTTTCAGTTCGCTTTACTGTTTTTGTTGGCAGCACCCACCGAGGAATGGAGCGGACGCGCTCGAATAATTGCCAATTTCTTGCCGATGTTGCCAAGCACGGGGCTACTGCGCGAGCTAATGGCCCGTTGAGAAGGCTTTGATATCTCATTGCTAGTCATTGCTCTGATTAATGGTTCGGCCTATTTTGGGCTTGGTTTACTGGTGTTTGGCTGGGCCGAACGTCAGGCTAAACGCAAAGGAATTTTAGGTGGATATTAGAAGGTTTCCGATAGCGCTAGCTCAAAGAAGTTGTGCCATTATTGGGGTAGATTCTCAACAGAGCTAGAGTGATGAAGCTTGCGAGTGTGATCGTGCTGCTTGCCCTATCGGTGGTTCAGCCTGCCCGTGCAGAGCTACTGTTTGACCGAGGACTACCCTTCAAGAACATCAACTATGAAGCCGGAGAAGGGCGTAGCAATATCCGCTGGACCGCAGGCTTTGACAATCAAAATTTCTATGGTGATGATTTTTCCATTGGTGAACCTGGAGAGCGTTATCGCGTTGACCACATTCGCACTTGGGTAGTGCTGGGCTATCGAGAAGACGATCTCCCGGCTGAACCCAGTGAAGTGGGTGATTGGTTTAGCGAGGTGAGGTTACTGGGTGGTTTACCGGCTGATGAGCATCTGTCGGTGCTAACGGCAGGGGCACTCACTATCGGTTCAAGCGTTGTCAGTAATCCTAAAATTGAACTGAGTCGGGTTACCTATCCCAATACAGCAGGCTCGGATTACCATAACTTTGGTCGAGACATCACTGTTTGGCAGCTTGATTTCTATGATTTGAACTGGGTTGTTGATGGGGGACAACGTCATAACTTCTCAGTACAGGGCATGGGGCTTCCGTTAGACGGGCGAGATTATCTGCACGGATGGTACAACCATGCCACCAGTGCTCAGTATCGGGCGTCACCTCAGCAGGGGGCTGATAACCTAATGCTGGTTTTTAGCAATGAAGGTGAATTTGTTCGTGTCGATGAGGCTGAAGGAAATTGGGATAAACCGTCGGATATTAATATTCAAATTTATGGTGAGCGGCTGGCAGATAGTGGTTCATTAGCGGTAGATACTCCCAATCCGCTCATAGAGATTACGGATAATCTGTATCAAGCAGATTTACTGTCAGAACGATTTCGTCAATGGCTACTGATTGAGATAGAGCAGGGAGTGACCAATCGTAAATCCAGGCTCTTGGCAGCAGTTGCTGAACAGGAGTTAGAAGAAAAGAGTGACAGCTATCTGCCTGAACAGTATGTAGATGTGGAATTCTCAGCCGAGAACTCTGAGCTATCAACAAGTATTCTATCTCATCTACCAAGTTTCTTGGTGGAATTTATTACTGAGTTTGAAGAGACTTATGGAGTATCGGCGACAGATGGGTTTTCCGTTGAAACGAAGGCAGTCTTTCTTAGAGAACTTGAAGCGGTGCATGGCTTAAATGATGAAGATTTTGAAGCACTCATAGTTAAAAGTGTTCAGGAAGTTTTTACTGAATCTTTTGGAGAGCATCACAGTGTGGGGGTAACTAGTCTTGGAGACGTAGAAGAACAACTTAGCCAGCACTTGGCAAAACTTGATAGTACCGACATTCTAGATAGATATGTATATGATCATTTACAAAATAAGCTCTCAAACTACAAAATCCTATCCACATTTGAACTGTATGAGAGGGCTCTAGACCTAACAATTACTCTAGAAAATCTTCAGCCACCTTACATCGATGAACGATTAGATTCACTGCAGCAAGCAACTATTCTTTCACCTGAGTCTCAAACAAATCTTCTAGCTGCATTAGAAACAGAACAAATCACCAGTGAGGTTGAGTTCTTTAACTATATCGACCAAGCAACCCTGTTGAATATGGATGAATACCCTGCCCATCCTCAGCTATACTTGCCGCGAGTCTATGAGGATGTTGCTCAAATGCTCAACGAGGCAGATATTCTAGAGAACGATTTCGGCACCTTTCAAGTAGTAGCCGCAGTTGAAGGCGCTAGCTACTTTAGCGGGTCTGGTCCTTTTATTACCCACGGTACTTTAGTTTCAGAGAACGGTGAAGAAGTAATTAGTGCTGAGCTAAATGATGAGACACTGTTATTAGCCAACGATTGCCGATTTCACTGCGAGCTAGCGATCTCAGCTAAGTTTAGCGATCACATCTATCAACAGGCCGGTGTGTATGCTCTGCTCGAAGAGATAGAAGGCGACTATGATATTTACTTTGAAGAATTGTCTGCCTTCTTTAATCAGGTTTTACGTGATCAAAACTCTCCCTATCGCCTCTATACGATTGGTCCATTATTCGACTCAAGGGTATTTACAGATGTACAAACCCTTGAGTCTAAAAGCAATCAGCTAGGATTTATTGCCTTAGCTGAAGCTCAAAAAGAGAGTTTCTTTGACAGAAACCACATCGCTTCTAGCGAAAGTAGTTTATACAATGAGCAACCTGGTTTACGTAGCGAAGTTATTGACAAAATAGTAGACTCGCTTGAAACAACAGGTGTGCTGAGTCATTTGAGTGATGAACAGATTGCTCTTGGTAAAGCCCGTCTTGCTCAAAACTATGTTACCCAGAGTGTTCAAATTCTCAGAGTGTTTGATGATGTGGTTTATAACCTCTATAGTCTGTCGGGTGAAGGTGATGAGCTATATCAAGAACTAACGTTAGCCCTAGCAAGCATCTCACGCGGAACGTTTCAGCCTTCTAACTTTGAGCTTGTCTACGATGAGGTATCTCAAACTCAATACTATTCATTTGAGGTGAATGGCAACCGCTATAGTCAATCCTTCCGAGCAGGTGAGGAATGGGAATCAATTTCAGATATCATCTCATTGGTTGCAACGGCTGCTGATAGTGAAGATTTAGATGGCAAATTCTATCGTCTGAAAGACCAGTACGATAATCCTTCTGGATATGTATTTTTGTCAGATATCCAGTATGAGACTCTAAATAGCTTCGGGATGTTTTACATGCAGCCCATTAACTAAATCAGGCAATTAGAGCCTGACTTCTTTATGACAAAGGTCATCTGTCACCGTGACTTTCCGATATGGAAAGGCTGTGATGTGGGCTGCTAAATTGCAAAAACTGATCCACCTTTGTCGTTAGCGCCATGAACCGATTGCACCTCAGCATCAGCTTGTTAATGCTCTCCGCCAATCTAGTAGGAGATAGCGTTAACAAGCTTTGGCTATCCCCTATGCATCCCATAGTGGCGACTAGGATGGCCACTGAGGCAACCAGCAATCAGACTGCTCTGCCTCCTTTGATTGAGCGTGAGTTGTTTTTGGCTGATCCAGAGATTATTGGGGCTCAGCTCTCTCCAGATGGTCAATTTATAGCGTTTCAAAAACAGCTAGACGGTGTCCTAAATGTTTGGGTTAAAGGCATTGACGAACCGTTTTCAGAGGCTCGCCCAGTCACATCAGATACAGAGAGCCCAATATTTTTCTACTTTTGGAGTGCCGATGGTCGCTATATTCTCTACATTCAAGATAAGGGAGGCAATGAGAATTTTCATCTCTATGCAGCAGAGCCTAACGCTTTAAAGACAGCCTCAGACGAGACTCCTGCTGACGCAAGAAATTTAACTCCAGTAGAGAATGCAACAGCATTACTGTATGAAATTCCTAAAGCCACGCCTGATGAAATCATTATTGGTCTTAATGATCGCGACCCGCAGGTACACGATGTTTATCGTCTAAATCTAAATACAGGGGAGCGCTCGCTAATCATTCAAAATGAGGAGAATATTGCAGACTGGACTATTGACCAAGCGGGCAATGTTCGTCTAGCCCGTCGTCAATCTCTAGAAGGTGGCAACGAACTTTTAAAGGTTGGCGAGAATGGTGAACTGCAGCCCATTTATAGCTGTGCGCTGGATGAAACCTGTGTGCCAGTAAAGTTTCATCCAAATGGTCAACAGATATATCTAAAAACTAATCGAGGTGTAGATCTCACTCATCTCCATATCATTAAACAAAAAAAAGGGCAAAGTCGATTGATAGAAGCTGACACTGAAAACCAGGTGGATTTTGAGGGGGCGTTATTCTCAAACGCAACGAACGAACTGATTGCTACCTACTATATGGGTGATCGTCGACGTATTTATCCTCAAAATGAGACGTGGGCGACTGATTTTGCTTTTCTTCAGCAGCAGCTACCAGGGGTTAATCTCTCTATTGATTCTGTTACGCAAGATGGCCAACTGGCTCTCATTGGAGTGCAAAGTGATGTTAACCCCGGTGCGATGTATCTCTATAATCGTCCTACCAAAACCCTTGAGAAACTGTATGATGCTTGGCCAGAACTGCCGAATGAACACCTGGCTACTGTCGAGTCCATTCGCTATACTGCCCGCGATGGTGTTGAAATTCCTGCCTATTTGACGCTACCTCGAGGGATCACTCCAGAGAATCTTCCTGTGATTGTTTTTCCCCATGGTGGCCCCTGGGGGAGAGATACTTGGGGCTATAGTCCCTTGGGTCAGTTTTTTGCCAACCGTGGCTATGCTGTACTGCAGCCTAATTTCCGTGGGTCTGCTGGCTATGGTAAAGCGTTTCTTAATGCGGGTAACCAGGCTTGGGGCACAGGAGTCATGCAGCACGATGTGACCGACGGTGTTAAGTATTTGATTGAGCAAGGTATCGCTGATCCCGAACGTATTGGTATTACGGGATTCTCTTATGGAGGCTATGCTACTCTAGCCGGCTTGGCATTTACGCCTGAGCTTTATGCGGCTGGGGTGTCTATGTCTGGCCCTTCAAACCTAGTTACCCTAATGCAGAATATTCCTCCCCACTGGGTGCCCATTCGAGATAGCCTGAGCTTACGAGTGGGTAATCCAGATGACCCTCAGGACCGTAACCGCCTTATGGCTCAATCCCCTCTTTTTGCAGCCGAGCAAATTCAGGCACCGCTGTTAGTTGTTCAAGGTGCCAACGATCCACGGGTACCCCAAGCTGAGTCAGATCAAATTGTTACTGCTCTACAAGAACGCAATCGTCCGGTGGAATATCTGTTAGCCCTGGATGAGGGCCACGGTTTTCGACAAGAGGATAATATATTTGCGTTGACGGCTGCCCTTGAGCAATTTTTTGCCCAACATCTTGGTGGACGCTATCAAGCAGAGCTTTCTCCAGAATTACAAGCTCAGCTAGAGATTTTGACGGTAGATATTGACACACTGCAGTGATTTAGTTCTGGCGTTGCTGACCCTCAGGTTACTTGCTGTGGCCTATTAACTAGACAGTTGGTATTCACCTACTCGGTAAATGTGCTTGCTCTGGTCTAGGCTATACCTGATGATATCTGGGATTATCTATGACATTTTGGACTGGATGGTTAACGGTATTTATAGTTGGTCTAGTGGCAGTCGTAACTCCTGGGCCAGACTTTGCTCTGACATTGCGGAGTAGTTTAGCTTACTCTCGGCGGGCAGGTGTGTATACGGCGGTAGGTATTGGTATTGGCAACGCTATCCATGCAACTTATTGTCTGATTGGCATTGGTGCTCTAATTTCTCAGTCGATTTTGTTATTTAATGGGTTAAAACTGATAGGGGCTGGGTATTTAATTTATTTGGGACTAAAGTCTCTGCAGGCTAAACCCATTCAAGCTAAATCCTTGCAGGATAATCGACGGATTGTGAGTGCCTTTGCTGCCTTTCGCCTAGGACTGTTTGGCAACTTACTCAACCCTAAAGCTACTCTATTCTTCTTGGCCCTGTTTACCCAAATTATGCAGCCAGAGACCCCGCTAGTGACTCAAGCTGTTTATGGTGGCACAGTGGTAGTACAGTCGTTGGTGTGGTTTGCCTTATTAGCATTGCTGATTTCTCAACGCTGGGTCAAACAGCTATTGGTAAATGTCTCTCATTGGCTAGAACGAGTGACGGGTGCGCTCTTAATTCTGTTAGGGCTCCGTTTGGCTGTCACAAAGTTGAGCGATTAGCGAGTTTGGAATACGCTAAGGCTAAAAGTGTAAATGTAGCCTGTGAGAAACAGGATTAAAAAGGGCAGTGAGAAATAATGGTGGTTAGTCAGTGCGATCGCAATCGTTAGTACCAGATAGACCATCATGGCTAATTCAAAATAGGGCACCCAATTTTTAGCAGCTCGGTATTTCTTATCAATCCAGCTGTCTGTGGTGCCAATGACACCATGCTTTGGTGTGCGGACAAAGTCTTTATTATTGCGTAATAGCCCGTCACAGACAGCGAGCGACTGATTAATACTGAGACCAATGCCCACCCCCATTAGCAACAATAGATTTTGCAGCATATCCCAAGAAAATCCTGCTTCCCTCGGGCGCTGTAGAGAGACCAGATAAAAGCTAACCAGACTAATGCAGGTCACCAAAGACATCGGAACATAGAAGAATATCGCATACTGCCAGCTGTAGGGTGTAACATAAATTTGGTAAGGCAGAGAGAGCAGCAACAGCAACAACATCAGCAGATAGTTGAAATTGTTGGTTAAATGAAAGAACGCTTCCCATTTAATATGGGCTGGAAAATGAGACTGTAAAATGGGCGGTAGTAACTGCTTTGCCACCTGGCTAGACCCTTTGGCCCAGCGAAACTGCTGAGATTTAAATGAGTTCATTTCCATGGGTAGCTCTGCAGGCACCCTAATATGGGGTAAATAAACACACTTCCAGCCCTGTATTTGAGCACGATAAGACAGATCTAAATCTTCTGTTACCGTTGAGTGTTGCCAGCCTCCTGCCTCGCTAATCGTGTTGACCCGCCAGATGCCAGCGGTGCCATTAAAGTTAAAAAAACAGCCCGTGCGACTGCGTGATGTTTGCTCAGCTAGAAAGTGCCCGTCTAGCATCAGCGCCTGGAGTTCTGTCAGTTTAGAATAGCTGCGGTTGAGATGCCCCCAGCGGGCCTGTACCATGCCTACCTGGGGGTCTGAAAAATAGTGCACCATTTTGAGTAGGCTGTCGGGCGGCGTCACAAAGTCAGCGGCAAAAATGGCCACTAGTTCACCACTTGTTTTAGTTAACCCATGGGCCAGCGCTCCTGCCTTAAAGCCTTGACGTTGCTGACGGTGAATATGATGAACATTCAGATTCTGTTGTCTGAGCTGCTGTACCTGGTGCTGACAGACTTCTTTAGTTTCGTCGGTCGAGTCATCTAGAACCTGAATTTCTAGCCTATCGTTAGGATAGTCAAGCTGACCAACAGCCTTTAACAGTCGCTCTACCACGTACATTTCATTAAATATAGGCAGCTGCACCGTTATTTTGGGTAGTGTCGCGTTGGTGTAATACTGTTGGGGCTCAGATGATAGATGACGATAGCGATGATATCGCCAGATAATCAATAATCTATGGAGGCTGTAGAGGGCAATGATAAATAGGAGTAAGTCATAGGCATTGGTAACAATGTCAGACAGGCTCATGTACTTTAGGATTAGGTTTTCAGACTGGTTAAGCGCCTAGCAGAGGCATTATAGTCATCAAAATTATGAATATGCTGGGTAGAAGCTGAGTAGTTGATGATTTGAGGACTAAATTGCGGCAGCGCTAACTTTGTTACGATGTCCTATCCGAAATCCAAACACTGTCGCAAAATGCTCAGCCCATAATGGAGACATTCGATATCAGGGGTTTTTATGGATATTGTATTTGGCCTGTTGGTGGCCTTTATATTTTTGCTAATCAGCGTATTAAATAAAGTGACGCTGGTGTGGCCATTGGCGGGTGCGATCGCACTTTTTATTCTGATCCATTTGCGGCGAGGCTATCGGCTACCGACGTTGCTACGATTTTGTTGGCATGGGGCCAAACAATCCTGGCCTGTGTTTAGCATTTTGCTTCTAATTGGCGCTCTGATGAGCACCTGGCTGGCGGGTGGCACAGTACCATCGCTTGTCTATTACGGAACCCAGCTAATCGCCCCCCACTATTTTGTCCTGTCAGCATTTATTCTGACAGCCCTGGTTTCAACTCTAATTGGGACTTCGTTTGGGGCCGCTGGAACCATTGGCCTGGCTTTGATTATCATGGCCCGCAGCAGCGGCATGGGGCCGCTCAATCTGGTGGCCGGGGCAATTATTGCTGGGGCCTATGTCGGCGATCGCTGTTCTCCACTGTCGTCTAGCGCCCATTTAATTGCAACCGTTACAAACACCTGCATTTATCGAAATCTCAAGCAGATGTTGTTGACATCGCTATTGCCATTGGCGCTGAGCCTATTAGTGTATGGTACTTTATCCTGGTTTTATCCCCTCGCCAGCTCTCAACAATCTGCAATTAGCCAACAGATTGCAGCCACATTTAATCTAAGTGCCATTACGCTTTTACCCGCCTTGCTAGTGTTGTTATTAGCCGCCACCCGCATCAATGTAAAACTAACCATTATTATCGGCTGGGTTGTTGCCTTAGTACTGGCGATGGGGCTGCAGCACTACTCCCTTTGGCAAGTGCTACGGTTTACTATCTGGGGATTTCAGCTAGAGAGAGAGTCTGAGCTAGCCACTGTTTTGCTAGGCGGTGGTTTGGTACCGATGCTCAAAGTCTGTGCTGTTGTATTGTTATCAACCACGCTGTCAGGACTGTTAACAAATACCCAAAGTCTGTCTAAAGTAGGCCGCTGGCTAGAACGCGCTCGGCAGCAACGAACTCTGTTTGCAGGAACAACGCTAATAAGTCTGATTTCAGCTGTCTTTGGCTGTACCCAAACCATTACTATTTTGCTGACCCATCGGCTAGTATCACCCCAATATCAACAGCAGGGCCATAGTTCACAGCAAGTGGCCATTGATCTAGAAAATACTGCAGTGGTTCTAGCCCCAATAATTCCCTGGAACATTGCCGGACTTGTTCCTGCCACCTTATTGATGGTTGGCCCAGGCTTTATCCCCTTTGCCGTATATCTTTATCTTGTTCCCCTATGTAACTGGCTGTGGCCTGTGCAGTCAATGCCACAGCTACAGCCTGTGAGTAACGACAGCTGATGGACTCTCATCGCTAAAACCCTGCTGTGGCTAGGCAATGCCGATTGGCTAGATATTGTTACTGTTGGGCTGTTTAAACCCTGCATTGGCTGGTCGCTCGTAGGCCCCCATCTTGGTCAGAACGCGGCGACAGCCAACGTAGACTAACCATGCACAGAGTAGAGTTGGCACTAAAAATATTGCCATGGTCAACTTAGAAAAGTATTGACCTTCTAGCATCCTGGCCTGCAAGCTAATCACAATTCTAGCCGGTCCAGTTTCTGTATTTACCCAGTGCATAATAAAGGCCATGCAAAAGCCGAAAAAGCCAAGAGGCAAAAGGCAGCCAAGGTTTTGTAACCAGTCTTTGAGGATTGGATGCATGGTTGTGAAAGAATACAGACCAGGGAAAGCCTGTATTAGTGACGAAGGAATTTTATACTTATAGAATTCCTGTCCAATTTCTCAAATCCAGAAATTTTGATTAAACCTATTGATAATTCATGGCTGCATCCACAGGTAGAATAGCGTTGAGCTATGAATTGTCTGTATCTTAGAATATTTCTGATTCTGCCAAAGACGTTGCCCAGTCATGCCTCAGGCGGTCTAGTTAGGTATATAAATTGAGTGAGCGACAGCCTGATATACCTTTCTTGAGAATCGCTCAGGCAGTTTCAATACTGTAATTTCTGATACAAAATATGAACACCGACATCTGAAAATTTACCTGCTTAGCTGTTAGGTATAGGCTCTTACTCCCCCATCAGCTAGCCAATACATGACGGCGGCACATGTCACCAGCTTTAACCAAGGGCGGCTGATTGCCAGTGGGTAAAAATATGAGTGCCCTGCACTCGCAGTTCACAGGAGTCTAGGTCAAAAATCATGGGTTCGTACTTGGGGTTGGCGGCTTCTAAAACAACTACCGATTCTTTTTGAAAGAAGTGCTTTAGAGTTGCACCCTGACCTTCCACATAGACAGCAACAATCTCACCAGGCTTTGGGTTGTATCCATCGGTTACCGGACGAATGCCTACGTAGGCCCCGTTAGGAATGCCCGCACCGACCATACTGTCCCCTGAAATTTTTAGTACATAGTCATTCCGCTTGCGACCACTGTACTCAATATTTAGATATTCATAGGCTTCAATCGCTGGTTCATGACAGTAGCCTGCCGCAATCTCACCCCGGATTGGTAACCCTTCGGGATCTGGCTGGTGCATGTAGGGTATGTCGGGAGATTCAAAATTAACTAGCTTAATACTGCGGGATGTTCGTTTGCGGCGGGTAATGTACTGGTTATTTTCTAGCCACTTGAGGCTGTTTTGGATACTGCCATGGGAGCGCTCTGTGCCAGTGATAATTTCTCGCACAGTAGGACTGTTCTGATGTTTGCGCCAGTAAGCTTCGATGAAGCTAAGTACATTACCGTGTGGTTTGCGGACAGCCATGGGTCAATGCCATTTAGGACAAATGTATTATAGTTCAAATGCTCTATTGATGAATGGCTATTTTTCAAAAATAGCCAAATTACTTCATCATGTTGGTCAAAACGTCTGTGTCTCAATACAGTCATACTGGCTGTTGTTGTCTGACTCAACGCACGTTCGTATGATTGGCATTTTGGGTTGGTTAGAGCAGATTGTTATTGAAAAGTAGTTGTCAGAGGTCTGTTTTGAGTTGCTGATTTGCATAGGTTGGGAACAACAGCGTCTCTAGGGCTAACAACATTGGGGCTGTAAAGGTGTCTAGGTCAGCTCACAGTGATTGTTGTGAATTCCGGAAATTATGGCCGGAGCGATTCCGGAAATTATGGCCGCTGACAATAGTCTCTTTTTGTGCTTAATCTGCCTTCTTGGCAATTGCACGGTGAGACTCTATACAGATGTTCAGTTGCTAGGAGCGATTGATTGTTCAAGGATTTAGAAATCCTGATAATTCCTCCGAAATTGCCCACTCAATCCCGTCTTTGAGTGGGCGTTATCATCGCTAGATCAGGCTGGAGTTCGGACTCAGGTATGCCCGTGTAATGGCCTATTCCGGAAATTAT
>JBHJIV010000252.1:0-24974 GCA_050043105.1 Leptolyngbyaceae cyanobacterium | reverse complement strand
CCCACCTGGGTCAAAATAAATCCAGGCCGGATACAGGCAACATAACTCTCACAAGGGGCAGCTAAAACCCACTCATCAGGGACAAACGCATCGCGAAATACACAGCTGTAGGTGCCCGTTCCCTCCAGGGCAATAAAGTGGGCATTGAGCCGCAGCGACATTCCCTCTAGCTCATCCGAGACAATGGCCATCATATATTCGTCAGAGTCACTCATCTTGGCCGCAATACCAAAATAATGACCAGGCCCCAAATTAGAGACCCAGGGCAGCATACCGTTGATACTGTAGCCCCCATTTACTCGCGTAGCCGTTAGCGCAATTTTTTCAATATCGGCAAAGTGTTTCATCGGGTTCGACAGCCCGGTGCCTGCCAGTGTTTTTCCGGTGGCCACCTTGGGCAGCATCGCTGCCTTAAGCGCAGTGTTTTCAGTATTTTCTAAATACCAGGTACAGGCCACCTGACACCAAGCGATAAACCCGGTCGAAAGACAATCTTTAGAAATTTCTTCAATACTCTGAACAGTTGCTCTCAGCCCTTTGCCAGAGCCCTGATAATCGGTCGATACGGCATGGGCAAAGGCATCGGCAGCACCCAGCTGATGCATAATCTCACCGGGATATTCTCCTTTGAGGTCAATGTCTTGCACCTTGGGCGTCAGCACTTGATTAATGACTGTGCGCAGCTCTGCAATAGCTGGATCTGACCCTAACGTTTCCAGAGATGCCCCACGGGTTGTCAATTTTGAAACAGTTTGCATGGCGATGCTGATGTATATGGCTTGTTCTAATAACGTGTGCTAATCTCTGAGGCAAGTTTTTAGAGAATGGTCTGTTTTCAATAGTGTTAAAACCTACACCGGGTCAAAAATCCAGTGCTAATTGAGGGCTGTCCACTAAACTCACATCTTGCACTAAATACTGGTGATAAACCTGAAGCCCGCGCCGGGTTCAAAACCCAGCGCTAATTGAGGGCTGTCTGCTAAAGCGACAACTTGGCTGTGAGGCTCTCGATATCGAGCATTGACCGATTTCTCAACTCCTTTAGCGGGTTTTGATTCGACTAGCCTTGCGACTTTGAGTCCAAGGCGGGATAGCGCCACCTCGCCAAGTGCAAGATCTAAGCTTAGTAAGTTTTGATTCAATTAGCCCTGCCACTCTGAGTCAAGGTGGGTTAACGCTTCTCGAACAGTTGCAAGATCGCAGAAATGTTGGAGGTAGCTTCAGAAATGTTGGAGGTAGCTTCAGATTTGAATCCAACCGCTCAAACCGTTGACACCGATACCGGCATTGGATTGCTCAACGTCGCAGACACAGGCGACCAGGTGTTGGCATGGGCCACCATTTCTTCTAACACGGCGCGCTCAGCATCACCGTCGATGTCTACCTTAACCCGCACGTCGGTAAAGCCAATCTGGGGTTTCTCCAATTCCCCAGTTCCCCAGGTGCTAACAATGTTGATATCCCCTTCTAGAGCGATTTCTAACTTAGTTAGGCTAACGCCTTTGACGGCGGCGTTGGCCTGAATGCCTACGACCAAGCAAGAGCCGAGCGCTCCGAGCACGATCTCTGAGGGGTTAGGGGCGGTGTTGTCCCCCAACAAAACAGGAGGTTCATCAATGGCAAACGCCTCTAAATCACGGGCATAGATAAGACTGCGAAACTTACCAGTGCATACCGTTTTGACCTTCAGAGTTTTGTCAGCAGGGTTAGCCTTATTTTTCGTTGCCAACTCTGTTAGGCCATCCTGGGGAATGGGCGTAAGCGGTGCTGTAACCTCAGCGGTCATCGTTGTTGCTTTAGCCATGGTTCTATCCAAATAGAATGATCACTCTATTTAAGATACAAGAAACTTCCAAGAGGGGAAAGGAAATGTCATCGGTTGGTAAGAATGCAGCAGGGGTGTACCTGCACAAACGATATGCTGTTTTCTAGGATCAATCAAAATGTGAGGGTCTCAAGAAAATCCTAGTTTTTCAAAAGTTTGTCCCATCTGACTGGCAACACATAGGGGTATATATGAAAACAACTCGCTCTTTTGACTGATTACTTAGGACTCTTGCCCATGTCAGCTCCAAAACTGGTTCCTCCATTTACCTATGAGATCGCGGCTAAAAAAGTTCGCATGGCAGAAGATGCCTGGAACAGTCGAGATCCACAGAGGGTTTCTATGGCCTATTCAGAAAACAGCCACTGGCGGAATCGGTCTGAAATTTTCAAAGGAAGAGACGAAATTCGAGAATTTTTAACTCGCAAATGGGACAAAGAGCTGGATTATCGGTTAACCAAGGAGATGTGGGCCTTTGGTGAACGACGCATTGCCGTGCGATTTCAATACGAATGGCATGATGATGCAGGTCAGTGGTATCGCGCCTATGGCAATGAGAATTGGGAGTTTGATGATGAGGGGTTAATGCGTCGGCGAGAGGCCAGCATTAATGATAAGCCCATTACAGAAGAAGAGCGTCGATTTTTCTGGCCTGCACCAGGGCCACGACCAGAGGATGATCCCGGACTGATTGATTCTCCAGAGTAGTCTAGGAGATGCGACTAGACACTAATTTTGCTGTGGTGAAATATTCCTTTGTTCATCCACTCCCAGGAGGGGAAAGATTATCCATGCTGGCGTTCGGCATTAAATTTCTCTATAGCTTCTCACCTTAAACAGACAATAGTGCATTCTTTAATGTCTGCCGTGCAATATCGAAGCCTCGCTTTAAGCGTGCTTTGCTGCGATGTAACTTGCCCATCAACATGGCGCCTTCAATGGCCGTAATGATTTGTTCAGCCAGCTGTTCTGGCTCAATATCCGCCTTTAGCTGTGGTTTAGCCTGACGCAGCGTCTGGGCGATGGCCCCCTCCCATTTGCTAAACACCTGCATCAGATGGTCGCGAAAAGAGGGATCTTGCTCCACGAGATCAACTATTAAATTACCGAGCAAACACCCGCCACACTTAGGTTCTTTTAGCTGTTTTGCTTCCAGTCGATCCAAAATCCAAAAGATTTGTTTGATCGGATTCTCACTATGGGAAACAGCGGGCTCTAGCACATTGGCCTGGAGCTGGCACCATTCAAAGTCGATCAGGGCATGACCTAGCTCATGTTTTGACTGAAAATAATTGTAGAAACTACCCGACGATGCGCCACTAACTTCAAACAGTTTGCTTAACCCTGTCGCCGTCAGTCCCTGACGATGGACCGTGTTTACCACCGATTTTAAAATGTCCTCACGGGTACGTTTGAGGTTGGCCATGACAGCTTTACGGTAACAGGCTTACCTAGTATATCTTTTAGCCTTATGATTTTTGGAAACCCTGACCCCGGTTTGGGGGCTTCCAAATGAGAATTTCTCCTTGATTACCCCCTGCCGCTAGATAGGTGCCCTGGGGATGCCACGCTATGGCAGAAAACCCTGAAGCGACACCCTTTAGAGTTTGTTGTAAAGATGTTGCATTTTTCCATAGGCAAAGCTGACCATCTTGGGCGGCAGATGCCAGCAGACGTGTGGTGGGATGAAATGCGATCGCAACCACCCTACCATCATGCTTCTTCAACACTTGACTCTCCCAGTCTTTTCCCTGACGCTGCCACACCGTCACCCCATCCAAGCAGGCCGCCGCTATTAGCGATGGCTGATTGGCGACAGGTACGGCCCAATCCACCTGTCTTACCTTGCCAGGAAATCCCTGCATTAACCACGGTGGCGGCTTTCCCCACGACACCACCGTCAGTGTTCGATCCAGATTGCCCGAGGCCAGGTATCGGCCATCTAAAGACCAGGCAACAGAAATGCTCGCACCAGGAACTTCAATAAACTCAGGCTTTGCCTCCCAATCATTGCCATGCCAGATTTTTACGCCAGTGTGACCACTCACCGCGAGCAAGTTTTGCTCAGGATGCCAAGCTAAGGCTAAAACTGATGATGCAGCAAACGTTAATTGAGTCAAAAGCTGATCTTGAGCCGCATCCCATACCTGCACCTGACTGCCCACACCAAAGGCCAGCCAAGGATGCTTTGGATGCCAGGTCAGCTGATCGATCCAACAGTGAGGGTTTTGTAAAACAGCTGGTGGCTGGTCGAGTGCCTCAATCTTCCAGATAAAAACGTTTCCCTGCTGTCTAGCCGCGGCTAATTACTCTCCATCGGCTGAAAAGCCCAAGCAGTCAATGGCGCAGTCAGTCTTGTTTGGCAACAGAGAAACGAGTTTAGCCTCAGGCCTAAGAACAACTTAGCCACTTGAGGCACTGACCGCTAGAGAGTTGCCATCAGGGGACCATGCCAATGCTGTCACATAATCAGTGAGCCCCCCCTGCCAGTGAACCTTAAACGCATTCGACCGAGATCGATTCTTGGAGGTTTTACGTGTTTTGGCTGTCATACCAAACAACCCTGAAACCCTTCTCTGAGCTCGGCTTCGTTTAGATTGCGACCAATAAATACCAGCTCACTCTTGCGGGCTTCAGTGGGTTTCCAGGGACGCTCGGTTTTACCATCAAAAATCATATGTACCCCTTGAAAGACAAATCGATTGTCTTCTCCCTGAATATTGAGAATCCCCTTCATCCGAAATATATCAGGACCTTTGGTCTGCAGTAACTCTGACATCCAAGTATTAAGCTTCTCTTTGTCTAACGCTCCATCCTCGACAAAGGCTAGAGAATACACCGACTCATCGTGCTCGTGGGCATCTTCACTCAAAAACTCAGGATCAATTTCCAATGCTCGGTCTAAATCAAATGCCCGCACACCCAAAATAGAGTCCATCTGTAGCTGAGAATTTTGAGTACGATAGATTGTCACCAGAGCATTCATCTCATGGATTTTGTGCTCTAAGTTATCCAACTCTTCCGGTGTGACCAAATCCACCTTATTTAATAAAATCACATCGGCAAAGGCAATTTGTTCCTGGGCCTCGTCACTATCCCAATGCTGGTGAATATGCTTGGCATCTACCACGGTGACCACTGCATCGAGCAATAGCTGAGATTGGATATCTTCATCCACAAAAAATGTCTGATTTACAGGCGCTGGATCTGCTAAACCTGTTGTTTCAATCACTAAATGATCGAACTTATCTCGTCGTCGCATCAAATTGCCAATAATGCGAATCAGGTCTCCTCTTACGGTGCAGCAAATGCAGCCGTTATTCATTTCAAAGAATTCTTCATCAGCATCAATGACTAGCTGATTGTCAATGCCTACTTCGCCAAACTCATTAACGATGCCCGCCACTTTTTTGCCATGTTCATGGGTAAGAATATTGTTGAGCAATGTCGTCTTACCCGCTCCTAAATACCCAGTCAGTACGGTAACAGGAACAGTCTCTACCACTTCACGGGCTGCAGTGACCATAGGGCAGTCAATCCTTAAACACATTGCTTAAGATTATGAGAAGACCATCAACCCAGAAAAGTTCACAGCAAACAAAACGCTCTATCTATTTGTTAAGGTAGGGCGCATAGGTGTACGTTCCTAACCCCCAAATTCCTACCCTTCGGTTATTTTCTTACTCAATGCCTGCACGACATCGTCTTGATCAATTTTTACTGCAGGTTGGTGAATCTTGTATGTTTTTGGCGGCTGCGTCATGACAGCGATAACGGTTTCCAACGGTGAACATCCCGGCTCTGTGCAAGTCAGTTGACTAATAGAAACAGGGATAGACTCGTCTAGAGCTAGCGTCTGATATACCCAAAATTTTAGCTGTTTCAGCTGTATAGGAGAGATTTTGCCAGCGTGAGACGAATCAAATAAACCCATGGTTAGACATTACTATTTAATCTCTAACTAACAGTAGCCTATGATCCTAAGGCTACGGCATTTACATTTCGGCCCAACTGTTGTGGCAATACTCTATTTTTCACGGCAATACAGTCAGCTAAATAACTAGCATCCCGGGCAATGCCTGAAAAGCGCCCAGAGCCCCAGGTGTAGAGCCAAGGGAGACCCAAGAAGTACAGTCCCTGTACAGAGGTGACGCCGCGTTCATGGCCAGGGTAGGCTTTGCCATCAAAGACAGGAACATCAATCCAGCTAAAGTCTGTGTGATAGCCAGTAGACCAGATCACGGTTGAGATATTGGCGGTTGCTAAGTCTAACGACAAAAGACTGGTTTGAGGCTCCCATACGGCTTGATACGGTGGATCAACCGGAGCATCTAGCTGATTTTTTTCTATATAGCTATCAATGGTTTGCTTAATACTCTCGGCGACAGCATCTGCCTGGTCAAGGTTGTGGCAAAGATCATTCTTAAACGCTAAATCATTGCTTTGAATGGTGTCGAGTTTGCCATAGAGACGCATCCCCTCTAGGGCAAATCTTCGTAGGTCAATCTCTCGACCCCCGTCTCGCCCTGTGACGTAGTGATTTGTTTTTGTGCGGACAGATTCTTTTTGGGGATGGTCGTCAATGGCCATATCGTAGTAGCCCATCTGATCAAGCCAGTCCACCACGTCTTTACCCCGATACCGACGCGGTGCACGGGGGGCGCCCCCGACACACAGATGCACCTGTTTTCCGGCTAGATGTAAATCTTCTGCAATTTGACAGCCAGATTGGCCTGTACCCACCACCAGCACCCCACCCTCTGGTAAAGATTCAGGATTTTTGTATTCTGATGAATGCAGCTGAAGCACGGTACTTGGCAGCCTCTCTGCCATCCTCGGAATCTTGGGGGTGTGGTAACCGCCTGTGGCGACGACTACCTGGTCTGCGACGTAGTGCCCAATGGAGGTGTCTAGATGGAATACATTTTCAGGTTTGCTGATGTGTGAAACCTCCACCCCTTCTTTGAGTAGTGGGCCAAATGACTCGGCATAACTCTCTATATATTGAACGATCTCATCTCGCTGCATAAACCCATGGGGATCGGTCCCATGATAGGGATAGCCAGGTAGAACGCATTGCCAGTTAGGGGTAACTAGACAAAACGAATCCCATCGCTTTGAGCGCCATGAATGGGCAACTTTATTCTTCTCAAAGATGATGTGGTCGATCCCTCGCTGCTTTAGGCAGTAGCTAATGGATAGCCCTGCTTGGCCTCCACCAATGATGGCAACGGGAAAATGGGAATTTGTGAGTACCTGCATGGGGGGACGCCAACAATAAGGAGTTATTTCTTAACCATAGGAATCAGAACCTGAATAACCTGTAGCACTGGCTACCAAATTCTAAGACCTCGGCTTATGGTCAGGATGTAGACTTACCCCACATGGTAAGCATATCCATAAAGGATATAGATTGTTACAGACCTACACTTTTTGACAGGTGGCTGTTACTTCTGATTATCTTTCAGGAAGGTTAAATCGTTTTAGCTGTCTCATTCGTCAGGGTTGTCTGGTTTGTATCAACAGATACGAAGGATAGGCACTGAGACCTTTTAAGCTGCTGACAAATTCATATTGGGAGTGACTCAAATGCCTGAAGTAACCACTCCAGCTCATAAGGCTGGTGACTTTTTCGTTGATTACGAAGAAAAGGTGTTTCCCGATGTTCAAGCTGAACCCGGTGAGAAAGCACTGGTTGCGTTTCACACAGTTGCGTTTGAAGGTTCGATTGGTCTGGTTAATTTACTGCAGGCAACTCGGCTGATCCGTAAGGGGTTTGAAACATCGGTTTTACTGTATGGACCTGGTGTTACTTTGGGCGTGCAGCGCGGTTTTCCAAAAATTGGTGATGAGGCGTTTCCGGGTCACCTGGCGATGAATAACCAGCTGGTTAAGGTTATGGAAGAGGGTGGTAAGGTCTATGCCTGCCGGTTTGCACTCCAGGCGCTATACGGCCATGGTGAGCCTTCTTTGATTCCTGGGATTACGCCCATCAATCCTTTGGATGTGTTGGATATTGTCTTGATGCATCGTAAGGATGGTGCGTTTATTCTCGATACTTGGACAATGTAGACACCGCAAGGGGGCTCTAGCCAGGTCGGCGATCGTAGTGATGTGTTTTGCTGGCCGAGCCCCTCAGACATCTTTGAGCACCCTGTAGGGGAGACAGTATCTATGGACTATGCTCGAACCGTAAGGGCAGCAGCAGTACAGATTTCACCTGTGTTGTATAGCTGTGACGGTACGTTAGAAAAAGTTTTGAAGGCGATTGACGATGCGGCGGCTGAAGGAGCTGAGTTAATTGTCTTTCCTGAGACTTTTGTTCCCTACTATCCATATTTTTCGTTTGTGCTGCCCCCTGTATTGATGGGGAAAGAGCACATGAGGCTTTATGAGGAAGCAGTGGAGGTTCCAGGGCCAGTTACTGAGGCGGTTAGTCGGGCTGCTCGCAACTATGGGATGGTGGTTGTTTTGGGTGTAAACGAACGGGATAAGGGGTCTCTCTACAACACTCAGTTAATTTTTGATGCAGAGGGTACTTGTCTGCTCAAGCGACGGAAAATTACGCCTACGTATCACGAGCGAATGGTGTGGGGGCAGGTCGATGGGTCTGGGTTGCAGGTGTGTGAGACTGCCGTTGGTCGTGTAGGGGCTCTGGCTTGTTGGGAGCATTACAATCCGCTGGCGCGCTACAGCCTGATGGCGAACCATGAACAGATTCACTGTGCCCAGTTTCCAGGCTCAATGGTGGGGGAGATTTTTGCGGCTCAAACAGAGGTTACTCTGCGACACCATGCGCTGGAGTCTGCCTGTTTTGTTGTAAATTCGACGGGGTGGTTGACGCCTGATCAAGTGGCTGAGATTGCCCCCAGTGAAGGGTTAGAGAAAGTTCTTCGAGGCGGGTGCTATACCGCCATTATTAGTCCGGAAGGGGTGCCGCTGTGTGAGCCAATTCGAGAAGGAGAAGGAATTGCGATCGCAGACCTAGATTTCTCTCTCATTACCAAACGCAAACGCATGATGGACTCAGTGGGGCACTACGCCCGTCCCGATTTGCTGCAGCTTACGGTTAATAACGCTCCCTATTCTGTTATGTCGCCAGAACCGGCTAGCGCAGCTGACGCTGTTCCCCCTACGATGTCAGACGTGTTTACCACACCAGAAGCACTGTCTGACTAGTTAGAAAACATTGGCTACCGGAGAGTGGGCGAGATACTAATCTCCGAGAACAAAAATTATTTCAATTTAGATATTCTTTTTTTCAGATCATGAACCCACAGCAGGTGATTACCGAGCTTCAGACTAAAGGCCTCAATTTAGCGACCGATACGGTTGGTGCATCGGGTCGCAGGGGCGGGGCGGGGCCATCGGACCATAAGGCCGTCACCATTGGTGAAACCACATTTATGGTCCCTGTTTACACAGATGGTGCAGCTCAATCGCCCTACGGTGTAGAGTGCGAGTCTGGCAGGTCTGTTCTCACTAAAGATAATCAGGCTATCACTGAGCTAGACTTTCCAGAGAAACCGCAGTTTTACGATCTTAAAACAGCGGAGGGCATTCCCTACTGGAAGATTGCGTTACTTCATAGCCGCAATGTTCTTGCCACAACGGTGCTTCAAACCTGCATTCGCTATGAAAATCGTAAAACCGCCTGTCAGTTTTGCGCCATTGGCGAGTCTCTAGCTGCCGATCGCACCATTGCCCAAAAGACACCGGAACAGCTGGCTGAAGTAGCTGAAGCTGCCGTTCGTCTAGACGGGGTGGAGAACATGATTATGACCACAGGTACCCCCAACACAACAGATCGAGGGGCTGCCTATCTAACTGAATGCGCCCAGGCAATTCGCTCTCGGGTAGCTCTGCCCATTCAGGCCCAGTGTGAGCCTCCCAATGAATTTGTTTGGTTTGAGCGGATGCGGGCTGCCGGTATCGACAGTTTGGGTATGCATCTCGAAGCCGCTGACCCAGAGGTGCGGGCTAAAATTATGCCAGGTAAAGCAAGGGTACCTGTTTCCTACTATTTCAAAGCGTTTGAAGCGGCTACAAAAGTCTTTGGCCGCGGTCAGGTAAGCACCTATTTATTAGCTGGATTAGGGGATAGTAAAGAGCCCCTTTTAGATGTTAGTCAACGCCTGATTGATGTCGGTGTTTATCCGTTTGTGGTGCCTTTTGTACCCATTGGGGGAACGCCGCTGGCCGATCATAAGCCGCCCAGCAGTGAGTTTATGTATGACCTATATCAGGGCATTGGGCAGATGCTAAAGCAGGCAAATTTATTGTCAAGTGAGATGAAGGCTGGCTGCGCTAAGTGTGGGGCCTGTTCGGCGCTGTCTTTATTTGAGAGTTAAGAGAGAAGAGTTTCATTTAGGTATTCAATTAAATCCCTTCCCAGGAGGGGATGGGTTATCGGTTCTAGCGTTATGTTTTGATTTTAGGTCCTAAGCCATGAAAAAACGTACCTATAGTTTTCAACTTGCCCTGTCTAAACCTGATATTGCCGACTATTTCCACCTGCGGCAACAGATTTTTTGCGAAGAGCAGGGTCTTTTCCAGAAGGATGATCGCGATTCTATTGATGATACGTCGTATCCTATTGTGGCGATTGCCCATGCGCCTGACCAGCCTGACCAGGTGGTTGGTGTGGTACGGATCTATGAGGAGGAATCTCGGCTTTGGTATGTGGGGCGCTTAGGGGTACATCCTGATTTTCGGCGTGTCGGTCGCATTGGTAAGGGGTTGATTCAGAAGGCAGTGACGACAGCGAATACGTGGGGTTGCGATCGCTTTCTTGCTACTGTGCAATTGCAAAATGTTCGTTTCTTTACTCGTTTGCACTGGCAGAGTTTGGAGGAACTTGAAATTCTTGGTCGCTCTCATCATTTGATGGAGGCTGATTTGGAGTATTATCCAGCGACAGACCAGCCGCGTCCGGCGTTGCCTATTGCCAAGGTGGCTTAAAAAGTAAAACTCTAACAAACAGTTTTCTAACCTGGTAGGAACAACCTCAATAATCGACGCTATATTTTTTGATGCTGGCTAATAGCAAAACCGGCTGCTTGGGGTCCCTCTGAGTTCCCCAAACCCCCTGGGTAGGGCGTTCCGCCGCCCTACAACCCTACGGAAAAGTATCACGGATATCCCTAATAAGCTGTTTGGGGGTCGGTGAGGTGGTTTAGAATTTTGCGCGCTGCGACAAAATTCTAAAGGGAGAGGTTATCTAGTTTTCTGTTATCTAACTCTTGGGGTTAGTCAAAAAGTACCTATACCACCCACGACACCAATGACCGAGAGCCTTTCTGCACTGGTTAAATCTCTCCAGAAATCGGTTAGTATCTTGCACAAACAAGATATCCAAACTGCGGCAAATGCTATCGGTCACTATGTACATACGGCTAATGGAGATCCTATTCGGTTAGGTGATGACTGTGCTGCTATTCCCGATGGTGATGGTTATCTCCTGCTAGCGGCTGAGGGGCTTTGGCCTCAACTGGATACGCAAGATCCTTGGTTTGCTGGGTGGTGTGCCATTATGGTCAATATTTCTGATATCGCATCTATGGGGGGGATGCCAATAGCGGTCGTCGATACGCTTTGGAGTCAGTCGGTTATTGCTAGTACTCCTCTGTGGCAGGGAATGCAGGCGGCGGCTCAG
The DNA here is from genome assembly GCA_050043105.1 of Leptolyngbyaceae cyanobacterium. Taxonomy (GTDB): domain Bacteria; phylum Cyanobacteriota; class Cyanobacteriia; order Phormidesmidales; family Phormidesmidaceae; genus Leptothoe. The sequence goes on along the minus strand of JBHJIV010000252.1, from coordinate 13,494 downwards.
GCGTATAATGTGCCTATTGTTGGTGGGCATACCAACTGCCATAGTGCCTATGATGGTCTGGCTGTTGCTATCTTAGGTCGAGCCCAGCGGCTAATTACAAGTTTTGAGGCGCAGCCGGGTGATGATTTGGTCATGGTGGTAACTATGGCGGGCGACTACTACAAAGACTATCCATTTTGGAATGGGGCAACAGCGGCTGAACCTGCTATGTTGAGACAACAGATAGCCTTACTACCCCAACTGGCTAATGCTAGGCTATGTAACGCAGGCAAAGATATCAGCATGGGGGGAGTGGTGGGTACGTTGTTAATGCTGGCTGAGGCCTCAGGTGTGGGAGCTAGCTTAAATATAGATTTAGTACCGCACCCCCCTAATGTTACTTCAAGTAAATGGCTTACCAGCTTTCCTAGCTTTGGTTTTCTTTTTAGTGTGCCTCCTGAGCATCATACTCAGGTAAAGGGACTGTTTCAGCCTCACGGGTTAACGTGTAAAGCTGTTGGTAAAGTAACAACGGGGTCTCAAATTCTGCTGCAGCAAGCGGGAGAACAAAAGCTATTTTGGGATATGGTCCATCCATTAACGGGCTTTGGAATGTCTGGATAGTCGCTCACGGGATACCGATACATACCCCATGAGATGATTGACCACGACTAGCTAGAAGAACATCCCTCCTTTTTTAAGACGCGTTTTGTCGAGGCCGGATGCTTAGCAAGACCACCAACCGGACCGGTAAGTGGTCTCACAGGGCGCTGGGTTAAGTTTCCTGAGCAGTTGGGGCAAATGCCATGTAGCACAGTCTCAGTACAGTCTCGACAGAACGTGCATTCATAGGTACATATCATGGCATCGTGGGTGTCTGGCGGCAAATCCTTGTTACAGCATTCGCAATTGGGTCTTAGGTCAAGTAAAGCCATACGTTTATCTCCTGGGTGAACTAATATTGACGAATCTCAACGACGACCTCCTCAATTGCCTCCACCGCGTCACGGACAACAACTTCTCGGATGCGATCGCGACGCCCTCGCAGCTTTTGCCATTCTTGGTAGGTGTGAGCCTTAATTGGGGTGAATGTGTGTAACCCACGACGGGCTGGTTTACGAATTGTTGAGCCAGAATTGATTGGAGACAATTCTATCCGATCTGCGATCTTAGCAGTGAGCCTGTTGGTCTCTATGACTAAAACCTCTCTGGGTCTGTTTTTATTCATTCTGGCATTGAGCATACTGGCCAGACCGGCTTCGTCTGGCCAGAAGAAAACTCGCTCATTGAGTATCTCTAGCCACTGTCCTGGGGTTAGCCCATCATCTAGACAGTGCAAAAGTGCTTTTTCTGAGAGTGGCAGGTTGTCATTTAGCACCACATTGCCATACTGCTCGTGGTACAGCGAAACTGCAGCAGCTCGCCGAGAAGTCTGTAGCCGCTGCCGAAGTGCTTGATCAACTTCGAATAGTGCTAACAATCTTTTCGTACTCAGTAACCCATGCTGACAGATCGATGCCCAGGCACCGGGCGTTGTCACGTGAAACAGATAGGGATGAAGATCCGCCAGTTCGTTAAGGGTCATACTCTTTTTCTCGTTTTACGCACTGCGACGCTGGAGTGAGTGCCGATTGCCATACAATATCAGGGTAGTTTAATGGCGTAAATGACAATAAACGTTCATTTTATGCCAACTGTTTTTTTCTCTATGCGCAATCCGTACCGCGTTGCTCTTGTTGCTTTTAATGGAGTCCACTCGCTTGATATTTCGGGACCGTGGGAAGTGTTCAATACGGCGAACCGTATGCTGGGTAAAAAGCTTGGCTATAGGCTAGAGCTGGTTGGTTCGCCATCACGTCAGATTACTTCCAGTGCAGGGCTGCGCTGGGTTAGCGATGCCTGTCTGGCCACCTATCAAGAGCGCGTTCATACTTTACTCGTGTGTGGTGGCGAGGGTGTTCACAGTGTCTGTCAGAGCGAACCTTTTATTCAATCTCTGCAGCAGCTGGCGGCAGGGTGCGAGCGTATCGGCTCCATTTGCACTGGTGCATTTGCCCTGGCGGCTGCCGGTCTTCTAGATGGGTGCAGGGTTGCAACACACTGGTCGGCCTGCGAAAGACTCGCTAACGAGTATCCCAAGATTCAGGTTGACTGTGAGTCGATTTATGTTCGTGACGGAAACGTTTATACCTCTGCGGGGGTTACGGCAGGCATTGACATGGCTCTTGCCATTGTTGAGCAAGATTATGGTTGTGAGATCGCAACACAGGTAGCCCAAGATCTCGTTGTATTTTTGCGTAGACCCGGCGGACAGTCACAATTTAGCGTAACCTCCAAACGCCAAAATGTTCAAAACGCCTCTTTGCGTGAGCTACAAATCTGGATGGTTGAGCACCTTGATGCGGATCTTTCGGTGACGGCCTTAGCCCGTCATACTCATATGAGTGAAAGAACGTTTTCACGTGTATTTACAGCTGAAATCGGCATCAGTCCTGGCAAATATGTACGGCAGCTGCGGGTAGAAATCGCGCGTCAGTATCTAGAACAAACCCAAATTCCCCTTGAGGCGATCGCAAAATCTTGCGGCTTTGGCGGCGAGCTGTCCATGCGACGCAGCTTTCAGAAAGTGTTGGGAATCAACCCCAGCGACTATCGTACTCGCTTTACCTCAGTCGGGTGAATATAGCACTAATACAAATTCTGTTCCTTGATCAGGAGACGATAGACAGCGTAATTCTCCCCCATGACGTTCGACAATAATGGAATGGCTAATGGAGAGCCCTAAGCCAGTGCCTTTACCGACGGGTTTGGTTGTAAAAAAGGGCTCAAAGATTTTCTGACGAGTGTTTTCAGACATGCCTGAACCATTATCAATAATCCGAATCGTGACCTTTGCCTGGCTGTATTGAGTCACAATCTGAATGATTGGACTCTCTAATTGATCGCATGTTGGGCCACACTCAAACGCATCAATGGCATTGCTGATCAAGTTGAGAAAGACTTGATTAAGCTGGCTGGGGTAGCATTCCACCCGAGGTAGCTTGCCATACTCTTTAACGATTTTAATTTCTGGACGATTAGGCTGAGTCTTGAGGCGATTTCGCAATATTAACAGAGTACTATCGAGACCCTCGTGTAAGTCAGCAAGCTTACGCTCTGACTCGTCTAAGCGCGAAAAGCTGCGCATACTTTTAACAATTTCTTGAATTCGTTCTGTTCCCATCCGCATCGAACCTAGAATTTTTGGAAAATCTTTCTGAATAAAATCAAGTTCGATGTCTTCTTTCTCGGTGGCAACAGCTGGTTTATCGTGAGGGTATTCGACCGTGTAGGTTTCAATCAGATTAAGCAGACCATGGGCATATTCGTCCACATGATCTAAATTTCCATAGATAAAACTAACCGGGTTATTAATCTCATGGGCAATCCCCGCAATCATCTGACCAAGACCCGCCATTTTCTCATTGTGAATTAGCTGCATCTGGGTACGCTGGAGGTCTGCTAACGCAGAACTCAGGTCATTATTTTTGTCGTTGAGTTCTGCATAGGACGACTGCAGCTGCTGTGTCATCTGATTAAATGTACCGGCCAAGGTACCGAGTTCATTGTTTGAGCTAACAGTGACAGCCTCTAGGTCAGAAAAATCACCTTGTTTAACACTTTTTCGAATCGAACGGGCGGTTTGGGCAATTTTTGATATGGGTGCCACAATTTGATGGCTTAGCATCAGAATACAAACAGTCATGATGGTGGCGAGCAAAAGCCCCACTAGCAAAATGGAGCGGAATAGCTGATGAGCTGGGGCAAAGGCTACACGTTCACTCATCTCCACCAGCAGTGCCACATCTTGTTCTTCTAGCCAGCGATAGACACCAATAACTGGAGTCCCACGATAGTTTTGATAGAGGTCAAAGCCGTCTTGGCCATCCATAGCTTTGACTATCCCTTCGCTTTCAATGCTGTCAGGAAACTCGTCAGAGCCAAATCTAGCAGCAGATACAAACACATTTTTGTGAAAAAAGTTACTGCCTAAATCTGCAACCAGATAGGTCTCACCAGAGGTGCCAAAAATTTGGCTATCGCGAATAATTTGATCGATCTCGTCAAGATTTAGATGAACTGCCAGCAGACCCAACTGCTGATTGTCTTCATCAAGAATGGGCGTTGTAAAGGTGATGGTGGGCTGATCTGTTATCGGTGACGTATAGAAGTTGGCGATAAAGGCATTATCTTGAAAACTTTGGGTTGTATCGCTGTATTCATTAAGGGTTGCATACCAACCAATGTTAGTTGGGTCGGTCGACATGAGCACCCGTCCCCCATTTGAAATAATCAGTATTTCTCGGAAGTCGCTGCGGTTATGAATAAACTCTCCCAGCAGACGCTGGAGTTGATGGGATGCAGACTGATGCTCAGAGGTTTCTTTGTTATGGCTTAATAAGGCTGTGGCAGATGCGTTAACCTCTGTTAACTGATTTAAGGAAAAGAGTGTATCGCGACGATCTAGTAGCCAACGATTGAGGTCGTCTTCCTTTAGAGCCGCAACCGTGGTTAATCGCTCAATGACAGATTGCTTTAGGGTTTCTCTAGCTTGAATAAAGGTAAAGTAAGCTACCAGTGTAACAATTATTAATGACAATAGTGAGAACGAGCCAGCTATCTGGATGCGTAAGCTGGTTTGCCAGAGTTTTTTAAGATTTGTTAGTGGTTGGTTACCCATGACAATACAAACCTACCAGCTGCCCCTGGTGCCCTGGTGCCCTTCTAAAACTCTATAAACGGCCAGAGTACTCATTAAAATCTTCCTGGTTTAGCGTTTCCAATCCGCAAAAATGGCTTGAATTCTAAGCAGTGCCTCATCTGTAGCCTCTTCAGGCGAAACATGATCTATGACAACGCTCTCGATTGCCTGTCCCCAAATGTTTTGAATATCTACTTCACTGTAGGCTGGGCTTAAACTATGATAGCCAGCTCGGGTAGTTCCTGTTTGAAATTGCTGTGTGCCCATAAAAATATGAGGATCTGCGGGATTGTTCCAAAAAGGAGCTGTGGCTAGCTCAGGCATGACTGGAAAAAAACGACCCAGAGAGCCTTCTAAATAGGGCGCGAGATTGTCTGGCTGCATTAGGTAAGTAATAAAGTTTTTGGCCATTTCCTGATTGGGGGATTTAGCAAGGACAACCAGCTGAGGAACGTTAACAACATAGGTAGGAGACTCTCCATCGGGTTCATTGGGAAATTCGATGGTAGCTAGTTGATTTAAATAGAGATCTTGATCATCTTCGCGCTGTGACCCTGGAATTGAGAGGGTAGGATTGACCACCATCAGCAGCTTACGATTTAGAAAAGCAATATTATTACTACTGTCTATCCAGTCTGTTGCATCGGTGGGAACATAGCCCTCTTTATAAAATTGGGTGTACCAATCTAAGGCGGCGGTAATTTGCTGGCGTACCTGAGGATTATCTACCAACAAATCGCCATTGTTGTCTAAAAGACGTACGTCGAAAGCTTCTAGCACCTGGTTAAAATTGGCAAATGTATCACTTGCTTCGCGTGACATTGCCAGCCCTAGACCATAGATGTCGGTCTGTCCTTGGGCGTGCAGCCTATCTTGGGCCTGTTTCCAGAAGTTCCAAAACGCATTCCATTCTGTTGGGATATCTGCTTCGTTAAATCCGGCTTTAGCTAGCAGGTCGCGCCAATAGTGGATATGGATGGTGTGCTGTTTTAAGGGGACAGCGTAGGCCGTTTGCGTTTGGGCAACATTATTGTAGAGTTCTGCAGACTTTAAGGCGCTGTCGCTGTAGCTGTCTTTTAAGGAATCCGTTACGCTACTAACGTCGGCTAGCTGACCATTCCAAGCCCAGGTAGGAATAAAGGTATAAGAGCCCTCATAAGAAAGGACAATATCGGGAATCTGACCTGTTTGAAGGGCGTTTTGCGTTTCTCTAAGAACAACATCTTGATCTAACAGAGATAGTTCGACACTGTTACCTGTTTTGGCTTCCCATCTGTCAATAACTGTTCTAATGGCTCCGTCTTCTTGGGCATAGTAACCCCGCTCCCACCAGATTACTAAAGCATCATTTTTTCTTAGGGGAGCTGTTGCTGACAGCTCTGTTTGAACGGCACAGCCGCCTGACGTCAGGCTTAACAGTAGCAGCCCAGCAATTTTGCGATCGCAGCTATTTTTCATACTGCAAACTATGAATCCTCAATCAGATTTTCTAAAATCTACAGCAATCGACGGATGCAGTCGGTGATTGCGAGTTAGGTTAGCTGTTGTAATTTAGGGCTTTCAAGGATATCGATTGTCTTAACTACCCTGACAGATGTAATAAATAAAATTATGATAAAGATACTCCCAAACTATCTGCTGCAGGACGCTGACAAGCTATCTAACCAGTTATTTTACTAAGTTGCTACAAAATCGCCCGTATTCAAAGTTAAAACTTGATATTACCTCTACATTTAGATAAAAATGGCACACTTTGCCCATGTTGTAACTCTTTGTCAACATGAAGTCTAGTTATTGCTCAGCCTAAGATTCAGCAACCCTAATGGCTCTGGATAATTCAGCCAGCGGCCGTCCTGATAATTTAAGGGCTTACACGTAGAGTGACCCATAGCGGACAAGGTTATTGTTAGTCCAAATAAATACTGATGGCAGATGAGGTTGTATAGATGTACGGATTAATCAATCGGGCCATTCAGGATATGGTGTGTGAACACCACGGCAGCGATGTCTGGGATATCATTAAGACCAAAGCCAACATTGAAGAATCACGTTTTTTGGTACTCAAGTCCTACCCAGATGATTTAACCCATCGGTTAGTCTTTGCTGCTAGCGAAGTGTTAGGGCTATCCAGTGGTGAAATTATGCGAGCATTTGGTCAGTACTGGGTTGAATACACGGGTAAAGCGGGATATCAAGACCTGCTGGAAATGGCCGGTGATACACTACCAGACTTTTTGAGTAATTTAGATGAGTTGCATTCAAGATTGGGCGTGCAGTTTCCGGAGCTTAAGCCGCCTGAGTTTGATTGTGAGCAGACAGATGATACAACCATAGAGCTGCACTATCAGTCGTCTCGTCAGGGGCTTGCACCTATGGTGGTTGGGTTAGTAGAAGGATTAGGCAACCGGTTTGATCAGTCGGTTGAGGTGACTCAAGTTGAGGATAGACAGCAGGGAGATGACCGGGATACCTTCCACATTAAATACGACGCTGAGTAGCCGATGGTGGGCTTTCACTACACACTGCCGCCTGAGGGTTTAGCTCAAGCATTCCCCTTTCATCTTGTGCTAGATAGTTCGCTACGCATTGTTCAGGTGGGGGATGTGCTGCAGCGGCTGATAACAACGGCTGCTGTAGGGGACGCTGTTGAGGATTATTTTGTGATCTCTCGACCTAAAATCAGCTGGGATTTGGATAAAATCTTAACTAAACAAAATTCTCTGTTTTTGTTGTCTGCCAAAGATAGCGCCCTTCACCTTAAGGGACAAATGATGTGGGTTGAGGTTGAGAATGTTTTGTTTTTTCTGGGCTCTGCATGGGGATATAATCCAGGGGAGCTAAAAAGTTTAGGTCTAAAGTTACAAGATTTTGCCCTCCACGATACTACAACAGATTTTGTGATTTTGCAGCGCACCAGCCAGATGGCGTTAGAGGATACGCAAGCGCTGACCCAACAGGTTCAGGTTAAAAAAGAACAGGTTGAAAAATTACTCCAGCATCAAGAGAAACTGACCCAGGAAGCCCATGAACGGGCGCAGGCGTTAGAAAAAACGTTAAACGATTTACGTCAAACGCAGCTCCATTTGGTACAGGCTGAAAAGATGAGCGCATTGGGCCAGCTGGTGGCAGGGATTGCCCACGAAATTAATAACCCCTTGGCGTTTGTTAGCGGTAACCTGGAGTTTCTAAAAACAGATGTTGCTAATTTGCTCAGATTTATGGTGCTGTACAAAGCCCAGGGGCAACATTTATCGTCTGAGCTAGAGACAGCATTTTATGAGTTAGAGTTTGATTTTTTAGAAACAGACTTACCCAAGCTTTTGCGCTCCCTAACAACAGGGAGCGATCGCATCACTGAAATTGTAGATGCTCTACGCAATTTTTCCCGTCTGGATGAGTCTCCCATTAAACAGGTCAACATCCATGATGGTTTAGACAGCTCGTTACGGCTTTTACAGCATCGGCTTAAAGGGCAACCGGCTCGTGCGCCCATCGATGTTAAGCGTTACTACAGCCCTTCGTTTCCCTCGATTGAATGTTTTGCCGGTCAGCTCAATCAGGTGTTTATGAACATTATCGCTAACGCCATTGATGCGCTTGAAAGCGACCCCAACCAGACATCGACAATTACAATTACCACCAGCCAGCTCAGCAGTGACTGGATTAGGGTTGAGATTGCAGATAACGGTCCTGGAATTCCGTTAGCCATTCAGGCCAAAATTTTTGATCCGTTTTTTACCACCAAATCCATTGGTAAAGGCACAGGATTGGGAATGTCCATTAGCCGTCAAATTGTTACCGAACAACATGGCGGTCATTTGTATTTTCAAACATCTATCCAGGTTGGTACCCAATTTTTTATCGAACTCCCCATCTCTCGAGGGTAGCGGTACCGTTAATATCCCATAGGCTTTAGGCCAGGTTATGGGCATCGTGTCTTAACAGGACTCATGAGTCGAGCCCATCCTGGTAATCCTAACTAGGTAAGGATTTATTCAATAGAGGTAAGCCACATTTTGTATTTGCCAAACAAATAGCCGCTGGACTAAGTTATATGAATATCTTATTAATTGCTTTTGAGATTGACATTTTACAGGTCGTTAGAATCGAGTCATTATAAGAACTAAGCATTTTGAAAGACCCAGTCGGGGCAAATAGTATTCATCGGTTTGCTTGTCTGGTTTATGACGTAATCAGCCGCCCGTACAGCCCATGTTCTCTTAGGCTGGCGCCCTTATTCCCTTACCCTTTTTATATTATGACCCCCTCATCGACATCTACTTCCCCGCGCCGGGTTGTCTGGCTTAACGGCAACCATATCGTTCGTGGTCTAGAACTGGTTCAGGATTTAATTGTCATTTCTCTCTGTATTGGCCTGTTTTGCTTTATGGTGATGCAGCTGCGAGAGATGTTCCTATCGCTGCTACCCCCCTTAAATTTTCCCCACGTCACTGCCGATATTTTGTTCTTGTTGATTTTGGTAGAGCTATTTCGGTTGCTGATTATTTACCTGAAAGAGCACCGAGTCTCTATCGGCGTGGCTGTCGAAGTTTCTATTGTGTCGGTACTGCGCGAAATCATTGTTCACGGTATTCTTGAAACCCCTTGGATCCAAGTGTTAGCGGCCTGCTCTTTTCTACTGGTTTTAGGGGCTTTACTAGTCATCCGCGCCTGGATTCCGCCCACGTTTGATGGCGTTGATCCAGAGCAACAGGTGTCTCGTCGTCACCGGATACGATTTGCTCAAGAGCTAGCCGAGAGCGCACTGGATTCTTAATCGCTTTAGCTTTGCTCAGATAAACACTTGTTTCCAAAAGCCGCTGCCATTCAAACTATTCGCAGACAGCCGGACTTATCCATTCAAGACTCTGTAGAGCATATTGGTTGTCCTTCTAAATCGATTACCGTTGAGTTGAAGTATTGCTCATGACTACCCGACCCATTAACCAAACTCTCGATCGGTCCAACTTTCCTAGACTGAATATTGTAGGAATTATCTTCTTTATGATTGGGGGGCCTAGCGTTGACGCTTTTCGACAGCAGTCTATAGAAACACCAAAATTACCAAACTTTGAACGCTATGCCACGATTGTTATGTTGACTGGTGCTTTTGCAGTAGTTTTAAGGCTCTTAATCCTCTGGCGCCATCTCTGACAGAAAGAACTGGTCTGAGCTGACAACTATCATCAGTTAGGCTAAGAAAAGGAGGACATCTCCAACGGCGCATGGCTTAGCCATATACCGGGAGCTGCCCTCCTAGTTGGTGTGGACTGCTTTAAAAGTGAGCGCTAACAAGGATAAACCTCTAGCTCAGCCTATACCTGAGAAGTTAGCGACGATCCCGTGGCATCTCTTCTTCAAGCTGAGCGCGTTGTTCAGGGGTCAACACATCCATAACCTGGCTCTGGGTATCTCTCATCAGAGACATCACAGACGATCGCTGGCTAGACGTTAGCCCCAAGCTTCGCATCACGCTTCTCATACTGTCTCCTTCAGCCTGGGCCGTTGTTAGCTGCTCCATTTGGTCGTCGTTCAAGACTTCCGACAGTTCATTGTTCATAGATGTCTGAATAGCTTCAATTTCTAGCTGCTGATCTTCACTTAAATCCAGCTCTTCCGCAGACGACAGCGCATCTTTTCTCGTGCGTTTAGCTGATGCCAGCGCTGATTCTGTTTTGTCTAGGCGCTGTTCTGGTGAGGTTTGAGCCTTAGCACTGGCCCAACTTAAGGTTAGACCTAGCATTGCCGCTAGCAAAACACTAAATGAACGTTTCATAACTATCTCCTATCAATCAATAGCAAGCAAATGAGACCTGACAACAAGCGACTGTCAAACCCTTTAATAAGTGAACACTTACTTATTAATATCTAAGAAATCAGTTCGCGTCAACCCCGTTTGTAAAAATGGGTGCCACACGTTTTAAGAATCTTCTGCTAAAAGTAAGTAATTACTTACTAAAGGCGGTCTCTTCGCATTTTGTTCCTGGGTGGCGATTTGCTGTTGCTCGCTCTTCTAGGCAAAAATATTAGGAGCTTATTATGGTTGTAATGGGTCGATTTCTGGTTCGGATATCTGTTATCGTCAGCGTTTGCTACGGCATATTAGTGCTGGCACCATGCTCATTTAGTCAGATATTTGCAGCGACAATTAGTAACGAGACTGAGCTAAACGCAGATGTGCTACCCCAGTGGCTCAGGGTGTTAGAGTTGACTCCGGCTCAAACCCAGCAGGTAATTGAGATTGATGCTGTCTTACATCGGCAGATGACGGCTATTTTAACGACAGGTCAATATGAGACGCTAAAGCTGATTATGCGTAATGACGAGGCCGAGTCAGCCGGCATTCATGAGGCCAACCTAGATCTGTCACCCTATCAGCGGGCGGCTTTAGATGCTGTTTTTGAAGACGCGATCATGAATATTGTCAACATTCTCTCCCAGGAACAGCAGCAGCAATTTTTTTATAACCTAGAAAATCAGACATCCAATGAGCCTAACCTGGGTATTTAAATAACACCTTGACTCAACTATTGAGTCTGAAAGTGTCACTGCTTCCTGAAGAAACTATTGCTTTTGAGCCTACAGTTGACCTAAATATGTTGGTGATGAGACGGTCAATGGCTATACCAGACTTATTTGTAGGAGGTATTCTGGATGGGCACTATCACTTGCGGCAACGGCTTAGTGAGACATGTGGCTGGTCTAGCATACTTGCGTTTGACCAGCTGACTCAAAGACTTGTCATGTTAAAAGTTTTTGTGAGTGTCTCTGAGTTGACCTGGGACGAGATTAGTCAGCTGCGACAAGAAACTGAGCAGCAAGATGACAATGTCAAGTTTCGAAAAGATATAGACAGTTTTGAGTGTGAAGCAGTCAACGGCAGAGGATACGTGATTGTTCAAAGCTATCCTGGCAGAATGCCCTCAGCTGATTGTCTGGATGTCGATGTGGTACATAAAAAAACGTTTCAACAAAATATTCGCTGGGGGGCGTGGATAGGTGGAACTTCTATTGGCATTTTTCCAGGCTTAATAATTTTAATGTATCCTTCAATCGTCATGATCGCACCCTATGTCGTTTTGCTGGTGATGCTAGCTGGTGTTGGCAACGGAGTTTTATTAGGCAGTGTTAACGGGCTTCTCTTAACCTCATCAACGAAGTGGCTGTACTCTCTAAAAATTCACCGTCGATTTCACCAAGGTAATGCTGTGGCTACCAGTATTGTTGTTAATTTGATGATTGCAGTAGTAGTTTTATTTCTGTTGGTAACAATTGTCCTGGAGTGGGCTGTGAGTACTGACATCACCGCACTGGTGGTTGTTTATTCGGTAATTCCTTCGCTGATCATAACTGCGCTATCAACTGGAGCAATGAGCCATGCCACTATTGAGCGTTGGTATCAACGACCGTAGCCTCTATTGGATATGCTTTTAAGGTTTTGTCTAACAGGATTTTGAGAGACTCTCTAAGAACTGGATTAGATGCGGTTTTTCGCCAGGTGGCAGCAAACTTAAGGCGAATTGGACAATCTGCTAGCGGCTTACACACCACATCAACGCCAACTAAACTCTGCAAACGGTCAGAGGTAAATGTAATTCCCATACCTGCGGTCACCAGACATACCCGCGTTTGTAGTGAAATCGACTCTTTGACAATTTTGGGTTGAAACCCGTCCTGTTGACACACTTGAATAAATCCATCGTAGATGACGGGGCCTTCTTCCCGAGGATGAATGATTAATGGCTCATTGGCTAAGGCTTCTAAGGGAATACAGTCGTGGTTTGATAGGGGATGGTTTAGGGGTAAAAACGCAACAAAATTCTCATCAAAAATGGGATGCACCTCCAGCCCCTGCTGAGCGATGGGAGGATGTAAAAAAGCAAGGGCAATTCTGTTTTGATTTAATGCCTCAACCTGAGCTTCTGTTGCCAGCTCTTGTAGGGTGACTTCAACCTGTGGGTACTGTTGCCGAAAGTCTCGCAAAAATAAAGGTAGGACAGTGTGGGTGGCTGTTGCCGTAAACCCAATCGCTAAACTACCGATCTCGCCTCGATCGGTACGCTTAGTTAGCTGAATGGCTGCATTCGTTTGGGCCAACAGCTGACGTGCTTGAGTAAAAAAGACGTCTCCAGCATGGGTGAGCTGTACCCGACGTTTAGTGCGCAACAGTAGCGTTACTGCCAACTCTTGCTCCAGGCTAGCAATCTGTTTGCTCAGGGCAGGCTGGGTAATGTGTAAACGCTCGGCGGCACGGCCAAAATGTAGTTCTTCGGCCACTGTCACAAAATAACGAAGCTGACGAAACTCCATTGAGTAATAAACCAAAGTTATTAGTTTAATGCCAAAAATGACTTGGACAATCATTCTTGCCTTAGCTTAGCCTGGGGGCGAAAGCGGAGTACGGTCCCATGCAGTATTGGAAATCGAAGTGGCTGAAATGGTTGCTGTTGGCAGTGGCGGGTATCTTGCTAGCGCTGGTGGGCTACGGATTACTGCAGCCGATTGAGCCGATCGCGGTTGCGCCTGTAGCTAATACAGTGCCTCAAACTCAGGCCAGTGCGGTGCCTGAGTTTGAGGGGCAAGCCCTGCTAGTGGCCTCAGATGCAGATATGGTCGCGACTGCCTACGGAGATGGCAATCTTGACCGAGTCCCTGGGATTGAAGATGCGCTGACGATTGTTGGGCTACCCTTAAACCCAGAACAGCCTGATGTGACCTCTCTGCAGGTGTCTAACTCGGTGATGTCGTGGCCTCAAATTATTGCGGTATCGCCC
>JBHJIV010000251.1:0-14688 GCA_050043105.1 Leptolyngbyaceae cyanobacterium | reverse complement strand
GCTGTTATGCGACCAAGATGTAGCAAGGTCAATGTGGCAATTTGATATTCGATCAAGTGTTCTACACGTGATGTTGTCCGCCTATGAAGCAACGCTGGAATGCACCGTGGGAGAGTATGTTGTAAACAACGACAAGCAAATAGAATGATATGTCGGTCTCGAGAAAAGTAAATACCTCAGCAGACTAGACAAGCTAACCCTGATTAAAGAAGTAGTGTACCGGTCTTGTCATCTGCTGGTTACCCGTGCTTGCCCGCGTCCGGGCAAGGTGCCATCGTTTACCCTCAGCGAGCACCCCATCTGGCATCTGCTTAAGACAGATTATTATTTTGAAAAAGATGCTGAGGGCGATCAACATCTGATCGGTCTGGGAATCACCATTCGTGCTGGCATTTGGGCCAAACACTTTCTCAACAAGCGAGACTATCGCAATCAAACAGCATTTTATCAGTACGGCGTACTCCCCAAGTCTCTACTCGCTGAAGTCATGAGTAATTGGCAACAGCATGAGGGCGCTGTTCGGATTTTGCTGTGGCTGTTGTTTAAGCTACGACTAGGGGGCGATCACCGGCTTACCATACGCACTCTGCTGAAGATTGCCTATGGCGAAGAACGACTGATTGAAGCCACCACCGTGCGGGGTGCCCATAAACGGTTGCTAAAGACCTTTGAGAGCGATCTTGAAACCATTTACTATTACGGGCTAAAACCGCTGTTTGATCCAGAGACCTATCCTGCCGATATTCAACCGCTGTGGTCGAGGGTGATTGACCTACCCGATGACGTAGACGAAGCCCTCGATTTTTGGGTAAACGATGCCCAACGCAGTCGCAGCCTGACGGATACGCCCCCCCCAGATAAATGGCAACGTTTAATCAATTCGCTACTATAAGGGTTTGAACTCTCAGACGAATGGCAGCAATCTGTTCGTCGCCGTACCTCTAAGCGACGGCGCAAACAACCTAAAACTGCACAGCTACCTAATTTTTCTGGCAGCACCCTTAAAGCCGCCCGTCAGCGTCAAAATGTTACCCAACGGGCGCTGGCTGAACAGCTGGGGAAAAGTCAAAGCTGGGTGCGTGATGTTGAGAAAGGACGGTTTAGCGTCAGTACTGAAGACTATGCCCGCCTGCAACAAACCTTAAATCTTGAATAGACAAAACTTAATCAATAGGCAACATTCGACACTAAACAACAGCAGGTTTTGTATTAAAAAATACAGAATGTTTATCGTAGATCTCTCGTAATTAATAGTAGAGAGTATGTGCGTTTCAGGTTAGTGGCAGCGCTGTTTGCTGAGAGCTAAGCATCCTTTGGTTGTTGCCATCGTTTGGTATTTGATTATGCCAATGCATTGAATAGTGGGGGTGTGTTCTACTCGAACAGCCGCCATCGTTAGGCATTGGAAAAAGAGAAAGATTGCTTAATGTCTGTAGAAAAAGCGTTTCTGGCGTGCTTGATCAGTTACAGCCCAATTGCTTAGACGTGGTAATCGCATATTTTTTGCCCACCGCTACTTGAATCAAACCCATGGTTAGCACAGCTCCGCTTCAATCACTTTCTACAGACTTTACGGCAAAGAGACCGGACCCAATTGATTCTATTTTCCCAACAGCTGAGGCCATACCAGAGAGCGTTCGACTGCAGGCACCCGTCAATCAGCGTGAGTATTTAATTAATGGGGAATTACGCCATTGGCAGGGTGATGTGGAAACCGTACTGTCGCCCGTGCATATTCAAACAGAACAAGGGCCCATGCCAGTGACAGTGGGGCATTTTCCGTTACTGACTAAAGAGGAATCTCTGGCCGCCCTAGATGCGGCAGTTGCGGCCTATGACCGGGGGCGTGGTCTGTGGCCGACACTGTCGGTAGCGCAGCGGATTGAGCACATGCATGACTTTGCCCACCGCATGAAGGAGAAACGCGAAGAGGTGGTAAAGCTGCTGATGTGGGAAATCGGCAAGTCTTATAAAGACTCCCAAAAAGAGTTTGACCGCACTGTCAGATACATTACAGACACCATTGATGCCCTCAAAAATTTAGATCGAGTCTCGTCTCGGTTTGAAATATCTGAAGGTGTGATTGGTCAAATTCGGCGGGCACCGCTGGGTGTGGTTCTTTGTATGGGGCCGTCTAACTATCCCCTAAATGAAACCTTTGCCCTGCTGATTCCGGCCTTGATCATGGGCAATACGGTAATTATGAAATTACCCCGCCCCGGTGTGCTGTTTTGTAATCCGCTGCTAGAGGCGTTTCAAAAGTCGTTTCCTGCTGGTGTGGTCAACACTGTATACGGCAGGGGACGAACGGTGGTGCCGCCGCTGATGAAGTCAGGTCAGGTGAGCACGTTTGCCTTTATTGGCTCAAGTCATGCGGCTAACGATCTAAAAAAACAACATCCCAAACTCAACCGCCTGCGCACTGTTTATGGGTTAGAGGCAAAAAATCCTGGCATTATTCTGCCCAGCGCCGATCTAGACCTGGCGGTAAAAGAATGTATTTTGGGGACGCTGTCTTACAATGGGCAGCGCTGTACGGCTCTAAAGATCCTGTTTGTTCATCGTCAGATTGTTGATGAATTTCTAAAACGATTTTCGACGGCGGTCTCTCAGCTGACGGTGGGGATGCCCTGGGATGAGGGGGTAACCGTTACCCCACTATTTGACACCCAAAGAACCGAGTATTTTTCAGACCTGGTTGATGACGCGGTGGGTCACGGTGCGGGTGTAGTCAACCCCAATGGGGGAGCGGTTAATGGTTCTGTTTTTTATCCAGCCGTACTCTATCCGGTTACTCCAGCCATGCGTCTTTATGCTGAAGAACAGTTTGGGCCGGTGATTCCGGTTGTTCCCTACGATGATATTGAAACCCCCATTGACTATCTTGTGAACTCTAACCATGGTCAACAGGTAAGTATTTTTGGACAAGATACGGATGCGATCGCAGATCTCATTGATCCTTTAGTTAGTCAGGTCTGCCGTGTAAATCTCAATAGCCAGTGTCAGCGCGGTCCTGACACCTTTCCCTTTACCGGCCGCAAGGACTCCGCTGTCGGTACGCTGTCGGTATCCGACGCCCTCCGGTCGTTTTCGATTCGCACGCTGGTGGCGGCAAAGGACCAGCCATTAAATAAGGCGATTATCACAGACATTGTCAGAGAGCGAAAGTCGAACTTCTTATCCACAGATTTTATTCTGTGATATCCATACAAAATTGAGCTAAAACAAACAGGAAATAATGATGCCCGATCAACCAATTTCTAACGAAGTGGCCTTAAGAATTGCCCTGGCCGCTAAAGCACTCCCCGATATCTCTGTAAGAGAGTTAATCGCAGCCTTACAGACCAATTTTGACGAGATTACCGAAGATTCCCTTAGTAACTTGACAGTTACTCAGTTAAAACGCTCTTTTGGCAATATCTACGACGTAGACGAGGGAGAATGGGAAGGTGAAGATGCCAACAATCAAGAGATCACGGCATTAAAAGAAGCCGTACGTATTCTGTGGGGAGAAACAGAACAGTGCGAACACCCTCTACCCATCGAGCCTTATCGTGACGGTGATATGCCCAATTCCATCAGGATTGCGGTTGCCTCTAATACAGCAGAACAGCTCGACGGCCATTTTGGTTCCTGTCATCGCTATCTGATTTATCAGCTATCGGCAGATACCATTAAGCTGATTGATGTCCGCTCAGCCTTAGAGGCAGATCTAAGCGACAACAAAAATCGGTTTCGGGTCAATCTCATTAAGGATTGTCCTGTGCTCTATGTTGTTTCCATTGGCGGGCCGGCGGCGGCACAGGTCATCCAGGCCAATATCTACCCGATGAAAATAGAGACAGGCGGTACCATTAGAGATCTGCTGAAGGATTTACAACAGGCGATTGCCACCTCTCCCCCCCCCTGGCTAGCGAAGATCTTGGGCATTGATGCCAGCAACCGAGTAAAGAATTATAGCGCCGCTGTTTAAGGCCACTAACGTCCACCACCCTCTAGCATGACTCTAAAACCCAATAAAGAAAGGGGTCTAGAAATCCAACAGATTACAGGATTGAGACCGACCCATTTTGCTGATTTAGTTCGTGTCGCACAGCTGATTTACGACCCCAGCGGTGGTATCGCAACTCGAGTTGTTCAGGTTGACTGGTTAGATTTTGAAATTCCAGAGACCGTGGTCAAAAATTTGAGCGCATTGGGTCGTCAATATCAATATGAGTCTCCCCATACTGATATTGACCTGGTCTGGGAGAACCTCACGCCAGAAACCCGTAGCTGGTTTATCGCCAATAAAAGCCGGCTATGGGAGATTGAAGAATCTTTTCCGGCCTTGGATGAAGATTAAGGTGACCCGTGGGGGCGCACGACCGTGCGCCCCTGCATATTCTTACAGCTCCAAAACGGCCCGAACCTCACCTTGCTCACGCTGGGTCGAAAACCCAAGCTTTTTGCACAGATGCTGCATGGCCCGATTTTCTGAGAGAATATCGGCCGAAATCCGGTCTAATTCTTCAGCTTGACCAATGGTAATTAGCGATCGCAATAGCTCAGTACCCAGACCTCGGCCCTGGTACTGATCGTTGACCAACATGCCAAATTCCGCCTCATTGAGACCGTGCAGACGGCTCAGTCTGGCCACCCCTAAAATTGAACGCTCGCCCGCGGCATCTTGGTGTTCGGCCACCAGCGCCATCTCGCAGTCATAGTCAATAAAACAGATCCGGGTAAGACGCTCATGGGAGACTCTGGCCTGTAATTTAATCAGATGAAAATATCGGAAGTAGATACTCTCTTCTGACAGTGTCTGATGAAATGCCACAATTAAAGGTTCATCTTCAGGACAGATGGGCCGAATTGTCACAGAGGTGCCGTCAGGCAGCGTCCACGGTTTTATGTACTGTTTTGGATAGGGACGAATGGCCGGTTTGGGTAGGGCGTCTTCGGTGACATCGGCTCCATGGAGTACCACCCGTGCATCTAAGGCCAGCAGCTGATCGGCAGAAGCCAGTAACGGATTAATTTCAATTTCCTTAATTTCTGGGTAGGTAACCACCAGCTGGCTAAATCTCACCAACAGCTGTTCAAGGGCAGCTAGATCGACACTGCGTCGCCCGCGCACCCCCTTAAGTGCCTGATAAACCTGGGTTTGTTCCATCAGGCGACGCGCCAGCGTGGTATTAAGCGGCGGCAGACCCAGGGCGCGATCGCGATAAATTTCCACCAGCTGCCCACCGCTGCCAAATAGCAAAACAGGTCCCAGCTGTTCATCCACACTGCTGCCAATAATCAGCTCATAGCCAGTCAAAGACACCATCGGCTGTACCGTCACACCCAGACAATCTCCTGGCTGCCCAATAGCCATAATGGTGGCGTAGGCCTCCCTAACAGCAGCCTCATTGAGCAAGTTGAGCTTAACGCCCCCCACATCGGTTTTATGGGTGATGGTGTGGGAATGCAGCTTCAGAACAACCGGATACCCAATGTGTTGAGCCAGCGCTACCGCTTCGTCTGCCGAGGTGGCCAACTCAGTGGTCACCGTGGGAATTCCATAGGACTGCAGCAGCTGTTTAGATTCCCACTCGCTGAGTAACAGACGATTTTCGGCCCTGGCACTATTTAATAAGTCAGGAATCAAACTGGTTTCACACGCTGGCGTCGTGGTTAGACTCGGAGTCTCATAAAGGGCGTGCAGATTGTCGCTATATCGGGCCATCAGCGTAAAGACTTGAGCTGCCGCATCAGGGTAGGGCAGCGTAAAAATCTGACTTTGATTTAGCTGGGCCTCCCCGGCCGCGCCCCGATCTGTTCCCATACAGCTGGCTAACAGCGGTTAATTTTTCCACTGGTGTGCCCTGGCCTGGAGCTGAGCCGCCGTCTTCCCAGGCTCGGTCATGGCCTGGGGGCTGAGAATCACTAAAAGACCGTCGCTGTTGGCATCTTGAGCCAGAACATCAAGGGCCGCCCCATATCTCTCGGGGGTGGCATCTCCTAAAATATCAATCGGATTTTGACGGCTCCAGTGGGCGGGCAATAGGGTATCTAGAGTCTCTAAGGTGTCAGGACTTAAAGAGGCCAGTTCACCGCCGCTGCGAATTAGCGCATCTGTTGCCAACACCCCTGGTCCACCCGCATTGGTGAGGATTGTTAACCGCTTACCCTGAGGACGGGGTTGTTTACCCAATACTTCAGCAAGATTAAACAATTCATCAATCGTGTTTACCCTCAGTACCCCACAGCGCCGGAATGCGGCATCTAAAACCTCATCGCTTCCTGCTAACGCCCCCGTGTGGGAAGCGGCCGCCTGGGCTGCCAGCTGAGTTCGCCCCGATTTAATCACAATAATGGGCTTGCTGAGGGCCACTTCTCGAGCAGCTGAGAGAAACGATCGGGCATTGCCAATGGTTTCCATATAGAGAACAATGCTGTGGGTCGCCGGGTCATCCCCCAGATAATAAATTAAATCTCCCCAGTCGATATCCAACATTGAGCCGATGGAGATAAAGGCACTAAAGCCAACATTCTCCCGCAGACTCCAATCTAATATAGAGGTGCATAGCGCCCCGCTCTGGCTGATAAAGCCGACACTGCCCGGACGAGCCATGGTGCCCGCGAAGGTGGCATTGAGACCGCTGGTGGGACACATCAAGCCAAGACAGTTGGGGCCTAAAATTCGCAGCTGATGACGGCGGGCGGCCGATAAAATGGCCTGTTCAAGCGCTATTCCTGCTGGCCCCGTTTCCCTAAACCCAGCAGAGAGAATAATGACGCCTTTAACACCGGCCAAACCGCACTGCTCAATGACCTGGGGAACCCCCTGGGCCGGGATCGCAATAATGGCTAAATCTACCTGTTCAGGAATCGCCTCAATGCTAGGGTAGGTCTTGATCCCAAAAACATTAGACCGCTTCGGATGCACTGGGAAAACGGTGCCACCAAAAGAGCTGCTAACTAGATTCCAGAGGAGAGTTCGGCCTACACTGCCGGGGCGTTCGGTGGCGCCAATAACAGCCACTGTTTGAGGTGCAAAAAAGTGCGAAAGCGGTTGATGGTCGTAACGCAGAATATCGTGGGCGGGGTCTGGACACTGTAGCTGGCCTAAGTCAATAGAACTTGTAGTGGTCTCACTAGATTTAGTCTCAGTCGAGCGGATAGATTCACTCGCATTGAAAGTGGTCATAAATAATGCCCCAAAAATATGGCTAGGGTGTGATCAAAATTCACGGATGAGGCACGCTAGTTTTCTCTAGTTACCTTTTAAAATCCAAACAACATTTTTCTTAGTCTTCTATTTTTAATGTGCTAGTAGTACCCTATTTAGGCCCACACTATTCTATAGCCTCAAAATTGTTTGGAGTTTAGGCTAAATGACATCTTGTAGATAAATTGTAGGTAAAGTGTATCTTGATTTTTCTATAGCTAGTATTAACCAAACATATTCATCGATTATTTTCTTGTTAAGGGTGATTTCTTACACAAAAATCACTCTCAAGGCGTAATAACTGCGACATAACAGATGTCAGTATAGGTTTAGAAACAAGACTATTGTTTATTTAAGAGTGTTTCAATACGTGGTGACGTTCTTTAGAAACGTAACGTAACTGTATCAAAACAGCCTGCGATTCCACAGCCTTTTGCTATAGTGAACGAGTAAGCAAGATTACTTATGGAGTGTCGTGAATTCAGTGTCGTTGGAGGTTGTTCCTTAGTTCTACAAAGCTTACAGCATAACTTTTGGATGGTTAGTTTAGATGATTAGCTGTTGAGGGAGACAGCAGAACCCGATCATCAAAGCACTGGTCAAACGCTACAGTTTTTGATTGTCTTAAACAGAATCTAAACTTATTACAAAGATTCTGGTGAACTAATATCCATTGGTTAATTCGTTTCAGAAACACAGATAGATATTGGGATGGTGAGAGAGCTATCAGTCTATCGATAGTATTGAAGATTTTGTTTTTAAGGTTCGTTGTGATGTGTTAGCTAGTGTTGCTTAATGACATTGCAAAACAGTACTTTTTCTAGGAGATTAACCCAATGAGCGTAGTCAGTGCGGTCGGCAAAAAAGTTATGGCCGCCCCAGCTGTGTCCAGACAGGTTGAGCCAACTCAGCCGTGGTCTCAGTTTTCCACCGGGGTATGGACGAGTGAAATTAATGTTCGTGATTTTATTCAAAAAAACTATTTGCCCTATGACGGGGATGGAGATTTTCTCGCCGGAATTAGCGATCGCACCCAACAGCTTTGGCAGCAGGTCACATCCCTGATGCAGCTAGAGCTGGAGCGGGGCATTTTAGATGCCGACAGTCAGCTGCCGACCGGGATTACGGCCCATGCACCGGGATATATTGATCAGTCTCTTGAGCAGGTGGTCGGGCTACAAACCGATAAGCCACTCAAGCGAGCCATCATGCCCCTAGGTGGTATTCGAGTCGTGAAAAAGTCTCTAGAAGCTTACGACTACAAGCTTGATCCCACCACGCTAGAGATTTTTACTAAATATCGTAAAACCCATAACGACGGTGTATTTGATGCCTACACCACTGAAATGCGACGGGCGCGACACTCGGGCATCATCACCGGGCTGCCCGATGCCTACGGACGGGGACGTATCATCGGTGACTATCGTCGAGTCGCTCTATACGGTTGCGATCGCTTGATCCTCGATAAACAGCAACAGCTCCAGTCGTTGGAACTCGACACCCTGGATGAGGCTGTTATTAATCAACGAGAAGAGATTGCCGAGCAAATTCGCGCTCTGCAAGAGTTGAGACAAATGGCTGCCGCCTATGGCTGTGACATTAGCCGCCCTGCGGTAACTGCTAAAGAGGCGGTGCAGTGGACCTACTTTGGCTATTTAGGAGCCATTAAAGAGCAAAACGGTGCGGCCATGTCTTTGGGGCGTGTTTCCACGTTTTTAGATATCTATATCCAGCGCGATATTGCCAACGGGGGTCTTACCGAAGCAGAGGCTCAAGAACTAATTGACCAGTTTGTGATGAAGCTGCGGATGGTGCGCTTTTTACGCACACCGGAATACAACCAGCTGTTTTCTGGTGACCCGGTATGGGTCACCGAGTCCATTGGTGGCATTGGATTAGACGGTCGGCCATTGGTGACTAAAACCAGCTTCCGCTGTTTGCAAACTCTCTATAATTTAGGCCCAGCGCCAGAACCCAATCTGACCGTGCTTTGGTCTGAGCAGTTGCCGATGGCGTTTAAGCAATTTTGTGTCAAAGTCTCAAAGGATACTAGCTCGATCCAATATGAGAATGACGACCTGATGCGGTCTCAGTATGGCGATGACTATGGCATTGCCTGCTGTGTCTCGGCCATGCCCATTGGGAAACAAATGCAGTTCTTTGGCGCTCGGGTAAACCTGGCCAAGGCTCTACTGTATGCCATTAACGGCGGTCGTGATGAAAAATCAGGAGAACAGATTGCCCCGGCCTACGCCCCCATTACCACAGACATTCTGAGCTACGACGAGGTCGCTGCCAAATTTGATGTATTGATGGCCTGGCTGGCCAAGCTCTATGTGAACACGCTCAACGTGATTCACTATATGCATGACAGATACTGTTACGAGCGGTTAGAGATGGCCCTCCACGATAAAGATGTCTATCGCACCATGGCGTGTGGAATAGCAGGGTTATCGGTGGTTGCAGATTCTCTTTCGGCCATTAAGTACGGTCAGATTAAGGTGATTCGCAATGAGGCGGGTTTGGCCGTGGACTATGAGGTGCAGGGTGACTACCCCGCCTTTGGCAACAACGACGAGCGGGTAGACAAGATGGCGTCAGAACTGATGCAGCAGTTTATGAACCATATTCGTCAGAACAAGACCTATCGCAATGCGGTCCCCACCCAGTCCATTCTGACCATTACGTCTAATGTGGTCTACGGGAAAAAGACCGGCAGCACCCCAGATGGGCGGAAAGCGGGTGAGCCTTTTGCCCCCGGAGCTAACCCCATGCACGGTCGTGACACTAAAGGTGCGATCGCAGCCTGTGAGTCCGTTGCCCAGCTCCCCTATCAGCATGCCCAGGACGGTATTTCCTACACGTTCTCCATTGTGCCGGCCGCGTTGGGTAAGACTGAGGGCGATCAAATCAACAACCTGGTGGGTCTTCTAGACGGTTACTTCCACAATACGGGGCAGCACATTAACGTGAATGTGCTGAATCGCGAGACCTTGCTCGATGCCATGGACCATCCTGAAAAGTATCCCCAGCTTACGATTCGGGTCTCGGGCTATGCAGTTAACTTTATTAAGCTAACCCGCGAGCAACAGATGGATGTGGTTAATCGCACATTCCACAGCCGGTTCTGATTAGGGCAACTGTGTCCCCCTTTACACAGGGGGGACATGACAGGGGGGAAATCACGAGCGCTAGCGATTGACAGCCCCCCTGCAAAGACCAAATTTTTCTTCGTCTACGATTTTCTAAGAATTCTCCATAACACAGTCTCATTATCGAGATTTTATACACGCGCTGGCCGCCTATGCTGATCTCTCAACCAACAACGACTCCCTCTCAAGCCACAGGACGTATTCATTCTGTTGAAACCTGTGGCACTGTCGATGGGCCAGGTATTCGATTTGTGGTCTTTACCCAGGGCTGTCCGCTGCGGTGTCAATATTGCCATAACCCAGACTGTCGCACAGTCGAAGGTGGGCATGAGGTGAGCGTTGCTGAGCTAGTGGAAGATATTCTACGCTATCGCACCTATCTAGAACTATCTGGAGGAGGAGTGACAGTCACGGGGGGTGAACCTTTACTACAGCCCAATTTTGTTGCAGAACTGTTGCGCAGCTGCCAGGCTGAAGGGTTGCACACCACCCTGGATACCTCTGGGTTTTCAGAGTTGGCGGCGGCTCAACAGGTTTTACCCCACACCGATTTAGTGCTTCTCGATATTAAATCATTTGATCCCGAGCTATATCGTCAAGTCACCCATGTTTCTCAAGAACCGACGCTGCGACTGGCGCGCTATCTTAATGAGATTCATAAACCCGCCTGGGTCCGGTTTGTTTTAGTACCCGGACTCACCGATCCCTTAGAAAATGTTGAGAAACTTGCCAAGTTTGTTTCAACCCTTACTAATGTGGAGTGGGTTGAGGTTTTACCATTTCATCAAATGGGGGCCTACAAGTGGGAGGCCCTTGGGTACGATTATCAGCTAAAAGATACATTACCCCCCAGTCAGGAACAAATCGAACAAGTCAAAGCACAGTTTCAACGCTACGGCTTGAACGTTCACTAGAGGACTGCCAACATAATTATGACTTTACAACAATCATCTGCACGTGTGGATACGCTAGAGAGCCTAGAAGCGTTAATCCTGCGAGTTAAAAAAGCTCAAGAGACTTACGCCAGTTTTAATCAGGCCCAGGTGGATTCAATCTTTAAGCAAGCTGCGATCGCCGCTAACAATGGCCGTCTGCCCCTGGCAAAACAGGCGGTGGCAGAAACCGGTATGGGCGTTATTGAAGACAAGGTGATCAAAAACCACTTTGCTTCAGAATATATCTACAACAAATATAAGCACTCCAAAACCTGCGGTGTTATTTATTCCGATGTGCACTACGGCATTCAAAAAGTAGCCGACCCCATCGGTCTAATTGCGGGCATTGTGCCCACCACCAACCCCACATCCACCGCTATCTTTAAGGCGTTGCTCTGTATCAAAACTCGCAACGCCATTATTTTTTCTCCCCATCCTCGCGCCAGAGCCTGCACCATTGCTGCGGCTCGTATTATTCGCGATGCGGCTGTCAAGGCTGGGGCACCGGCTGATTTAATCGGCTGGATTGATGAGCCCACCCTGGAACTCTCCCAGGCGCTGATGCAGCATCCTGACATTAAACTGATCTTGGCGACCGGTGGGCCAGGTATGGTGAAAGCCGCCTATTCATCGGGGCACCCCTCTCTGGGTGTCGGGGCAGGCAACACCCCTGCACTGATTGACGAAACCGCTGATATTCAGATGGCGGTGAGTTCAATTTTGCTGAGTAAGACTTTTGACAACGGCATGATCTGCGCCTCAGAACAGTCTGCCGTCGTTGCCGATGACATTTACGACGACGTTAAACAAGAATTTGTTAAACGGGGTGCTTATTTTCTTACCCCCGAAGAACGGTCTCGGGTGTCTCAAATTTTGCTCAAAAACGGACGGCTCAACCCTGAGATTGTTGGTCAATCGGTAACTCAGCTGGCCCAGCTGGCAAATCTAACGGTGCCAGAGGGAACTAAACTGCTGATTGGTGAAGTTAGCGGCATTGGTATAGACGAACCGTTCTCCTATGAAAAACTCTCGCTGATTTAGGCGCTATATCGAGCGTCAGATTTTGCTGAAGGATTGTCTCAAGCCAAACAGCTGGTGAATTTTGCCGGACAGGGCCACACCTCTGTGCTTTATACGCACCCAGATAATCGCGATCGCATCATTCAGTTTGAAGATGAGCTGGCCACCTCTCGTGTATTGATCAACACCCCGTCTTCCCAAGGGGCCATCGGGGATCTGTACAACTTTAAGCTGGATCCCTCGCTCACATTGGGCTGTGGTACCTGGGGGGGCAACTCCGTATCTGAAAACGTGGGTGTGCAGCACTTACTCAATGTTAAGACCGTCACCGAGCGACGGGAGAATATGTTGTGGTTCCGGGTGCCGCCTAAGGTGTACTTTAAGTCGGGCTGTATTCCAGTGGCGCTGGGGGATCTGGCCCATAAAAAACGAGCCTTTATTGTCACCGACAAACCCCTGTTTGACATGGGCTTTACCAAAGAGATTACCGATACCCTCGACACGCTCAAAATTGAACACCACACCTTCTTCGATGTTGAGCCCGACCCGTCTCTATCCACGGTGCAGCGTGGCTTAGCCATTATCAACAACTTTAAGCCCGACGTGATTATCGCCCTGGGCGGCGGGTCACCAATGGATGCCGCCAAGGTAATGTGGCTGATGTATGAACACCCCGAGGTGAAGTTTGAAGGGCTAGCGATGCGGTTTATGGATATCCGCAAGCGGGTCTATGAGCTACCACCGCTGGGGGATAAAGCCATTCTGGTGGCGATTCCCACCACATCGGGCACAGGGTCTGAAGTGACCCCCTTTGCCGTGGTCACCGACGACCGTGAAGGCATTAAATATCCCCTGGCGGACTATGCCCTCACCCCCACCATGGCCATTATTGCCCCAGAGCTGGTGCGTCACATGCCCAAAAGACTCACCGCCTATGGCGGCATTGACGCGCTTACCCATGCGCTAGAAGCCTATGCTTCTGTGGTGGCAACAGAATTTACCGACGGTCTGGCCCTAGAAGCCATCGGGCTGTTGGTGAAGTATCTCCCCAGAGCCTATCAAAACGGCCCCAATGACCCAGAAGCCCGAGAAAAAGTGCACTACGCCGCCACCATTGCCGGGATGGCTTTTGCCAATGCATTTTTAGGCATCTGTCACTCTCTGGCCCACAAACTAGGGTCGACATTCCATGTTCCCCACGGGTTGGCCAATGCGTTGATGATTTCCCATGTGATTCGCTACAACGCCACCGATGCCCCCTTTAAGCAGGCAATCTTTCCTCAGTATGAGTATCCCCAGGCCAAAGCGCGATATGCTGCGATCGCAGATTCGCTCAAGCTCGGGGGCAATACCGATGAAGAGAAAGTTAGCCGACTGATCGAGGCGATTGAATCCCTCAAACAGCAGGTGGATATTCCCAGAAGCCTGCGGGATGTGCTCAGCGATGATGAGCACACCTTCTTTGAACACCTCGATCTCATGGCAGAGCAAGCCTTTGACGATCAGTGTACCGGAGCTAATCCTCGCTATCCCTTGATCCAAGACCTCAAGTCGCTGTACATTGCCGCCTATCGCGACGGTCTGCAGCTGCCGGTGTCTGCGACAGCGCCTGCCCCAGCTAGCTAAGAGGTAGCCCATTTACTCTGTTGTCTGTTGGCATTGTTTCTATTGTCACCAGACAACATCGCTGCCTCGCAAACCCCACATACTTAGGAGACATGCAAATGAGATGCTGTTAGATGAAGAGATTCAGACAACCTTAACAGTTCAACCTGGTGACAGTTTCCCCCTAGGAGCGATGGTTCGCGACGGGGGAATTAATTTTTGTCTGTATGCGCGTGGGGCAAGATGGGTAGAGCTGCTGCTGTTTGACACCCCGGACGATCCTGAACCTAAGATCACTATTCGCCTTGACCCTAATACTAATCACACCTTTCACTATTGGCACGTCTTTGTGGGGGGTCTCAGCGCCGGACAGGTCTACGGCTACCGGGTTGATGGTCCCTACAATCCAGAAAACGGCCAGCGTTTTAACCCCAACTAAGTCTTATTAGATCCCTATGCCCGCACAGTGGTCGGGTGGCAAACCTATTCTCGTCAGGCCGCCAGCAACAGCTCTGACAACTGTGCGCAGGCCCTCAGGGCAGTGGTGGTGGACCCGCTCCAATACAATTGGGAAGGAGACAGTCATCTAAAAACTCCTTATGCCGCAACCGATATTTATGAGCTGCATGTTGGCTGCTTTACCCGACTCCCGAACTCGGGGCAGAGCGAAGATAAACGCGGAACCTACGCGGGGCTGATCGAAAAGATTCCATACCCGCAGTCGTTGGGGATCACGGCAGTTGAACTCATGCCGGTACAACAATTTGACCCGAACGAG
>JBHJIV010000250.1:0-7660 GCA_050043105.1 Leptolyngbyaceae cyanobacterium | reverse complement strand
TCAGAAAGATTCATCATAGGCAGCACCGAAAAGCATCTAGGAATCATTGTAGGAGGCAGACTGTTTTTTACGGAATTCTCGACATAATCTGGGGCAAATTCAAACTGTAAGCGCAATGTTTTCCTCAGAGGTGGTTTCGTGCAGTACCCTATGGCTGAGAGTTTCATACCGCGCTGATGACTGTCCCCGATCGCACCGTACAACTCCAGGCACTGCGCGATGGTCTGCGCCCTGGCCAGCGTCGCTTGGCTGACTGGCGGGGTGGACCGCTGGCGGTATCGGCTGTACCAGGCTCGGGTAAGTCTACCGGTATGGCGGCTGGGGCTGCGATCGCAATTTCCCATTTTCAACTCCACGGCCGCAAACAGCTTGTCCTTGTTACGTTCACCCGCTCGGCTGCAGCCAATCTAAAGGCTAAAGTTCGCAATCATCTCAAAGCCCTCAAACTCCCATACAACAGCTTTATCGTTCAGACGCTGCATGGGTTAGCCCTCAACATTGCCACCCACAATCCTGAAGTCTCTGGCATCAACCTTGAAACCACTACGCTGGTCTCCCCCAACCAAAGCAATCGTCTCATCCGCACTGCGGTAGAAGCTTGGATTCACGAAGCGCCAGACCTCTATCACCGCCTGGTTGAAGGCCAAAGCTTTGACGGAGAAGAAACCGAACGCCTGCGCAGACAGTCTGTGCTGCGGACTGAGGTACTGCCTGCTTGGCCTACACCGCTATTCACGAAGCCAAAAGTTCAGGGCTGGTGCCTACCGATCTGAGCCGTATTGGTCAGCAGGCACCGGCCAATGTTTATCAACTATTAGATGTGGCTGCCGGACTCTACGGGCAATATCAAACCCTGCTGAGTCAGCGAGGTCTCATTGACTACGACGATATGATTTTGGCGGCGCTTAAAGCTCTGGCCGATCCAGATATTTGTCGCCATTGGCAGACTCAATTTTTTGCGGTGTTTGAGGATGAAGCTCAGGATTCATCGCCGCTGCAGACAAGATTGCTAGAAAGATTAGCAGCTAATCCAGAGGCTGGAGAAGAAGCACTCAGTGATCGAGGGCCTCAAAGCCCCCCCAGTTTGGGGGACTTTGAAACAGCTCCTGTTCAATTTTGGGAAACCTCCCCAAACCTTGTCCGTGTTGGCGATCCAAATCAGGCTATTAATTCTACGTTTACTCCCGCTGACCCAGTATTTTTTAACCAGTTTTGCGACGCTAATCGCCCAGGGCGTCTAGCTACTATTGACCAGGCCGGGCGCAGCACCCAGAAAATTATGGATGCAGCCAACTTTGTGCTGCAGTGGGTTAATCAGCAGAGCAAAGAACCACCGTTTCGAGCACAGGTTATTTTACCGGTCCCTCCCAATGATCCGCAGCCCAATGCTAATCCCGCTCCTCTGGGTCAGGGGGTGGAGCTAATAAAACCAGCCAACATTACTGCCTCTGTTCAAAAAATTGCGCAGCGGGTAAAAGAGCTGATTAACGACTGGAAAGAAGAGAAAGACACTTCAGGAGAAAGGCCGAGACCGCCCACATTGGCAGTCTTGGTGCGGGAGAATCGTCAGGGGCGATTTATTCGAGAAATGCTGGAAGACCCGGACCGGCTGGGGTTTGATTTTATTGAGACAACTGGGCTAAAAATCTACGATGTGGGCAGTCGCGATCGCAACACCCAGATTCCTCGCGAAATGCTGCAGCTGCTGCAGTTTGTAGAACGCCCCCATTCACCAGACTATCTCAAAGGAGCACTCAGGGTTTTAGTCGACCGTCAGCGGATTCCTACTCAAGATCTCAATCCGCTGGCAACTAGTCCTGAACAGTTTCTCTATCCAGGTCCCCTCGACCCGCCGCTGACAACCCAGGCTGCACTCAATGCTCGCCGCTACTGCACAAGCCTGCTACGTGCCCGCTTTGACCTGCCGCCCTATCACCAGATTCCGCTTCTAGGCACCACGCTCAACTACAACCAAAGTGAGCTGGCCACCGCGGATAAACTAGCCGCCCGCATCGCTCAGCAAACAACAGAAGACAGCAATCTCACCACTATGATTGGCGCACTTCAAGAAATCGTCAGTTCTGAACGATTTGACGCCATCGAAGCTGAAGACACTGAAGCCCAGTACACCCGACCCGGTCAGCTCACCATTATTACAATGCATAAAGCCAAAGGTCTAGACTGGGACGCAGTGTTTCTGCCATTTCTCCATGCCAAGCTGCTCCCTGGCGAGTCTTGGGTACCACCCCAGGGAGAATTTCTGGGCACCGTATCCCTACCGGACGTCGCCCGCGCGCAAATCCGTGCCCACATTCATGGCCACGTCCACGGCAGCCCTGATATTCCTGATATACCCACCGCCTGGCATCGCGCCAACGACCTCCAAAAAGCCGAGGAATTTCGCCTACTCTATGTCGCGATGACTCGGGCCAAACGTTTGCTCTGGATGAGCGCAGCCAAACAAGCCCCCTTTGCCTGGAGCAATCCAGACAACCTGCAGGATGGAGAGCCTTGCCCGGTGCTGCCAGTCTTAGGCAGGTTTATGCGAGAGTGAGGGACGGAAGAGTTTTAGAATGGGGAACAAGTAAATTTTGAGTTTTGAGTTCTTAGTTTTGAGTTGCTTGCCTCTAATTAGAGTGAGGCAGGCCAAGGTAGGCAATTCAAAATTCAAAACTAAGGATTACTTCCCCTTCCCATGCCTAAAGCTGTTCTAAAATTTTCCTCTGAAGATTGCGGCATTTGCCACAAGATGTCGTTTTACGACGCTAAGGTTTCGACCGAACTAGGTCTAGACTTTGTAGATATCAAAATGCAGGATACCGCTACGTACCGTAAGTATCGCAATGTCTTACTTACGCAATACCCTAATAAAGCTGACATGGGCTGGCCCACCTATATTATTTGCGAAGAACCAGAGGGTGAGTTCAAAATTTTGGGCGAGATTAAGGGTGGGCACCCCAAAGGCGAGTTTCGCAAACGGCTGCAGGCTGTCGTTGACTAGTTCGGACCGCAATAAAAAAGCTGGAGTCCGCAATCTCCAGCCTTAGATGAAATTGATATTTCTAAAACGTGAAATGTTATCTGAGGATGCTCAGGTAAACTGTCTGGGCCAGACTATCTGGTAGAACTAGCCAGATAGTCTGTTAGGTATCTAGCTATCCTTAGAGAACACCAAGGGTGGATAAACCCAGGATGGCACCAGCGCCAATGATGTGCCCCAGGCTAGTGCAGGCCAGCATTGCACCGTGCCCCATGCCGCCAAAGAGCTCGGCGGAGGGTAGGCCAAGGCCAACGTTCTTCTGCTTGATACCGTAGCTACCGATTGCGATCGCAATCACATTGCAAATAATCATAACGAGACCAACTTTGGGGCTCCAGGCAACGGTGCCAGGAGTAACCGCCAATAAAGAAGGTAAGTAAAGCAATTTACCGTCTCCTCTCAGAAATAGTATGGTTTTGAAAGCTTGAGGCTGACTTAGCGCATACTAAGTACAAACCTTGACATCATCTTTCATCAATGCGAAAGGTTCACGACCGCCTCGTTGCAAGAATTTACAATGGGAGCATAAATACCTATGGTGCATGGCTTACTTTGGTTACCGCTGCTGATCTTCTTTTTTTGGATTACGTGGGCCGGTTGGAACGAATATCAAAAAGTAGAAACCTACAAAGAGTGGGCGACTCAGTTTGAGCGCGCCAAATACGACATCTATGCAACCCTTGGGCAAACGGGACAAACACTGACCTGGGGTATTCCCACTCGTAAAGGGGTGATTGATGTGCAAACGACACAACTCAACAACCTACGCAGTACCGAATTACTGCTCAAAGGAGATGACACATTTACCGATAGCGTCACAGGGTCTGCCAAAAAGGGTGACGCCGTCATTCAACTAAATTTGGCAGATGGCAGCACACCCCAGATTCCCTTTACAGATGCAGAACTCGCTACACAGTGGCATAGCTTTTTGATGAAAACGTTAGAGGCTCCCTCGTCCTAATACACGGATTGTCCGGGCCAGCACTTTTTTTCAAAGAAGTGTCAGAATAGGGCTTCACTGGGAAGCTTGGATGCTTAAATAGACTCTTCAGCATTCTAAGCAGCCTGCTTAGACCTAATCAGGCTGCTTAGACCTAATTTATATAGAGCTACTTTTATCTCGCCCTCTGCCTTCTAAAATCCCCACTGGCGCTCCCTCACCTGTGATCGACACTCCCATGCCAGACGACATTACTGAATTCTCTAGAGAAAATCTGACAGCCCGTCGTAAAAATCTTAAACGCAAACGTCATCGGCTTTTCTGGCAACGCTTATGGCGACAGACCGCTATGGTGGGGCTAGCTGTGGGCTGTTTGAGTTTGGCCACATCTAACCGCTGGATGCTACAGTCTGCTGAGCAGATTACTCTCAGCGGCAACCGTCTACTGCCCGATCATGAGATCTATAAGCTGCTAGACATAGACTATCCTCAATCTCTATTAAAGGTGCAGCCCCTGGAGCTGGAAAATACATTAATAGATGAGGGACCCATTGCAGATGTCATCGTCAAGCGTAGGCTTTTACCACCGGGGCTCAATATTCGCATTCAGGAGCGGACGCCAGTTGCGATCGCCCTTCCCAATACCGAGGTTGCCATCAGGTCCATAAATGATGATCCCCAAAGCTTTTCCCAAATGGGATTGCTTGATGCAAATGGCTACTGGATGCCCTACAGCAGCTTTACTACGCTGCAGACCCAGGAACCCAAGCTCCAGGTACAGGGAATGCGTCCGGCCTATCAAAAAGATTGGCCAATCATCTATCAGGCCCTACAAAGAAATCCAGTTGCTGTCTCTCGGCTCGATTGGCGCGACCCGGCCAACTTGATCTTGCACACCGAACTCGGCATTGTGCATGTAGGTCCCTACGGGCAAAACTTTTCTAAACAGCTAAGCGCCCTTGATCGAATGCGAAATTTGAACGCCAAAATGGATATCGAAGAAATTGCGTTCATTGACATGCGTAATCCTGACAATCCAACTTTAGAAATACTTCAAGCAACTAAGACTGAAGCTCCTTAAAAGAAGCCTCTACGTAAACTTACTCAAGATCGCTGTACACGCTATTAAATATGTCTTTTTAGCCTGAGATATTGATACTTAATCACCGTTTATAACGCCTATCTTTTATTTCTAATCCAGCGCATTAGTCTGCTTTTTTTCTAAAGGAGTTCTAGACAGATTAAATTCTTGAATTAATTAGTAAGTTTGGTTGGTTTTTCAAGCAAGTTCCCGTATAGTTGACTAGAACATGACTTCATAGTGTTCGAAATTAACCTTCAAAGCCTCTGTGAAGCTTTTGGGAAGCGTGTTTCAAGCTTTCTCTGCATAGTTTGATTTAGTTGACTAGTCATCTATTCGCGGAGACCTGCTCCTGCTCCGTTTGTAATTGCTATATAGTTAGCGCTTACTTTATACGGCAGTCGCGTGTGTTCTGTGGCTGATTGAGTCAATAGCTCGCTGATACCTCGTATTACACTTGCCCTATGTCTAACGCATCCTCACAAAACTCTCACGGAAATTCGGGCCTGGGCCTCAACTTGTCTGATATGAATAATAATCATCGTAATGAAACTACGTTGAGTAATGCGGCTATGGGGAGTGATATTGTGCCGGGGAGTATGGCGAGGATTAAGGTTGTTGGTGTCGGTGGCGGCGGCTGTAATGCGGTTAATCGCATGATCGATACCGGTGTCTCGGGGATCGAGTTTTGGGCATTGAATACCGATGCACAAGCGCTCACTAAAGCTAATAGTGCGAATCCACTACAGCTGGGCCAAAAGCTAACCCGTGGTTTGGGTGCAGGCGGTAACCCTGCCATTGGCCAAAAGGCGGCTGAAGAATCTCGCGACGAAATTTCCACCGCCATAGAGGGTGCAGACCTAGTCTTTATTACCGCTGGTATGGGTGGCGGCACGGGTACCGGGGCCGCCCCTGTCGTTGCAGAAGCCGCCAAAGAAGCGGGAGCACTCACCATCGGCGTTGTTACTCGCCCATTTACATTTGAGGGCAGGCGTCGCACATCCCAATCTGAAGAAGGGATTATGGCCCTGCAGGAATCTGTTGACACGCTGATCATTATTCCTAACGACAAGCTGCTGTCGGTCATTTCAGAGCAAACGCCCGTACAAGAAGCGTTTCGCTTTGCCGATGATATTTTGCGTCAGGGTGTACAGGGTATTTCTGACATCATTACAATTTCTGGTTTGGTCAATGTTGACTTTGCCGATGTGCGGGCTGTAATGGCCGATGCAGGCTCGGCTCTAATGGGAATCGGTGTGGGCTCTGGTAAATCTCGTGCTCGTGAAGCTGCGATCGCAGCCATTTCATCGCCACTGTTAGAAACGTCCATCGATGGTGCGACTGGAGCTGTCCTCAACATCACGGGTGGCAACGATATGACGCTGCATGAAGTCAATGCAGCCGCTGAGATTATCTATGAAGCCGTTGATCCAAATGCCAATATCATCTTTGGTGCTGTAATTGATGAGCGTATGCAGGGTGAAGTTCGCATTACAGTCATTGCAACCGGGTTTAATGCAATCAGCGAATTTGGCGGCAGCGCTGCTACCACTGCTGGCACACCCCCATCCCGTATCGCTCCGTTAAGGAGACCATCGTCAATCAGCTCTACTCCATCTGATTTACCTGGCATCCCCAGCAACAGACCTAGTATTTCGCCAGATCTAGATATTCCAGATTTCCTGCAGCGGCGTCGGCAGTCGCGATAGGTGTTAGCGTTTTATGGTTTACACTCCACCAGTGGCTTTGACCATCGCTGGTTCAGATAGCGGTGGCGGTGCTGGCATCCAGGCCGATTTACGTACGTTTTCATTCCATGCAGTCCATGGAACTAGCGCCCTTACCTGTATTACGGCTCAAAATACCCAGGGGGTATCCCGCGTTGATGCCCTACCACCCGAAGCCGTGATTGCCCAGATAGAGACGGTGGTTAACGATATCGGCATTCAGGCATTGAAAACAGGTATGTTGCTCAACCAGCCAATTATTGAAGCGGTAACGGCCTATCTGACAAAACTGACCGACGTCAGCTGTGTGGTTGACCCAGTGATGGTTTCACGCACAGGGGCTCAGCTAATTGATGATGGTGCGATCTCAGCTCTAAAGCAGCTTATTCCCTTAGCGACCGTACTCACACCTAACCGTTACGAAGCCGAGATTCTCAGCGGTCAATCTATCGAGACCCTACAAGATATGGAGCATGCAGCTCAGACCATTAAAGGTTTGGGAGCAAGCGCCGTCATCATTAAGGGCGGTGGCTTTGATAACGAGCTACGCGGTGTTGATGTTTGGTACGACGGCACGACCCTAACCAAACTAGTGACTAGCTGTATTGATACAGCTGATACCCACGGCACTGGTTGTACCCTCTCAGCCGCAATTGCCGCCAACCTAGCCCTAGGCCATAGCCCGTTTGAGGCTGTAAAACAAGCCAAAGACTATGTCACAAAGGCATTGCGCTACGCCTTCCGCATTGGCCAAGGCCAAGGACCGATTGGTCATTTTTATCCGTTATTAATGTAGGGGCGTTTCAAGCAACGCCCCAACAATAATTATTAATTTTTCTTGGGCCAAACGCAAAACCAAACCGGACCCACAA
>JBHJIV010000249.1:0-20144 GCA_050043105.1 Leptolyngbyaceae cyanobacterium | reverse complement strand
GTGAAGATTGTCGGTACATGTCCCCGGTTAGGTGCAAGGGTTTTGGGCATTGTAGCTATTTCCCCGTGCACTTAAGCACATCGCAATAGATTGAAACCCCTGCAGAAGCGGGGTGCCTGACTTTAACAGCAAACCCTACTTACCCACCAAACTCTTGTGCGTGGGGCCTGGGGACGTCGGAGGTCCCCAGATCAAGGAGGGTTTCAGGGAGGAAAGCCCTGAGCAACCCATTTCGCATTGGTCAATGTCTAAAAGCCACACCAATTCCCTACAGGAGAAAATCTGTAACTTCAGTTTCTTGAAGAGTAAGCCAAACCCTTATAACCCTAACCATCCCCCCACCGGCAACCCAAACCTAACTCTCACTTCCTCTAACGACATTGTCCAATACTCCTCCAAAGGCTGGGCAATCACACAAATGGCCTGTTTACCCAGCATTCTTCCTGCATTTTCATGCTTTGATAATCTCTTCCACTGCCAGGGTATAAGTAAGCGGGTCATCCAATGCCCTACACAAGCAGCACGATCAAAGGCAGGGCTATAGCGCTGAGCAGCTACAAAAGACCAGACACCCAGCTCTCCCGCCAAGCTAGTGTCAAACCCTAAGAGAACATGAAAAGCGTCATGAAAAATGGGATAACGAACAGACAGTACTGAAGACTTGTACAGTTCGCGACGGGTTATGGGAGAAAGAATGAGGGGTTGAATATCGTTCTTTTTAAGAAACTGGGCCAGGTTGCGACCAAAGCTGTTAGGCGGCTGAGATGTTAGGTAATCAAGGGTGATATGGGGGAGCGGATTGGCTAGCTGAGCCAGGGTATCGTCTAAATTAGCGTAGGCAGGAGTACCAAGAGCCGCTGCTTTGTAAGCAGCTGTGTCGCCTGGGTGACCAGCTAAACCAGCTTGAATCGCTTTGGTCAGATAGCGAAGATGCATTGTGGTTTATTGCAAGATGGTCTTGGATGCAATGCGTGTTTTCTTTTTAGCGTGTTCTGATAGGTCTTGACCGGTCTGTAACTGGGTAACGTTTTCTTGTAAAACTGTTGCGGCGTTTTGGTCACCCAGCTGCAGAGCAGTTTGGGTGGCCGACTGTAGCATCGTAATAGCGCCAGTGCGATCGCCGGCTTGTAGTTTGGTTTCGGCAATTTGGGTTTGGCGATACTTGGCTAGGGCCAAAATGTATTGCTGAACTTTAGGATCAGCTTGGGGTTGATAAACTGTCTGGGCAGTAATGTTGATAATGGCTTTGTCTGTTGACAGGGAGCTGCCCAGCGTGGGGTCGTCATACTGGATTTCAGCGTGGGCAATGGGGTGAGTCCCTGCTGGTAGTTGAGAAACATATAGATTGGCCAGAATAACGCGGGGCGTATTATTCATCAGGTCGCCCAGACGTACGATAGCTTGCTCACCTTCGCGGCGAACATCTAGTTCAATCGTTTCAGGGAGTACCTGAGCGATGGGTTTGAGTTCGGCTAAGCGTACCTGGGGCTGCAGCGTCAGCACTAGATAGGCATTGGTCAGACTAACAGACTGAACTCGATTAAAAAGCCGGCTAAATTCTTGGATAGCTGTGACTGGGTTTTGAATGTAAGCCAGGCTGCCATTACCAGCATCGGCTAACTGTTCTAGGACATCCTGATTCCAGTGATGACCAAAGCCAAGGGTACTAACGGTAAAGCTATAGCTAACGGCCAGCTGAGCAAATTTGAGGCAACGGTCGTTGCTGCCGTGCTCGTTTTCACCATCGGTCAATAGAAAAATTTGAGAAACGGTGCTGTTTTTTCCCTTAGCGACTTCTGCGATACCCAGCTTGAGACCTTCATCAATGGCGGTACCACCCCCGGCTCTGATACCTTCGATGGCTTGTTTAATGGCGTCGGGATTCGTGGCTAGCTGGTTGGGGACAACGACCTGAGCTTCATGGTCAAAGGAGATTATTGAGATGCGGTCCTGGGGAGACAGGCTATCGACAATTTTTTGGGCGGCGGTCCGAACGGTTTGAATGGGGGCACCCCCCATTGATCCGCTTTGGTCGAGGATCAGACATAGATTTAAGGCGGGTCGTTCACTACTGGCGGCTTGTACAGAAATGGCTAAGTGTCGCTGGCTATTGGTTTGATTGCTGTCCAGGTTGCGATCGCTAATGGACCACTGCACGTTAGCTTTCATACATTTGTCTCCCTAACCAATGACACTACCAATATGGTTCTAGATATTTACCCGCCGCACATCCCCCTAATGTGCTGAAAAATAGTGGCGCAGCTTGCCCAAAATTAGCTTTGTGCAGATGGCGTACAGCCAGTCTCAGACACTAGCGTTCTCCATTGAAATAATAGTTTGGACCGCAATAGACAGGGCAATGTGCAGATAAAGGCTACATAACCTGACGTAAAATTCCTTAAAAAGACCCATAGCGCATCGAGAGTGGCTCTTGCTTCAACCAGAGTTTACAGTAGGTCCAATGGGCGGATATCCCCCAAAGTCCCAGCCTGCTAGCTTGTTCAGAGCGAGTTACACTATGTAGACGTCAATAGGCTGTGACATCACAGGCTTATTGAATCAAACCGTTGAACGGTGAACAGCTGACACCGCAAAGGGCTAACTTGGGTTTATGAGTTCTAACATTAAAGCCGTACAGGCTCCTTACTATGGCGGAGATGCCGCGTTTCGCACTCCCCCTCCAGACTTACAATCATTGCTGCTTAAAGAACGGATTGTCTATCTAGGTACGCCATTGGTGTCGTCAGACGACTACAAGCGTCAAATGGGTATGGATGTCACACGGTTGATCATCGCCCAGCTGCTTTATCTAGAATTTGACGATCCCGAAAAACCCATTTACTTCTATATCAACTCGACTGGAACATCCTGGTATACCGGCGATGCCCTGGGCTTTGAAACTGAAGCCTTTGCCATTTGTGACACCATGCGCTACATTCGCCCACCGGTACATACGATTTGTATCGGTCAGGCCATGGGGACAGCGTCAATGATTTTGGCCGCTGGTACTAAAGGGTTCCGGGCTAGTTTACCTAACGCCACTATCGTACTAAACCAGCCACGTACGGGTGCTCGGGGTCAGGCCACCGACATTCAAATCCGTGCAAAAGAAGTCCTTTCAAACCGGGAAGCTACGCTAGATATTTTGTCTCGCTGCACCGGACAAACTCCCGAAAAATTGCAGAAAGATACTGATCGTATGTTCTACCTCACGCCTGAGGAAGCAAAGGAGTACGGTCTGCTTGACCGTGTATTGGAAAGCACCAAAGATCTACCGACTCAAATTCCAGCAGGTGTTGCTTAACCCATGTCTGTAGAACGTCCTATCCGAGTGCCCTATAATCTACCCGGCAGCCGTCGGTGGACTTGGGTCAACATATACACCCGCATGAGCCAGGAACGTATCCTGTTCTTGAATCAGCCTTTAACCGATGGGGTGGCTAACTCACTAATTTCAGCGTTACTGTATTTGGACTCTGAAGACCCAGGCAAGCCCATTTATATGTATATCAATTCGCTAGGCGACCCTGTGATGGCAGGGATGGCGGATGGTTCAGCTGGCATGATGTCGATTACAGCCGGTTTAGCCGTCTACGACACCATGCGCCACATCAAGTCTGATGTGATTACCATCTGCATGGGCCAAGCCATTGGTATGTCCGCTGTACTACTCTCCTGTGGAGCTAAGGGCAAGCGCTCTAGTCTACCAAACTCCTCCATTGCATTGATTCATCCCTACAGCGGTACGCGGGGTCAAGCAACTGACATTGAGCTAAATGCTGATGAAGTCCTTAGCAAAACCAGCTTGATTACTAAGCTGCTAAGTGAAAATACCGGTCAGACGGCAGAAAAAGTCCATAAGGATATGGAGCGGATGTTTTATCTGACACCGCAGGAGGCTATTGAATATGGCCTGATTGACCGAGTAATTGAGAAACCCGCCTAAATTTGAGACACCCCGTAGGTTGGGTTGAGCCCAGCGAAACCCAGCATCTCGGATTCGTTGGGTTTCACACGTTCAACCCAACCTACGTTCCCACCTCCCCTAGCCACTTACCCCATTTAGACCCATGCCTATTGGTATTCCCAGCGTCCCATATCGCCTTCCTGGTAGCACATACGAGCAGTGGATCAGCATCTACGAGCGTCTGTTTCGTGAGCGGATCATCTTTTTAACTGAGGAAGTCACAGACGGTATTGCTAATGCCATTGTGGCCTACATGCTGTATCTGGACTCCGATGATCCCAGCAAGCCGATTTACCTTTATATCAATTCTCCTGGTGGTTCAGTGACGGCGGGTATGGCTATCTATGACACCATGCGCTACATCAAGTCAGAGGTTGTCACCATCTGCGTTGGTCTGGCGGCTTCTATGGGCTCGTTTCTGCTGTGTGCGGGCACACCTGGTAAGCGTCTGGCGCTGCCTCACTCTCGTATTATGATTCATCAGCCCCTGGGTGGTGTTGGTCAGCGTCAGGCAACTGACATTGAAATTGAGGCCAACCACATTGTGCAAATCAAGCATCGTTTGAATAGTCTGATGGCTGAGCATACGGGTCAAACGATTAATCAAATTGAAAAAGACACAGACCGCGATAACTTTATGTCTGCAGCGGAAGCTAAAACCTATGGCCTAATTGATCGAGTGATTGAAGAACGGGTCTAATCACTGAGCGTATTATCAGCCAAAAAACCCTGATGGACTGTACAGTCCATCAGGGTTTTAGCTATTAGGGATACCCTTTAAATGGTTGAATCAGGTAATTTGCATGACTTAATGTCCATTACCGTTACTTAAGAAAACTGAGTTTAAAACTCAATCTGGTCAAAATTTTCTCAGAAATTACCGTTCTCCACGTTTTAATATCAGAGTCTGGAGCAGGTTATAGGTGAAATGGGGTTAGCCGATCATTACCGTACATTAGGGCTACGAACAGGTGCCTCGTTTGACGAGGTCAAGGCGGCTTATCGTAAGTTAGCGCGTAAGTATCACCCAGATGTAAATCCTGATGATCAAAAAGCCAACGATCAGTTTATCAAGGTCACGAAAGCGTATGAATCCTTAATAGAGCTGTTTCAGCCTGAGGAAGCGTCTGAAGCTTCAGTGACAGAACCTGCTGAAGAACCGCCGAGTCCGGTACAGACAAACCCAGGACTGTCGGACCATGAGCAAAAGCTCAAACGAGATTCCTATCGCCAGCTGCAAGCCTTGTTAAAACAGCAAAAATACCCACGTGCGATCGCACTGGTTGAAGGGTTAGCCCAGCGCATTACCCAAGACTCAGAAGTGCGCCAGTGGCAGGCCATTACCTATCAGCGCTGGGGACGACAGCTGATCAGCGAGGGGCAGTTAAGCAAAGCCCGCATTTATCTAGACAAAGCCCTCAAAACCGATCCCCTCAATAAGTCCCTATGGGTCGAAATCAACCGCGATTTTCAAGCAATGGAACAACGCCTACAGTAGGGTATCTGCTTAGCTGTGACATTAGCCAGCCCCATCACCTGATCGTGACTGGGGAAATTCAGCTCTACAACATGTTAAAAATGCTAGGAGCACTAAAGCAGCAGATTTAACGTGGGTACTACAGCATCGGCTTTTGTTCCGCCTG
The DNA here is from genome assembly GCA_050043105.1 of Leptolyngbyaceae cyanobacterium. GTDB lineage: Bacteria > Cyanobacteriota > Cyanobacteriia > Phormidesmidales > Phormidesmidaceae > Leptothoe. Next base: position 14,534 of record JBHJIV010000249.1, on the reverse strand, counting down.
ATTTTGAAGTGCCAGCGGTATTGGAAACCAGTAAATTTCGTCTGCGTATGCTGACGATAAATGATGTGGTGAAAGATTTTGATGCGGTGATCACTAGCGAAGAGCATCTAAAAGGCATTTTCCCTCCCCCTAGCGCCTGGCCAGAGACATTGACACTAGAGCAAGATTTGATTGACTTGGGCTGGCACCAAAAAGAGTTTCAGCGCCGGACGTCATTTGCTTACACCATGATGAGCCTGGATGAAAGTCGCTGTCTGGGCTGCGTCTACTTTTTCCCATCCGATCATCAAGACTATGATGTCTGTGCACTGCTATGGGCACGGCAAAGTGAACTTGCCAGTGGTTTAGAAGAGCGATTGTTTGCAGACGTCAGACAGTGGCTAGCGGAGGCATGGCCGTTTAAATCTGTAGGGTTTCCAGGGCGCGATATGAGTTGGTCGCAGTGGTTTGCTGGCATTGCAAATAAGGGCTGACGATATCTGTGGCTGTTAATCCCAAAAAACTCAACGCATCATCCGACAAGGTACCCGATGGGCATCAAGACTCAGGTTTTAGAGTCATAGATAGACGAACCTTGCTAAAGCGTTCGCTACTAGGTGCGGTCATGGGCTCTCTAGGAATCGGTGGTCTGACCTTAAAAGTAGCCAAGGCTAACGGTGACTCGCTCGATTGGGGCTACACCGGCAGCAATGGTCCGGATAACTGGGGGCAACTTTCAAAGGCCTACACACTATGCTCCAGTGGCACTGAGCAGTCCCCGATCAATTTGACAAAGACAGCCGTACCGACAGCATCGCTAACCCTCAATTATCAGGCCACACCGCTCACGATTAAAAATAACGGTCGCACCATTCGGGTAGAGTGTGCAGCTGGCAGCACGATGCAGCTAGATGGCATAACGTTTGAATTACAGCAGTTTCATTTTCATACCCCGAGCGAACATTTAGAAAATGGACGATCAGCGGCGATGGAAGTGCACTTGGTACACAAAAACCCAGACACACAGGCATTGGCGGTGCTAGGTGTCTTTTTTAAGGAGGGCGATCGCAATGAAGCTCTACAGTCGATCTGGAGCCAAATGCCACAGCGAGCAGGTGTTCAGAAAACGGTAGGCAGCACCTTTAATGCAGCTTCATTGTTACCTGCCAATAGGAATGAGTTTTATCAATATCGGGGCTCACTCACCACACCCCCTTGTTCAGAAGCGGTGACTTGGATTGTGATGAAGGAGGCCGTTACGGCTTCTCCGCAGCAGGTGGATCAATTTGTCCAGGCTATTGGTGCCAACGCTCGGCCTGTTCAACCTCTAAATCAACGGTCTTTCCTGGAGTCGTGAGCAGGGCAGCCATCAGTCTTGTTGGGGGGGTTGAAGCTGCAGACTCAGCTGGTAAATGTCGCGTTTTGGCAGACCTGTTTGTTCGGCGAGCTGACGACTGGCTTTAGACGCCGAAAGTCCTTGCGCCATTAAAGTGCTTAGATGCTGCCGTAGTTCCTCGTCAGACAGAGGCTCAGGAGATGTTGTTTGGCCTGCGATCGCAACTGTAAATTCTCCCCTGGGTTCGGTGGTTGTAAAGTGCTCAATGGCATCTTTTACGGTGCCCCGCCAAAATTCTTCGTAGCGTTTGGTGAGTTCTCTTGCCAGGGTTACCCGACGCTCACCGCCCAAATGGGTTTGTAAATCGGCCAAGGTTTTGAGTAACCGATGGGGACTTTCGTAAAGCACCATGGTGCGCGATTCGATTGCTAATTGAGCCAGTCGTTCATTGCGGGCTTTACCCTTAACGGGCAAAAACCCTTCAAAGGTGAAGCGGTCTGACGGCAAGGCTGACGCTGAGATCGCACTCACCACCGCTGCAGGCCCTGGAATCGGGCTGACAACAATCCCGGCTTCAGCACAAGCACACACAAGCCCATAGCCTGGGTCTGAAATTCCCGGCATTCCAGCATCGCTGACCAAGGCAATCGTTTGACCTGTCTGCAGTTTTTCGATGAGCTGAGGAATTCGCCTCTGGGAATTATGCTCGTGATAGCTCAGCTGGGGCGTCTCGATCTGAAAGTGGTGCAGCAGTTTCCCAGTGTGACGGGTATCTTCTGCCGCAATTAGATCCGCTTCTTTCAAAATGCGGATGGCCCGAAACGTAATGTCTTCGAGATTGCCAATGGGGGTGGCAACCAGATAAAGAGTCCCGGATGCAGTAGGTTCTAAGGAATTGGACAAGGATAAATTTTAAGTTTTGGATGCTTTGTTTTGAGTTTAAGTGGTAAAAATCATCTGTCATTAAACAATTTTGAGTTTCTACAACTCAAAATTCAAAACTTAAAACTCAAAACTCCCTATGAATGGACTCTTTGTGGGTCTTATGACCCTTGACTGTATTTATCAGGCGCCGCGTCCGCCCCAGGCCAATGAAAAGCTGGTGGCTGAGACCGCAATGATGGCAGCAGGGGGTCCGGCAACAAATGCGGCGGTGGCATTTGCTGCCCTGGGCGGTAAAGCAACTGTGATGGCTGCAGTGGGGCAACATCCAGTCACAGCATTGCTAAAAGAAGATATGGCTCAAATGGGTGTGAGCATCTACGATTTGACGCCCAAACGGCAGGAACCACCCCCCGTTTCATCGATTGTTGTATCTCAAGCTTCAGGAGAGCGGGCCGTTATCTCACGCAATGCCGTAGGTCTACAGGTAGAACATCAGCCAGTGAGTCTAACAGACATAGACGTGGTGCTAGTAGACGGTCATCAAATGCCCTTGAGCCAGCAGATTGCAACCCTGGCAAAGTCATTGGGTATTCCAGTGGTGGTGGATGCTGGCAGCTGGAAGTCTGGGTTTGAGCAGGTGCTGGCTCTGGCTACAGTCGTTATTGCCTCGGCAAACTTTCAACCACCAGATGGCCAGGACGCGCTGACATATTTGCAACACTTGGGAGTACCCCATATCGCCATTACCCAAGGTGAGCGCCCCATTGTCTTTAGCGATCGCAACCAGGTAAGTCAACTGTCAGTACCCACTACCACTGTCGTTGATACCCTTGGTGCCGGAGATATTTTTCATGGTGCATTTTGCCATGCCTGGGCAGGTGATTTTTCGGTGGCTTTAGCAGAGGCAAGCCAGGTTGCTAGCTTTAGCTGTCGCTATTTTGGTACCCGCACCTGGGTTTCAGACAGGTGTTGAGCGCTAAAACTGGTTGCCTTTAATAAAGCGGATTTGCTTGGATACACTTCTCGTGTGAATCAATATATCAAGATAAATTCATAGATTCCCTACTGAGGACTTAAAGAGAGTCCGGTAAACTGTACAGGGAAATCGTCTTTAATTTTTGTTAAATCTTTATCGTTACTACTATGGCCTACGAAAAGGAAAAGGAAATTGCCATCGCAGCCGTTCAAGCTGCGGCCACTGTATGTGAAAAAGTACGGGCTGAAATGGTGCCTGAAGCGATTGAAAAATCTGACAAAAGCCCGGTAACCGTCGCCGACTTTGGTGCCCAGGCGATTGTTTGCAAAATGCTGAAAGATGCTTTCCCAAGCGACCCTATCGTTGGCGAAGAAGATGCCGATGACCTCAAAACACCTGAAATGGCAGCTCGACTGGCACAGGTCACAAGCTACGTAAAAGCTGCACTTCCTGACGCCACCGATGAGCAAATTCCTGGCTGGATTGACCAAGGCAATGGCAGCGTCAGACCACGCTATTGGACCCTAGACACCATTGACGGTACCAAAGGGTTTTTGCGGGGCGACCAGTATGCAGTAGCTCTAGCCATGGTGGAAGATGGCGACTTGAAAGTGGGAGTTTTGGGGTGTCCTGCCCTAAATCTCAACGGTCGTTCTGGCATTTTATTCGTGGCCGTTCGGGGTGAAGGCGCCATGATGATGGATATGGATGGCAGCAACCCTGAGAAAATTTCGGTAACGTCTTCTTCTGATACTGACAACTTTCGCTTTGTGGAAAGTGTGGCCCACAGTGACCAGGAACTTCATGCTCGCATTGCCCAGGCTGCTGGGATTACGACCGAAGCCATTCGCATGGATAGCCAGGCTAAGTACGGCACAGTGGCCTCAGGAAATGCCGTTCTCTATTTGCGACTGCCCTCCCCTAAGTACCCTGGGTATCGCGAAAAGATCTGGGATCATGCAGCTGGCGTTATTGTGATTGAAGAAGCTGGTGGCAGAGTTACCGATATGCACGGCAAGACTCTAGACTTTTCTAAAGAACCTCGCTTTGTGGACACTGCGGGTGTTGTAGTCAGCAACGGTGAAATCCACGATAAGGTTCTAGCCGTATTGGCTAGCTAAATGTTGAACCCGCTGTCTTAAGAACTTTCAAGGGCGTGCCATCGGTGCGCCCTTTTATGGGGATGAATTTTAGACAGACTGTGCGATCGCAAGAGCCGTCAAACTGACCTGATGTACCTCTGGGGTAAAGCCCAACCACTGGCTTGAGACTGTCGCAAAATGAGTCGGATCGCCGCTGACGTAAAAGTCAATCTGTGGTGTTAATTGAGTACCGCGTAAGCCTAAAAGATCCAGCTCTTTTACCATCGCACCCACCAAAAAACTGGCTGGGTTAATCACCGTAATCGACGGGGGCAAAATCTGATCCATCAGCGGCGATAGATGTGGATAGTGAGTGCAGCCGTAGACCAGCGTGTCAATATTGGCGGCCATTAAAGGCTTTAGATAATCTGTCGCAACTGCCCGTGTGTAGGGGTCATCAATGCGGCTTTGCTCAATCAGAGGCACAAAATCAGGACAGCCCACTTGCCATACCTGGGATGTGGGAGATGCCTCTAAAATAGCCTGCTTGTAAGCATTGCTTTTAGCAGTCGCTACTGTCGAAATTACACCAATGCGGCGACCAGTTTTAGCAGCTGCTCTAGCACCCGGCAAGATAATGCCAAGAATAGGGATATCAAACTCTGCCTGAACAATCTCCAATGCCAGAGCCGAACTTGTGTTGCAGGCCATGACAACCATCTTCACACCTTGAGTTTGCATCCAAGTAATGATTTCCCGCACAAACCTCAGCAACTCTACCTGGGAACGATTGCCATAGGGAACACGGGCCGTGTCGCCAAAATAGAGCAGAGATTCAGCCGGAAGATGGGCCATAATTTCCCGTAAGACTGTCAATCCTCCAACACCGCTGTCAAAAACGCAAATTTTAGTGGTTTGAACGGGCATTTGCAGGAGTTTTGCCATGGGAAAGACGCTTACTAAATTAAGTATTTTACGTTGATTAGAGTTTAGTCGGATTTTTGCTAGATTTTAGTTTCACACAAAACTTTTCAGTAAGAATACGTAACTCTGGATTCTGCATAAACTAATTAATCTGCAATTAGGCCCAATCAACATCTATCTTGGGGTTAGGCTGAGCACAACGTTTAGTTGGGTCGAATAATACACCTAAACTCAGCTATTTTTTACAGCTAGTAATGGCCACTAATTGTTTCTGTCAAACAATTAGGCAATTTGCTTGAGAGTACCCATAGCAAAAATTGACAGCACGAACTGTACCAATCAAGATCACGGGCACTTCCTCAAATTTCGTAAGGAGCCGTGACAATGATTTGTCGATTTTTCAACACAGTCAGTACTGTCAACCTGGTTAAATGTCAGCCAGTAGCCCCTTGAATTTGCCCAACCTCAGCTCAAGATCACTCAGCAGAAGCCTCAGCCATTTCTTGAGAGGCGTCTGTATCGGTGGGGCAGCTAGGATCATCATCACCCGTATCAAAAACAACACGTAGCAATGGCGGTGCAATAAACGTTGTAAAGATGACCATAACAATAATCGCCGCATCCAAAGATTCTGAGAGAACACCGCTAGCGGCACCAACTCCAGCAAAGACTAAACCCACCTCTCCCCGTGGAATCATCCCTACACCAATGGCTAAGCGGTTTATTCCATCTTGACCAAAGACCGTAAAACCGGTGACGATCTTACCAATAATGGCTACAACGACAAGAAATGAAGCAATAATCAAGCCCTCACGGTTAGCCGGATTAAGAGGATTGAGAACGCTAATGTCTGTATGGGCTCCAACAGTTACAAAAAAGACGGGAACCAACATGTCAGCAATGTGGCTAATCTGTTCTTCTAGTTCCTTGCGTTTAGTGGTTTCAGCCAAAATCAGACCCGCTGCAAATGCACCCAAAATCGCCTCTAGCTGAATGGCGGCGGCAATGTAGGAAAGCACAAACGCAAACACCAGAGAGCTAATCAGCACTTGGCCACGGGTTTGCAGGTTGTCCACAAGACTAACAAACAGAGGGCTCAGCAATCGTCCAACCAAAATTGAGCCGACTAAAAATACGGCAGCTCCAATAATCAAAAAGATGACGTTGGCAATTTCAATTTCGCCAGTTTTTGCAAGGCTAGCGACAACGGCCAAAACAATAATGCCTAGCACATCGTCGAGAACGGCAGCCCCAATAATAATCTGACCTTCTCGGGAGCTAAGGGTTTGCATTTCAGCCAGCACCTTAGCGGTGATACCGATACTTGTTGCGGTTAAAGCAGCACCGGCAAAGATGGCTGGAATTGTTGAAACGTTGAAAAACGCAATTAGCCCGGCAGTACCTGCAACAAAGGGGACAACCACACCAACAATAGCAACAACGGCCGCCTGAGGCCCCACCCGAATCAGTTCCTTAAGGTCAGATTCTAAGCCGATTTCAAAGAGCAGTATGACTACGCCGATTTCGGCCAAGACAGAGATGACTTCGCTCTCCCCTTTGAAGACTGCTGTGAGCGCATCGGCATCTAAATGAGCCGTCAGCTGAACAAAGTCCATGAGAACTGAGTGGACGGGCTCTGCTCCTTCAGGAAAAACGATTAGATTCAGGGCAGAAACACCGACCACTACACCGCCGACGAGTTCACCTAAAACTGATGGTAAATTGACTCGGGCACACAGCTCGCCGCCGAGCTTAGCTGCTAAATAAATAACGATAAGACTAAGTAGCACGCTGGCCAAAACAAATGGCCCTAACTCAGCTTCGTTGACTTCGGCTAGTAAAAGAATACTACCCCCTAGACCTGACGGCACACTGGTTATGTCGATCATACGAACTGCAGAAATTTACGTATCCTGTTTACTCTACATGAGTTAGCTCGACGTCTTTAGCTCATCGCAAGCGAGTTTATCGCTTTTTTTAAGGAAAAATTCACATTACTGGCTTCAGTACGACGTGCAGAAGTCTGAGTTGCCTAAGTTCACAAGGATGAGTGCATCATCCAACCTGGATACAACACCTACGCAAAAACTCGATGATTTAGTGATGGCATTTGCTGTCGGACTTGGCCAAGTCTGGATGGGGTAATTTCAGCAATGGCCATGCCTACATCTTGACCAGCATCTGCCAAAACAATGCCCCAAGGGTCAACAATCATGGCGTGGCCATGGGAATGGCGAATATTGTTGTGAAACCCGGTTTGGGCAGGGGCGATGATATAGCAGGTATTTTCAATTGCCCTAGCCTGAAGCAGCACTTGCCAGTGATCCTTACCGGTATAAGCCGTAAATGCAGCTGGAACCGTAATGACTTCTGCCCCTAGCTGGGACAAATGCCGATACAGTTCTGGAAAACGCACGTCATAGCATACAGAAATACCGAGAGAACCTAAGTTAGAAGTCTGACAGACCGACGGTAGCTGATGCCCTGAGGTGACTGTCGCTGATTCTTGATAGGTGTTACCGTCAGGTAAGTTGACATCAAATAGGTGTACCTTTTCATAACGCAGCAGTACATTGCCGTTGGGGTCTACCAGCAGTGCGGTGTTGTAGACTCTACTCTCATCTGTAGGGACAGGATACCCGCCGCCCAAAATGGTGACTTGATATCGCTGAGCCATGGTTTTGAGAAATTTTTCACTAGCGACACAGATCTCTTTGGCCTGGGCTAGTTTACCCGCTTCATTCCCCAGATACGAAAAGTTCTCGGGCAGGGTAATGTACTCAGCTCCACGACGAACGGCGAGGTCAATCAGCTCCTCGGCCTGGGTCAGGTTTTTCTCCAGGTCAGGTACGCTGGTCATCTGCAGCGCGGCAGCCAGATAGGATTTCATGTGGGCACTTACTAGTGAATTTGACCTTGGCCCTATATTCTACGGGGCAGGTCGCTCAGTTGAAAAGCGCCATTGTGCGGTCGGCTATACCTGTAGAATCGCGAGTTGCCAGACCTGATACCCCAGTCGGTTGAGATGTAGACCATCGGTAGTGAGTTCTTGACGCAGCTTGCCCGTGTCGTTGCTAAAGCTGGGGTGCAAATCTAGGTAGTCTAATCGGTGATAGTCAGTGAGCTGGGCAATACGTGAATTTAGAGAGCGGACTCGCTGACTGGGGATATTTTCCCAGCGGGTAGGCAGGATGGAATGTACAACAACGCGGGCATTGGGGTGCTGTTGCCGCAGTCGGGCCATGATCTGGTTGAGGTTAGTCAAGATTTCATGATCGCTGGCCCCATTTTTAAGGTCGTTCACACCAGCCATCAGATGATTGGTGTCGTGGTTGGTGTTGGCGAACGCGGAGAGTCGCTGCAAAATGCCGCCAGTAGTATCCCCCGAGATACCTTGGTTAAGCCAAAAGCGATCGCGAGGTAGCAGCTCAGGCGGTAGCCACATACTCAGCGAATCACCGATAACAACAGTCAGGCGATTACCGCCCTGGCCAGCTGCGATCGCATTAGCCTCTTGCGTCAAAAGTCCCTGCCATTCCCCATAGGTAGGCTGATGGACAGCCTTGGCCCAGTTATCTTGAAAACTGTCCGGTGCAATGCGCGTATACAGCGATCCAGACTTAAGGGCGGCCCAGCGTTGCTGATATAGCTGTGGGCCACTGGCTGGCTTGGGACCAGAACTAACATTAACTTGACGCCGCGCCACCTCAATCGCTCGGGGCGTTATGGCATAGGCCGTTGGCTCCGGGCGACGAGCAGTTTCCTGCAGCCGCAAAAGCTTCTGTCTTCGAGCCGCCACCTCTCTAGAAAACGCGGGTGTCAAATCCATATCGCCATGAACCGCAGGTTCGGGAATCAGCTGGTTAAGCTGACTAGCCGCATCAACAGCAGCTTGGGCCATAGGCGCAATATCAAGATCTGGGGTGGGACCATTGAGCGGTTCTGGAGCGGTCAGCTGCGCCATCAACATCAATAAATCTGACATATGCCCAAATTCCTCGCCTGTGGAGAACACGATTCACATACTTAAAACGCTGGCTACAGCGATAATCAGGACGAAATGTTAGCTCAACTCATATGTCAAAAACTGTAAAGAGTGTCGGGACCATAAATCGGCAAGGTTGCGCCAAGCTAATATTCCAATTACCCCTTGACAGCAGTCGCCCAAATTAACGATGATGTGTTTCTATGCAAAAAATGCTCGGATCAGGTTTTAAGCATCAGTTGCTACCTGTACGGCAAGGGAGAATCAATGGCATACGCAATTATTGAAGCGAGTGGCACTCAGCTGCGGGTTGAACCCGGTCGCTTTTACGACATCAACCGACTGGCTGTCGATGAAGACGCCAGCATCACTATCGATAAAGTTTTGCTCGTCAATGACGATGATGGCACTAGTATCGGTCAGCCCCTGGTTGAAGGAGCCAGCGTCAGCGGTACTGTGATGCGCCACTTACGCGGCAAGAAGGGCATCGTCTATAAGATGAAGCCTAAGAAGAAAACTCGTAAAAAGCGTGGTCATCGTCAGGAGCTAACTCGTTTAATGATTGACTCCATCAACGTAGGCGGCAAAACGCTCATTGCGGAAGATGCCCCTGTTGCCAGTCAAGAAGAAGAATAGGGCACTGGGTTTATCAGTCTATACTGTAGATAAGCATGGAGATGTAGGTAATGGCTCATAAGAAAGGTACAGGTAGTACTCGGAACGGTCGTGATTCAAACGCGAAACGTCTGGGCGTCAAAAAATATGGCGGCGAGGCAGTGACTGCCGGAAATATCATTATTCGTCAGCGGGGCACTAAGTATCACCCTGGTGAAAACGTAGGTCGCGGCAGTGATGACACTTTGTTCGCTCTGATGGATGGTGTCGTGACTTTTGAGCGTAAAGGTAAGAGTCGCAAAAAGGTAAGCGTTTACCCAGCGACTGCCTAAGAGTTAATCAAAGCGGCACCTTAGTAGAGTTGCTGCTGTGTCACTAAAGGGCGATCTTAACTGCGGTTGAGGTCGCCTTTTGTAGTATGCTTTCTTTTAGAAAGCGTGGCCAGTAACGACACTTGAGATATCGATTCATGTCTAAGAGTACCCACAGGGGGGCATGGCAATAGTCAATTAATTTCGCATGATGTACAGGGGCGCAAGCAGAAAGTAGCACCCTCTGTAGCAAAGCAGTTTGACAACGGTAGTTGTTATTGAAAAATCTTTTACATATCGACAAAAAGCATGCAATTACTTCTTAGGCTATTGGATTTCTCCAGTAGCTTTTTTGTTTTCCTAGAAGCAAAGAGACTCTGACTTTCTTATGCATTCTTTAGGTCTTAAAAACCTCAAAGAGAGAGTTTATACACTGATAGTTTTAGCAGCGATTTCATATAAGATATCGCCTGAATACATTGAAATAGAACCTTTTCAAAAGATTTTTATTCTCTTCTTCTCGAAAGGCACCCTAGCGGGTGATGGCTTTCTAAAAACAATCAACCATGATGTAAATGTGCCAAACGACAAACGCAAACAACACTTAATCAGCAGCTGTTACTTGTTAGTCATTTGGCCATATCAATATTATTAGGACACTCTTATGACTGCTCAACCAACTAAACAATTGTTTGCATCTGAGACCTATTCCAAGAATATTCTAGGTCCCGCTTTCTTCTCGATGAGCGATTTAACTATCGCTGGCACCAGTGATGATAGTAAAATAGGTCTAACTCCTGCTCCTGCTAATTCTCCTTATATTATTGCCAATAGCGAAGAGTTCTCTGTTAGTTTGAAAGTCTCATTTAACAAGAGCCCTCTGACATCTTTGCTGATGTGCCTGGGCACTGAAGTACATGTGCGCTTTGCTTTTGAAGGTATTGGCGGTGCGGCAGCTGAGAAAGACGTAGAAGTTGTCATCACCACTGTTAAAGACACCTACGAGTACGAACTTAAGTGGACAGGTACTCCTAACGATGCTGAGCTTACCCCTGGTCTTTACGGTGTAGCTGCTGTTGCCCAGGTAGGTCCTGTTAAGCATGACTGCAGCCAGCCTATTATCGGCTTTGGATATCTAGCTGGCAAACTGCTACAGGTTTACCCTGCTTAGGTTTCTACCTTGTCTTAACAGTCAAATTTATATGACTCGTGGCGTTGAGCTGGTGAATTTATCACCAGCTTTTCTGATGTTTGTACGCCGTGCTGTTGGGCAGTAATGTGGGCACTTTAGGAAAGAATTTGACAAAAGAAAAAAAAAGAAGCGTATACTTCACAACAATTAGCTATTTTGTCTTTGTATTTCCTTAAGATTTGCCATGGCATCCCAATGTCTTTTTTATCCATTGCGTAGCGTGATTCGCTGTATGGCGAAAGCTCATCTAACGGTTACTCCTGAAGCTTACGAAGCGGATTTAGTTTGGGATGAAGCGCTGTTTACAGAACTGACCACCACTTTTTTGCAGCCGTCAGTGCAGCCGCTATTGGCGTCTTCCTATGCTTCACGGGATGAAGCTGCTGTGATAGAAGGGCAGCTTGCTCAGTCGTTGGTAAATGCCTATCGTCGCATTCTTAAACAACGTCAAGATGTGCAGGTACAGCAGCTTAATGCATTGCTGTAGCCATGTGGTAAGTTAGCGGCTGATTGTTCTGGTTAAGCAGTGACTAAGTGATTGCGCGCAGCCTCATATTTACAACGGAGAAATTTAAAGGCTTCTCGCTCAATCTGTCGGGCACGCTCACGGCTGACATTCAGACGCTCACCAATTTGGGCAAAGGTCAGCTTTTGACCATCATTGAGGCCAAAGTGTAAAGAGATAACTTCTTGCTGTTGCTGGGTTAATGCGCTCATCATGTCGGTGACGTCTGATTGCATCAACCCTTGAGCGGCATATTCTTCTGGTGATTGTCCATCGTCTTCTAGAAGACTGCCAAGCTCCATGTCTTGATTGTCGCCGATGCGTAAATCTAGTGAGAGGGGCTGTCGTATGTGGCTGAGATAGCTGCGTACTTTTTCAGAGGGTAAATCCACTTCAGCCGAAATCTCTTGGATTGTTGCAGAACGGCCCAGTCGCTGAGATAGCTGCCGCTGAGCCTTTTTAATTTTGTTAGTTTTTTCGTGGATGTGTATGGGCAGACGCATGGTGCGACTTTTTTCTGCGATCGCACGGGTCATCGCTTGGCGAATCCACCAGTAGGCATAGGTAGAAAATCGATATCCCTTAGATGGGTCAAACTTCTCCACCCCTCGCTGCAGACCGATGGTGCCTTCTTGAATCAAATCCAACATCTCAATATTGCGTTTGAGATATTTTTTGGCAACAGAGACAACCAGCCTCAGGTTGGCCTCTACCATTTGGCGTTTAGCCCACTGACCCTCTGTCACCGCAGTCTTTAAGGCATCAACCGTTATATTTGCAGCGTTTGCCCATTTTTCTATAGTCGGTTCATACCCCAGAACGTCGGTCAAATCGGTCTTTGTAGACTGCAGAGCTACTAAGGTCTGAACAGCCTTACCATAGGTAATTTCTTGTTCTGGAGTTAGTAAGGGAACGCGACCAATTTCCTTTAAGTAAATGCGAACTAGATCAGTGTCGTTTTGCATAATGCTCATTTTTGGACGTAACTAGCAACAAAATTGGATTGACCCGGCATGGGGAAGCTAAGCGCCGATCCATAACATTCACCAGAGTTAAGTCAGCGTTGTGGAAAAGTCACTGACTAACGAGAAAACTCCCTCTGACGTAAGTTGGATAGAAATTGCCAGGATAAGAAAACCAAGCACCTGGGTGAATGCTCTCAAACCGCTCCTGCCCATACGTCTGACGATGGGTGCCCCTAGGGTGAGACACAAATACAGCAGCACGCCTAGTCCCAAAATTCCGAGCAAAGCACCTACATACCCGGCAATGTGAGGTCTTTTAGCCGCAAGGCCAATCACCATGCCGATAGCCCCAGGCCCACTAATTAGAGGAATAGCCAGAGGAATTAAGGTGACATCTTCAGGGAGTACTTCTTGCCTGGTATTAGACTGGCTAGGAGACTCAGATGCAGAGAGCATCGTCCAGGCTGTGCGGGCCAACAACAACCCTCCAGCAATTTGCAGCACCCCCAAAGAGATGCCGAAAAAGTCTAGGACAAACCGACCGACAACCAGAGCAACCGTCAGCACAACAATGACATTAACAGCGACCTGGCGGGCCTGACGCCCTCGATGATGGGGAGAACTATCAACCGTAAGACTGTGAAAAATTGGAACTGCGCCCAACGGGTCAGTAATGGGAAAAAGCGCTAGAAATGTTCCAGTTGCAGCAGAGAGTAGCTGTTCCATCTGACAAATGCCCCAGGCAGTAGCTGACTGCCAATCGTTATTATTAAATAATGTAAATAAATCTCAGATTTGACTGCAGGGCGGAAAGCCGTAATCAAATTTTTCGGGTAGCCGAACCGTTTAATTGATAGGCAAAAATGCCTAACTGTACGGGTTTCCCCCCTCCCTAAGCGAGACACGAGTAGATTAACGTTTTTAATGTAATTGTTTATATAAGTTAATGAACGAGCCGATTGACGCAAGGCAAATGCACTAAGGGAGTTTTTATCTATGGTTCAGTTCTTTCCCTGATCGGTCTCGTAGCTTGAAACTACCGACGTCATCAACAGCTTCAATACCTTCACCCCCTTCACCCAGACAGCACTCACTTCATTTCGTAAGTACCCCTTCAGTAATTTATCGAGCAGGACTATGTTTGAGTTTTTTAACGACAAGGCCATTTCGGCCATCATGATGGCCCAACAGCAGGCCACCCGACTGGGCCAGCAATATGTTGGTACTGAGCTGATACTGGTTGGTGTTATTGCTCAGGGTGACAGTTTGATTTCTCCAATTGTCAGAGATGCAGAACTGACTTTGCAGACTGTGCAAGACGCTGTGGAGGCTATCTTAAAACGCGATCGCACCCGCACAGCCGCTGAAATCCCCTTTACTCCAGGGGCTAAACAGCTATTAGAGCAAGCTCTCAAAGAGGCAAAGCAGCTCGATCAAATCCATGTGGGGCCAGAACATCTGTTGCTGGCTAGCACAAGCAGCGAAGAGAGTGCTGCAGCCAGGGTTCTTCAGAACTTGGGAGCGGACCTGATAATACTGCGGATTGCCTTCATTCAAGCTGTGGGCGAGCGACTACCTGTACCAGCAACTGGCGGCCATGAGACTAGTAGCTTTACAGTTAAAGCACTCAAAGAGTTTGCAACCGATATAACACAGCTTGCAACCGATGGCAAAATCGACCCGGTTGGGGGTCGTCAAATAGAAGTCGAGCGGGTTGTTCAGATTTTAGGTCGCCGCAGTAAGAACAATCCCGTCCTCATCGGTGAACCTGGTGTTGGC
>JBHJIV010000248.1:0-4680 GCA_050043105.1 Leptolyngbyaceae cyanobacterium | reverse complement strand
ATGGCGGTTGACTATGAGCAACAGCTCGCCGCTAAAATTGAGCGCTATCAAGATACCCACGAAGTACAGCTCGGTGAGCTAGAAGCTGAGTATGAGGCGCGCATTGCGGCATTAATAAACATCTATATACAGGAAACTACGGAAGCGCCCGACGGCCAACCCCCGGCTGCAGACTACTTAGAACCTGAGCCAGAAATCAGGCAGACGACGACTCCAATACCTGTTTTTAACCCCATTCCAGATCCATGGGCAGAGGCCAGCAGCAGTCCACCAGCCACGATGCCTGAGTCTGTAATTGCTCCACCAGCCAAGACCGCACCACCGAAGTCTAGTGCTGCACCACCGGAATCTGGGGCAGTGTCAAACCCCCAAACAACCCAATCGGCACCTATTACCCAATCAGAACGTCCCCAGGCTGTGACTGAGCTTGGTAGAGCTGCTGCCAGAAATCGTAAGGATGCCATTCGCGCAGTGCCTCAACTCGGCAAACTGCTCAAAGATGATGACGCAGATGTTCGTCTAGCGGCTATTACCGCCCTACAAGAATCTGGTTCCATCAAAGCGATTCCCTTTCTGCGGCAGGCCCTTAGAGATACTGACAGTCGCATTGTGGCCGCTGCTAGCGCCGCCCTTAGCCGATTTAAGGGCAGCAAAAAACCAGCCGTTAAAAAGACTAAAAAGATAACGCGTCGCCGTTAGCCAGCCGGTCTCTAATCAACTCAGCTTGAGCCAAATTACGCTTACTGCCATCATAGGCAAAGGTTTTTTAACCCTGCTATACGAGGATGCCTGCATGACTAAAGCAATCATGGAAACCGAAAAGGGGACCATCAACATCGATTTTTTTGATAACGATGCCCCCAATACGGTTGCAAACTTTGTCAAACTTGCCAAAGACGGATTCTACGATGGACTCAATTTTCACCGTGTTATCCCTAATTTTATGATTCAGGGCGGCTGCCCCAAGGGCACTGGTACGGGTGGCCCTGGCTATCAAATTAAGTGTGAAATTAACCCTAACAAGCACGAAGCGGGTAGTCTCTCCATGGCTCATGCTGGTCGTGATACTGGAGGCAGTCAGTTTTTTATCTGCCATTCTCCCCAGCCTCATCTTGACGGGGTACATACTGTTTTTGGTAAGACGGCAGACATGAACGTCGTCAATGCCATTGCAGGGGGCAACAAAATTGTGTCAGTAACCATTCAAGATTAAAGATCGGTTAAGGCGCTCGCTAGCAGTCCTTATCTACAAACAATTAGTCTAAAAATGGCGTCTTTTTGTGCAAACAGAAAGACGCTTCTTTTTGGAAAGATGCTGTCTTGCTAAAAAGAAACCGTAAGTGAGATTGTATTGATACTCTCTGGAAGCTTACAGAGCCTTCTGCCCACGGTAACTATCTAGACATTTAATCTGGTGTGGATAGTTTTAAGTCAATCTGTTCTTATTTTTCTCATTATTTTTCTCATTTTTCTTATCTTTGATAGATATGTCCGTCTGTCAGACCGTTCTAGTCGTTTTTGTATTCTTTTGATACATTTTTGAGGCTAATCTGGGATTAAGATAGCGATAGCTCGATGTCAACAAATAAAGCGTTTTTCTTATGAGTCACACACAACAGTTTTGCCTCGATATATTCAGGATCAACAACACTGCCAGCCCTACGGACAGTGTTTGTCACCCCATTTGTGTTTTTGAACAACAAGCTTGGACGTTATCTGCCTCTAGTTCTGCACTGTAGCGATAGCTTAAATTGAAGAAAATATGCATTAGGCTTTGGCTGAAGTACTGAGAACTGAATAGTTTTCTGTTCTAAAGTGGTCTTGTGGATAATATTTAGCTAAATGCAATTTTCTTCGGCAAGAGACTAATCTTTGTTGTAAATGTTGTATGTAGTAGCTGTTTTGCTGGTTTAGTCTGTTCTGAGAGCCTAATGACACTTTGAAATTGGGTCGCATTCTCAAGCAGGCATCCTAGCAGCTATTGCTAACTTCAGATAAAGTTTTTCTCTGATAGACATTTTTGGCTACTTAATTTTCGGCTGTATACATGTCTTTGAAGCTTGCAGTTCTATGCTTTGTGATTCTCTTCTTGGTGAAAGGCAATTCAATCTTGAGTTGCTAACCATCTGGCTTACACGCTATCTACCCAATCTTGAGTTGGTTCCATACCAGGTAAGTGATCCGATACATGTCCGTTTCTCCGTCGTGATTTCAGAAGAAGCCAGACAATTGACCCGCAGAAAGGTCTTAGTTGGTCTGGCGTCCTACTGCACTCTGTCTGGTTTGAAGGCTCAGCAACTAATGATGCCTGAGGCTGATAACTCTCTCAGAATTCTTGAGGCTCAAAAAATCACTAATCAGGTAGTGGCTATTTATCGATATCTCATCGATGCTTACACGACAGATTTTCTCTTTGCGCCGCTGTTAAAACAGTTGAATACAGTTAGCTCGAACCAAAGTAAACAGATCGTCGTTTTAAAAATACTCCCGTCATTTAATCGACTTATGAAGGGATTAAGCCCGTTGCTAAAGGGGTTGAAAAAAATAGCGAAAGCCTCTAAACAGCTCTACGCCATTGGGTTCTTAACCACACAAATACATCTCTCTCGGCAGAGAATCTTAAATCGCTTAAGCCTCTATGAGCGCATCTGGTTAGCTCCCTATTTTCAGCTGGCGGAGGAGCTTTTATGTATGCCATGGCAGCGTGTCTGTGAAGCGGCTAGCCAATATTTTCCCCACAGCTCAGTTGCCGCTGTGGTGACTAAGATGTTGCCGATGACGGACGCTATTGCCATTGCCGTGTATCAGCGAGCCCTGCATGTTTACCCAAGACACACCAGTCGTCAGGGGCATATCCAGTCAGCGGCTGTGCAAACATCGATGATTCGAGACTTAAACAAGTTTCAACTCTATATTTGGCTGTCGCTGTTGGATAATAGTTTGTCTGTTATCCGGAGAGAGCTATTGCCCTTGTCTGTTCTGGTGCTCCCTTGCTCGGCTGTCTGCTGGCAATTGGTACAGCAATGTATTCAGTGGCTGGGTGAGGAGATGCATCCACATCTAACTCCTCACGAAACCCTGATGGTTTCCAGCTACATTAAACCCATTCAACGGTTATTTAAGCAAACCTCGCCAGATCAGGTTGACTTGGCTGAGATTAGTAGTCAGCTATGTGTGGACCTGGCCTAGGACTGTATTGCAGACGCTTTGAGCCTAGCTAGATTGGTTAAGGAGGTCTAATAGCTCAGCCTCATTGAGTTGGGGCGTATTATACTTTTCAGCTTTTTTAAGCTTACTGCCAGGATTTTTACCAACAACAATGTAGTCTGTCTTGCCGCTGGGCATTTTGTTAAGCCGCCCACCTGCATCAGTAATCAGCTGAGTGACTTGCTCATAGGTAAGCTCCTTGAGCGTGCCGGTAATCACAAAGCTTTTTCCAGCTATCCCCTCGGTTGATGTCTCTGGGTCTGCCGCTGTCACGGTGGCAGGTGCACCAGTCTGGGGGGCGTCATCATCGGCCTGCTCAGTCGCTGGTTTCGGAGGTGTTTCTGTAGACTGTTGTTGCAGGGATGCAATCACTGCTTGACTGATGTCTAGGGCTTCTTTGAGAGCAGCTTGCTCTTTGAAGGTGGCGCTAATTTGGTTGGCTTGGGCTGCCATAGTGTCTTGAGCCGCCTGTAGCTGTTGAGTTAGCTGGGCATTGAGCTGGGTTAGCTCGTCTATCTGTTTAGTGAGCTGAGGGGTTTCTCTGGCGGTTTGTTGCACCAGCTGTTGATGGGCCTGATTGATCTCGTCTAGCTGATTGCGGAGTGCGGTTTCTCGTTCAAAGGAGAGCTGTGCTTTGACTAGCGACTGCTGAGTTTGTTCAAGCTCGGTCTCTAACGCTGTCGTTTGGGCTTGAGACTGATTTAATTGGACCTGAGTGCCCTCCAAATTACGACGCAGCTGTGCAATTTCTTGTTCAAGTTGTTCGGTCTGCGAGTGTTCGCGCTGGTTTGCCTGATCTTGCTGATGTTTGAGTGTTTTAGCCGAGGTGTCTTGCTGATCGTGCAGCTGCTGTCGCAGGTGGGCAAGGGTGGCTTGTGCTTGATCGGTCTCTGTCTGAGCCGATTCTCTAAGCTGGTCTAGCTGTTGGCTAAGCTGGTTAATGGTCTGGGCAGATTCGGTCTGTGTCTGTGCCAGGGACTGTTCTAATTGCTGGATGGTACTTTGGGCTTGGGTGTCTTTTGTTTGAGCCCTTGCTAGAGATTGTTCTAGCTGCTGCTTGATTTCTTCTAAGGATGTAACCGTTGTGGCTAGCTGACTTTTTTCAGCTGTCAACTCATCACGTTGCTGCTGTAGGGTTGTGGTCTGGGTCTGCAGCTGTGTCTCAAGTTCTGTCTGTCGTGTTTGAGCCTCGTGCTGAAGCTGGGCTAACTGCTGCTCGGCTGTATTTAGGCTGCTGAGGCGCTGTTCGGTCAATTTTTGAGCAGTTTCTAACTCACTAGCGTGAGCGCGATCGCGCTGCTCTGTCGCTGCTTGCTCGGTTGCTAGCTGCTGCTCTAGGGTTTGCTTCGTGGCTGTCAGATTTGCCACTTGCCCCTCTAGCTGGGTGACTTTGGTGGCTGCTGCAGTAGAGATTTTAGAGATGCGATCGCACTCTGCCTTAAGCTCACTGACCTGTTGTTCTAGACCCATAAC
>JBHJIV010000247.1:0-14963 GCA_050043105.1 Leptolyngbyaceae cyanobacterium | reverse complement strand
GAAGCGGTGAAGTCCAAGTATTTTGAGCTTCATTTAGCCGCACTATACCAACTGGTGTTGATTCAATGCGTTTTTTCTTTTCCTGGGTTAAGGCACCAACCCATTCGCGCAGAGGCAAATCTTTACTGAGAGGGGCTGTCGCTGGCAAGGGTTGCGTCTGGGCTAATTCACGTACTTTAGCCGCCACCATGTAGCCTAAAAAGTCTTGGAGTAGAGGAGAAGAAGCCCCTGGAAAATCGATGGCCACTGGAAGAACCGACTGAGCTGCATTTGCTTTGGCAGCAGTCTTTTTAGCTTTGGCAGTGCTGTCTTTCCGTTTCTGGAGGTTTAGTGTTTGATACAGTCGGCAGACCAAAGGCATACGATCAGAGAATTGCCGTAGTCTAGCCTGATCAGTAGCGCTATTTAGGAGCAGCTGCCAGGCTGCGATCGCACCCCCACCATCAGCACTCACCGTTGGCACATACTTTCCACGTGCCATCAGATCTAAACTCCAGCGTGCCATATGAGACCAGTAGCGTAAATCACCTCCGACCAAGTTAGCGTCAGCTCCCAGCGGCACTCCTGTCAGAAACTTAAGAGCGGCGGCGGCAGGCAGCATCACACCAGATACGCGCCACGGATACAGCACAATCTCCAGCTCCTGAGATTGACCAGATAGCTGAGGATAAAGTTGCTTATCGGCGATTACCGACGGTCCAGCTAAAAAACATTCTTGCCAACGAGCATTAAATCGCTCCGCCAATATACTCAAATTCCACTGGGTTTCTTCCGCCAGTAGTGCCTGAAACTCATCCCGACTTAAGCAGTAAGGATGAGGTGACACACTAAATCCATCACCGCCTGCTTCAAGCCTGCGCCATGTCTCAGCCCACACAAAAAAGCGTTGCTGTGTCGAGAGCCAACTTCCGTGGAGAATCCCCATAGTTAATGCCGCCTTCAGTACCGTCCAATATCCAGAAGCAAAAGGATTACGGTGTATGGGTTAACCCAATAACCACTCACCTACACCTCATATTTTTCATAGGCCGCCACAATCCTCTGAACCAAGGGGTGACGCACAACATCAGCCTTTGTTAGCTCAGAAAAAGCAATACCGTCCACGCCCCTAAGCACCTTTATAGCCATGGATAAACCCGATTGACGCTCATTAGGCAAATCCGTTTGAGTAATGTCTCCAGTCACCACCATCCGCGACTTGAAACCTAAACGTGTTAACACCATTTTCATTTGCGCTGGCGTTGTATTCTGAGCTTCATCTAAAATCACAAATGCATTGCTCAAGGTGCGTCCTCGCATATAGGCCAGCGGAGCTACCTCAATAATGCCGCGTTCCATCAGTCCAGGAATACGCTCTGGATCGATGAGCTCGTGAAGTGCATCATACAAAGGACGCAGGTAGGGATCTACTTTTTGCTGTAAATCACCAGGCAAAAAGCCTAAACTCTCTCCAGCCTCGACAGCGGGTCTTGTCAAAATCAGCCGCTCATATTGCTGCTCAAGAATTGCCTGAACAGCCACCATAGCCGCTAAAAAAGTTTTGCCCGTTCCTGCTGGACCGGTACAAAAAATCAAATCGTTGGTACGCAAAGAACCAACATATTTGCGTTGTCGAAACGTTTTAGCCCGAATCGTTTCTCCACGACGCGTACGGGCAATGACATCGCTATGAAGCTTATCAAGGTCATCTTCTCGATGAGTATCGAGAGCATGAACCGCAGTCATTACTTCAGCAACCGAGACCGGTTGCCCCTGAGACCACATAGATTCTAGTGATAGTACCAATCGCTTGGAACGATCTACCTGACTTGACGTACCCGATATTAATAACGTGGTACCCCGCATAACTAACTTGGCCCCTGTCTGCTGAGATAGCCGCTTAATGGCTTCCTCTTGGTATCCAGCCATTGCCATTGCTTGCTCAGCAGAATCAAATTCAAATACGAAGGCACCATCCATAAAATAGGCTAACCTTGCCACCACAGATGTCTAACATCTGAGCTTTATGTACACACTAAAGTCACTCTTACTTAAGCTTGGGCGACGCTTTCTTCGTCAGATATCATCAGAGCTTTGATGACGTCTAGGAGGGGCCTTACTAGGAGAACCACCCCGTGGGCCACTACGTCGAGGGCGAGAACCACCACGACCAACCCGTGGACGACCGCGCTCTCCCCCATTTGACTCGTGAGACGATTCACCATAAACATCCAGATGAACCGAACGATTATACAGTGCCCCTGTTGCCGTCAAGACCTTGCGAATTGCTTGAATATTACGACCACCACGACCAAACACACGACCTTTGTCTTCTCCATCAAAGGCAACCCTTATCCAAAGACGTTGGCCATCCGATAATGTCTCAAGATCGAGTCTCAACGCATCAGGAGACTCCAAAAAAGGATTTACCAGGAATCGCACTAAGGCTTCAAAGTCAGGCACATTCGCCACCCTCTACTATCTAGCAGCACACAACACATGCGAAAAATCAGAAAGCTCACTTTTGCTGTGAACAGCTTCAGAGCGGAGGCTTCCATACCAATTAAGACCATACAATAGGCCGACGACCGAACTCAGGACTTAAGCTGTTCGTAAACATTAGCTTTCTGAAGAATATGCTGCACTGTCTTAGTAGGCTGCGCACCTTCTCTGAGACGCTTCAAAATAGCAGGCACTTCTAAACGTGTTTCATCAGTACGAGGATTGTAAAAACCTAGTTCCTCCAAAGGTCTACCGTCACGACGATCACGACTATTCATAGCCACGATCCGATAGCTTACTTCACGTTTTTTACCGTAGCGCTTGAGCCGAAGTTTGATCATAGTTGTGCTGAGATAGTCCGTCTACTGTTATTCAAGGAAGTATGCAATTGGATAAATCTATCCACCAGTGCACCTAAACAAAACTTACCCTTACTAAGAAGGCATAGTTGTCCAGAGCAACTAATTCTATCATCACTTGCAGGCATTGACATCACGGCAGCCAATACAATAAGGCTGCCGTTGTTCAGACCATCTTCAGTGACAGGGTTGCTATGAAATTATTGAGCAATTTTTGAGCTGAAATCAGAACATATGCCTCAATCCTCGTGATCATCAAATGGATCAGCCAACTGTTTTGACGGTGGACCAAACGCAGTGTAAACGGCAAGAGCAGTGAACGCGACGATAACTGCGCCCACTGAAATGATAAGAACTGTTGCAGAATCCATAGGATCGTTTAAGACATAAGGGATGTAAAATCTATGATATTACAGAATATAAAGTGACCTTAAGGTACTTACGCCCATGGCACAACAAACTCGGTTGGGAAACCTGCTCAAGCCTCTAAACTCCGAATACGGGAAAGTAACCCCTGGCTGGGGTACAGCCCCTCTTATGGGGGTATTCATGGCACTTTTCCTTGTTTTCTTGCTCATCATTCTGCAGCTTTACAACAATTCCATTCAAATTCAGGGAGTTGATGTCGATTGGCGTGGCTTAAGTTTCTAAGCTGCCTGACCAGTACACAATGCTTTCTCACAGTTTGGTGAAAGCTTTAAAGCTGTTAAAGGGGATAGGTTTATTGACCTGTCCCCTTTATGAGTAATGTGTGGTTAGTTGAATATGAGAGCATCAGAGCGCTCTGAGCAAATTTTAGTGGTAGTTAGCAGCAGTTAAGGTCAGCGGGAGATTTATCTAAGTAATGAATATTTTTGGCATCGGCTTGCCAGAGATGGCATTGATCATGATGGTGGCACTGCTGGTGTTTGGCCCCAAAAAGCTACCCGAGATTGGTCGCAGTCTTGGTAAAGCGATTAAAGGATTTCAAGACGATTCTAAAGAGAATGAAGACGAATTAAAGAAAGAAGATGCTCGAATTGAAAAGACAGTGGCTGAACCAATGAAAGCTACTTTAGAGAAGCAAGAGCCTAAAGCTCTTAAGCCCGAAGATGGTAAGACCGAGCATACAACCAGTGATGAGACAGCTGGTCTGGCTACTGAGGAGAAAGCATAGTCCTCTCAATACTGTTATCAACAGTATGAATATTGGAGTCAGGCAATAATGACTCCGGCACCTTCAAAACTCTGACGTCAGGTTTCAGCATCAGTGTGCAGTGATAGCAAGTTCTAAGCAGTAGGATGGTGACTACAAACGCCGATTCTCCACAAATACCAAAGCTGTTGATTGGACTAGGTAACCCTGGGCAAACGTATGAGCGCACACGACACAACATCGGCTTTGAAGTTATAGATAGTTTGGCAAAAAGCTGGGCTGTTCAGCTCACAGAAAATAAGCGCTTCCATGGTAAGGTCGGCGAAACGCGTTCTAGTCACGGCGACCGGTTGATTTTGCTGAAGCCTAATACTTATATGAATCGTTCTGGGCAATCGGTGAGGGCTGTCGTAGATTGGTATAAACTCTCCGCCCATGATGTGATGGTAATCTATGACGACATGGATCTCCCGATTGGCAGACTGCGACTTCGGCTCTCAGGCTCAGCAGGGGGTCACAATGGAATGAAATCCATCATTTCCCATTTAGGAACTCAAGCGTTCTCCAGATTGCGATTGGGTATCAGTCGAGCAGATAACGCGGAGCAACAGGTCAATAGCACTGTCGTGGGTCATGTGCTTGGTAAATTTGCTCCAGCCGAACGCAAAGTTATGGATGCGGCTGTCACTCTTGCTGTTGACGCTGTCGAATTTAGTATACGTAAAGGGATTGAGCGCACCTTGAGTCTTTTCAATGGGCGAGAAGCTGCCGTTTAAAGGCTGCCAAACCATCTGTTCTAACGATGAATACCTAGCATTGGGGCCTATTGTTGGAGTGAGTCGTGGCTAAGGGAAACGAGAACCAAGCAGCCCCAAAGGTGCTAGTTATTTTGAATGGAAAAGGGGGAGTGGGTAAAACCACCACTGCCGTTAACCTAGCTGCAATTTTCGCAGAAGACCGACGAGTCCTACTTATAGACAGTGATATTCAACGCTCTGCGACTTGGTGGCTTGAGCGGGTTCATCAGGCATTTGATTTTTCCCACGAGACTGATGTTGACATGCTGGGAAAGTTAAAAGCGCTTGCAGACTATGAACTAATTGTGGTTGACACCCCACCAGCGCTACACTCTAAGTCTCTAGGTACCGTATTGACTGTGGCGGACTATCTACTACTACCTACCCCACCAGCACCTATGGATGTGACCGCTTTGATCACAACCGTAAAAACGATTGTTCAACCCTCTGGAGTTTTTCATAGGGTATTGCTGACAAAGGTTGATTCCCGTAGTTTAAAAGAAGCGCAAGAAGCTCAAACTATGCTGGAAAAGTTGGATATTTCAGCTTTTCAAACATATGTTCGAAATTATAAAGCCCATGAACGAGCTGCCATGGAAGGCTGCGCTATTAGTCAGTGGAAGGGGCCCAACGCTCAAGAAGCGCAGGCCGACTATTACCGAGTTGCCTCTGAAGTCCTAAGGGACTGGAAAAGATTATGACGAAAAAACGCATCGCCGACCTGCTCAAAGAAGAAGTTGAAAAAACCAACGAGGCTGAACTCACTCCGAATACTTCTCAAAGCCCCGAGGCAGATACCGACACCGCGAGCAGTGCTAAGGCAAGTGCTGGAACTCGCACAAGAAAGCGAACCACTAAGGCCTCGACCGCAACCAAGACAGCAGAGGCAAAGGCTACTAACACTGCCAAGCTTGAAAAACAAATAGCCGATCTAGAAAAATCGTTAAAGCAGGCTCAAGAGCAAATTACAGGCTTGCAAGATGATCTCAAAACTCATCAAACCAGGATTTTTGAACTTAAAGATGAGTTAGACACGTCACAAAAAGCAACCATAGAAAAGACAGAAGCCTTAATTAAAATTACAGAAGAACTAGAAACCGCTAAGGACACAATCCGAAAAATCACAGCGGCTCAGCAGGAAGAGAAGGAGAAATCGGATAACGCAGCATCTAGAACAGTCATTCATGGAGCTGACTTGGCGACAAACCGGAGCACTTTGAGTTTAAGAAATCGCCCTGGCGGCTATAAAGCTATTCCAGAATATGCGATTCAGCGTGGAGAGCAGAATAGTATGCTTTCTGATGACGATATTGGATGGGTTGATTAAGTCCTCAGTCTGCACACATAAACTCTCATAGCGTTTCTTTACAGTTAAATAACGAGGTGAGCACATCACAAACGGCGTCCTCTACTCTGGCAGAAACAATTGCAGAGGTATGATGGCCATGGATGTGAAAGCTGCTGTTGCGCACCAGGCTGGACAGCCCCTAACGATAGAGACTTTGACTTTGGAGGGTCCCAAGTCTGGTGAGGTACTGGTTGAAATTAAGGCCACAGGTGTTTGTCATACTGATGCGTACACTCTGTCAGGGAAAGATCCAGAGGGATTATTTCCGGCTATTTTGGGGCATGAAGGAGCTGGTGTCGTTGTCGAGACAGGGGCTGATGTTACAAGCCTGCGACCTGGCGACCATGTAATTCCTCTGTACGTGCCTGAATGCCGTAGCTGCGAATATTGCTTAAGCGGTAAAACCAACCTATGTCAGGCAATTCGCAAAACCCAAGGACGAGGGCTAATGCCTGATGGCACTAGCCGCTTTCAGCTTAATAATGAGCCCATCTATCACTACATGGGAACTTCAACCTTTGCAAACTACACCGTTGTTCCCGAAATTGCCTTAGCAAAGATTAGAGAGGATGCACCCTTCGAGAAGGTTTGCTATGTCGGCTGTGGTGTCACGACGGGTATTGGAGCAGTGATAAATACTGCCAAGGTAGAGGCTGGGGCAAATGTAATTGTTTTTGGCCTTGGTGGTATCGGTCTCAATGTAATCCAGGGCTGTCGGCTCGTGGGTGCCTATATGATTGTGGGAGTAGACACCAATCCTGATAAAAAACCCCTAGCAGAAAAGTTTGGCATGACACACTTTGTAAACCCACAGGAAGTTGAGGGGGATCTGGTACCTTACCTAGTGGATTTAACGAAAGGTGGGGCTGATTACACATTTGAGTGTATTGGTAGTGTGCAGGTCATGCGTCAAGCACTGGAGTGCTGCCACAAGGGCTGGGGCGAAAGCATCATTATCGGTGTTGCTGCATCAGGCCAGGAAATTTCAACACGCCCATTTCAATTAGTTACAGGTCGTGTTTGGAAGGGTACAGCGTTTGGTGGGGCCAGGGGACGTACAGATGTACCCAAAATCGTGGATTGGTATATGAATGGCAAGATCAATATTGACGATCTGATTACCCACACTTTTCCACTAGAGCAAATTAATGATGCCTTTAATGTGATGCATGAAGGCAAATCGATTCGCAGTGTAGTGACCTTTGACTAGGATTTTTGCGGCCGAGCTTTTAGCACCTTGCGAAAGCCGACCAATCCCGCGGCTAGTACACCAATACCGGCAGAAGGTTCAGGCAGCTGGGGTGGTTCTTCAGATGTGTAATCGTCCCACTGAAGCCCTGCAATGGCTCCACTAACGCCATTGTATTGAAACTTAATTTTTTCAAGGGCGGTCTCGTCAAAATTAAACTCATACATAGAGTTATCGTCGCGCTGATTGCCGACTTGGGTGATGGTTACATCGATGTCTTCCCCTAGCCCATTTCTATAGGAATGGGTTAAGGACTTACCCTGGCTTTGTGAGTAGTTTTGGTAATTGTAGGTATCTGCAAAACGTCTAATCAGATCATCCACATTGATATCTAAGACTTTTTTATTATCGGCATTTTTACCAATAACTCGGACTTGAGTACCTGATGCATCGCCAAAGTTATCATCAATATCGAGCAGTGAGAACTGTTGAAACCCAACCTCTTGCTCGAACTTGAACCAGACGTGCCCGCCCTTCGCCTCGTCATCAGGGGTATTTAGGTTATAACTGCCATTGTTATATTCCTGAATGATCAGGGCATTTCCCTGATTGACGGTACCCCAGGTTGAGCCTGTGCGCAGGTCATTATCTGCACCAGATTTACTGGTGTCATACAGCAGAAGAGGGGCATTATTACGCCCGGTTTTATAGTTCTTACCGGTAATTTTTAGTCCCCAGTCTGCCCATTCATCATCAATTCGAGTACCTTCATTGAGGGTTTTACCGGAGGCGTCTCGTTCAAAATCGAGTACCCGAACCTCTGCTTGAGCTGGTGACAGCATGCCAGCAAACGATAGGAGTGTAGTAGTTGCGATCGCAACCCCAGACACCAAAGTAGACTTATTCATATCAAGGATAGAGCAAGTATCAAATAATACTTCACCCTTGATAACCTCACTGAGCAAATAATCACCTCGGTAGTTTCAATATCTTTTTCCCAGCTTTACTTTCTACCAAAAACTTTGTATTTGCTGAACAAGAGTTACCTGCAACGACCGCTACGTCGACATCAAAAAGCCTCCGTATTAATACGGAGGCTTTTTGATGTCTTACGAAAAAAATAGCGGCGGGAACCTGGAGACCTTCTAGATTTGATTGGTAGCAAAGGTATTGCACTGCTCAACATCCCCCGTGGCCAGTCCTTGTTCAAACCAGCGCATACGTTGGGCTGAGCTACCGTGGGTAAATGATTCAGGTACTACAATTCCCTGAGACTGCTGCTGTAAACGGTCATCACCAATTTGACTAGCCGCGTTCAAAGCCTCTTCGATATCGCCATTGTCCAAAATATCTCTGGCCTTATCTGCGCGGTTAGCCCATATCCCCGCAAAACAATCAGCCTGAAGTTCCAATCGCACTGAGAGCTGATTCGCTTCAGCTTCACTGGCACGGCTTTGTAGTTGGCGTACTTGATTGGAAATGCCAAGAATATTTTGCACGTGGTGCCCGACTTCATGGGCAACGACATATGCCTGAGCAAAGTCACCTGGAGCCTGATGTCGGTTACGTAGATCGCTATAAAAGCTCAGATCGATATAGACCTTTTGATCAGCTGGGCAATAAACGGTCCCATAGCAGCCTGACCTAGACCACAGGCCGACTGAGTAGACCCCGAAAATAAAACAAGCGTAGGTTCCTGGTAAGGTTGACCAAATTCCTCTTGAAAGATTTGATTCCACGTATCCTCGGTATCAGCTAGTACCACTGAGGTGAAATCAGCCAGGGCATCTTCTGCAGGAGATGTTTGACCTTGTTGCGCAGGGACCTGAGACGTGGGTCCTGCAACTTGGTCCAAGATGGGACCTGGATCTCCTGTTAACAGAGAAAAGACTACAGCCAACACCAAGGCACCTAGACCACCACCGCCAACGACAAGAGAACTCGTACTGCCACGGCGATCTTCGATGTTGCTACTGCGACGCCCCGTTTTTTTCATAACTGCCCCTTATATCTAGGTTTGCGCACATAGTTTAAGCCACACGTGAGCGCTGAAAGCTTTACACAACAACAGCTATGTGTGGCGCAAACCAATGAAAGCATTCATCGGTTTGCCATATGTGGTGGCAGACTCAATAGACTGCGAAATTTGCACTGAATATCTACACGGAATATACCACCGCCGTCTGTGGGCATAAATCAAACCAAGGAATGTCTTAGTATTCAGACTATTGGGCCGCTCGTTTAGTTAATGCAGCGATATATCGATCAATACGATGGTCCTGCAAACTACCAGAGATAATCCGCCAGCTAAATCTCACCTTAAACCTCATACGACTATCAACATGGCGATAATTTTGCCAGCGACGAGGCAAGCCACTGACAACATCGTTACCATTTACAAATCGCCAAGAATTTGGCACACGTCGGTTATAAGACTCCGTAAAAGCTTTATTACCAACCCTTGGGGCTCCAAACGTGTAAGTTTCTACCGAGATGCGGGGTGAAAAGTTGTACTGCAGGTCTACGGCACATAATTTAGCCAAGGCCCCTCCTAAACTGTGACCCGTAACCAACCAGCGTGTCATCTCACTTTGACGGATAACATCATGAATTTCGGAACGCACGGCAAGATAGGCTTTGGTGAACCCAGAGTGCATTTTTACGCCAGATTTAGAGGCTGCATAGATATCTGGATAGTCAAGCTGCTTATCATCCAGCACAGCATCGGTCACAGCCGACCAGCGGGAAAAGTCTAAATTTGTTAACCAGTCGCGATCAGCATCACTGCCACGAAACCCAATGTAGCCACATTGAGTTTCTGGATCTTCTAACAGCGCAACCTGTGTATCTGTGCGTCCAATATCAAATAATTTAGGTATAACATTGGGACGCATGCTAAAGCGAAGCCGGTCGTTAAAGTCTCTGTAGACCTCGTTAGATAAATGGGCGCATCGTAATGCGACTTTATAGTCTAGTTCCATAACTCAATTTTTAGCCCTACAGCAAACCCTTATGGGTCAGTGTGCCGTACGGGTTAACTGTCTCTACTAGTCAGTGATAAAAATTTAAGCCTTCGCAATAAATATCCCAGGCTAAAAGCCTGAGATGTGGAGGCATCCTGATTATGTTGGCTTCAAAAATGTGCCCCCAAATTCCAGGCTAAAAGCTATCTTTACATACTGCAACTGTCGTTTAAGCTCGTTTAAGCACTCACCAGCGGAGCCGCCTTAGCCTTGAAGTCAGCTGCATTAAGAGCTAAAACAGCTTGATCTGGGTCTTTAACACGAAACTGAGCCCCAAGACGTACTACCTGGCGGTGCCCTTGATATGTAATCATCGCAACCACAGGAATTTTGGCTTCGCGTTTGTCTTCACCCTGTTGATTTTGGATAACGTTCCGCAGGCGGTTTTGCTGAACAATATCTCCAGCAATGGATGGAGGTAGCTCTACGGTCACTAGGCGTACATCTTCAATGGGTTCAGCATCATCGACGATAAATTGCACCTGATCATCTCGGCGGTCAACCTTACCCCAGACCATTAATCGGGCGTCAGCTTTGATATGCATGCCGATGCGGGCATAGGACCGAGGAAATACAACAGCTTCGGCCTGGCCGCTCAGATCTTCGATTTGAAGGATCGCCATGCTGTCACCTTTCTTGGTGGTGATGGGTTTCATGGCGCTGATCATGACAATAGCACTGAGGGTGAGCTTTTCAGGCTGATCGCCTAACTCTGCCAGACTGATGGGAGCCAAAATTCTTGCTGGGCGCTGAACTGACTTGAGCGGATGATCCGAGATATAGAAACCCTACAGCTCTTTTTCTAGGCGCAGCCGTTCCTGAGGATCGTACTCTTCCATGGGCGGAGCTTTGGGGGCTGCTTCGTAAGCCCCGGCATGATTACTGTTACCTGTCTTGCTGGGAGTCGCGGCTGTATCGCCACCGCCAAGCATCATGTCGAAGATATTGCCCTGGCCGATTTCGCGATCCTTAGCGCGGGACTGAGCCCAGTCAACGACAAATTCTAAGTCTGCATTGAGTTGGCGACGGTTGTTGTTGAGGCTGTCAAGGGCTCCGGAGTGGATCAAGGCTTCTAGGGCACGGCGGTTGACAGCGCGGAGATCAATGCGATCGCACAATTCAGGCAAAGATGTAAATGGCCCATCTTCCTGACGGCTCTCAATCAGCGTTTCGATAGCTCCTAGACCAACATTACGTACCGCAGACAGCCCAAACATAATTCTCTTCCCTTCCGGCGTAAAGTCCACCCCAGAACGGTTCACATCCGGCGGTAGCACTTCAATGCCCATGCTGCCGCAGTTAGCAATGTGCATCTGCACCTTATCCTGGTCGCCGCTGATGGCCGTCAATAACGCCGCCATGTATTCAACCGGATAGTTGGCTTTCAAATAAGCCGTCTGAAACGTGACATAGCCATAGGCCATGGAATGGCTTTTGTTAAAGCAGTACTGAGCAAAGTTAACCATCTGGTCCCAGAGGGCTTCCACAGTTTTCTTAGGCACACCATTCGCTACAGACCCCTCAATGAACTTGCCCCTATGCATATCCATCGCCGCCTGCTTCTTTTTACCCATGGCACGGCGCAGCAGATCCGCTTCTCCCAGAGAATATCCCGCCATATCCTGAGCAATTTTCATGATCTGCTCCTGGAAGATCATGATGCCGTAGGTCTCTTCCAAAATCGGTTGAATCAGTTCATGGGGATAGTCGATTTGCTCCCGACCATGCTTACGGTTAATAAACTTCGGAATCAAGCCAGCATCCAATGGCCCTGGTCGGTAAAGGGCAAGAACTGACGAAATATCATCCAATCCATCCGGTTTGAGGTCACGCACAATCTGACGCATGCCCGAAGATTCAAGCTGGAAGACACCGCCTAATTCTCCTCGGCCCAGTAACTTGTACGTTGCCGGATCGTTATAGGCAACCTTATCCATATCCAGGGTTTTGCCACAGGTCTGCTCTACATAATCCACCGCCTTTTGGATCATGGTGAGGTTGCGCAAACCCAAAAAGTCCATCTTCAGCAAACCCACCGCTTCCACATCTTCCATGTAGTACTGGGTGATAACTGCACCGTCGTTGTTGCGCTGTAGCGGTACCAGTTCATCCAATGGCTTTGCTGAGATCACCACGCCCGCTGCATGCATGCCAAAGGTTTTATTGGTCCCCTCAATGGTGATAGCCATGTCAAGCCACCGCTGATAGGTGACTGCCGTTCCTGGCACTAAATCACCGCTCTCATACTTTTCCTGAAACGCTTTCTCAGGCGTTTTTTCAGGATCGATCATTACCTTCAACTTGGCGGGCTTACCCCGAGCGACAGGGATCATTTTCGCCATTTTGTCAGACTCACCGTAGGGAATATCCAACACACGGGCCACATCCTTTAGAACCGCTTTGGAGGTCATACGGTTAAAGGTAATGATCTGAGCAACATGGTCTTTGCCATATTTCTCGGTGACATACTCGATCACCTTCTCCCGCTTTTCAATGCAAAAGTCGGTGTCGACGTCAGGCATAGACTTACGTTCGGGGTTTAAGAAGCGCTCAAACAGTAGACCATGGTGAACCGGATCGATATTTGTAATTCCCATGCAGTAGGCTACCAGCGAACCAGCTGCCGACCCTCGCCCTGGCCCTACTGGAATTTTTGTATCTCGTGCGAACTTAATGTAGTCCCACACCACCAGGAAATAGGTAGCAAATCCCATCTGGTGCATCATCTGGATTTCATACTCCAGTCGCGCTTGATACTCCGGCGGTGCTTCGTCATAGGAAGCTATTTCTAACCGTTCAAGCAAACCATCGCGGGAAACTTTAGCCATGTAAGTTTCGCCAGTATGTCCCGCAGGCACTGGAAAATTAGGAATCTGGGGATTGCCCAGAATATCGTAGCCTTCGACCTTTTCTGCCACTTCGACAGTGTTGGCAACCGCTTCGTCAATGACATCCTGGGGCAGATGATCGCGAAAGAGGCGGCGCATTTCGTCAGCAGACTTTAGGTACTCGGTACCGCTGTAGCGCAGACGTTTATCTTCGGTGACTAGCTTGCCAGTTTGAATGCAGAGCAGTGCGTCGTGAGCCTCTACATCGATACAAGAAATAATGTGGGAGTCGTTAGTCGCGATGATATTAATATCCAGTTCACGAGCGATGCGAACGATTTCCACATTTACAATGCGGTCTTCGGGCGAGCCATGATCTTGGATTTCTAAGTAGTAGTCATCGCCAAAGAGGTCTTTGTACCACTTGGCAACACGATAAGCCACATCCAAACGATTTTGCATAATCGCCTGAGGCACTTCACCACCAAGGCAGGCGCTGGTAACGATCAGCCCTTCATGGTGTTGCTCCAACAGGTCTTTATTGATGCAGGGGCGAGAAAAGATGCCGCGACCTTGGACACCGTCTAGATGGGACTTGGTGGTGAGCTTAACCAGGTTTTTATAGCCCTGGGTGTTTTTGGCGAGGATTACCTGGTGGTAGCGGGGGCGTTTTTCTTGCTTGGTGATGTCCCCATTGATCAGGTACATCTCGTTGCCGATGATGGGCTTGAGCCCTACTTGATTGCAGGTTGTGATCAGTTCAATGGCCCAGTACATAAGGCCGTGGTCGGTAAGGGCAATGGCGGGCATACCCATCTCGACAGCTTTTTCGGCCAGTGGCTCCAGCTGACTTGCTCCGTCGAGCAAACTGTAATCACTGTGGATGTGCAGACCGACAAAGGACATAGCAAGCGCCCGCTTTTAGTACAAGTATACTCCACAGGTTTTGTAGCTTGAAGTGTTGGGTTAGCCACTAGCTGTAGAGTCTGGATTATAAGGTTAGCCGATTTATAGCGCTTCATCTTGTTAATTTAACTATAGATTTCTAGGACCGACATAGAGCATCTCTAAAATGATTCGAGGATATGCGCTAACACGAGAACGAGATAAGCCGCCCCCTTATTTCTCTCTGCCACATGAAAGCTCCATCTCTATCTCGCAGCGGATTCGAAAATACCCTTAGCCCGAAGTGACATTGAGTTAACTTTAGTGACAGAGAGTTCTGTTACTGAGCTGCCCCAAAGTTCCTGTCAATGCAGATTTCATAGCGACAGTCTCTTTGTGAATGACATAGTGATGGAAAGCATCTTTGAACAG
Organism: Leptolyngbyaceae cyanobacterium; assembly: GCA_050043105.1. GTDB lineage: Bacteria > Cyanobacteriota > Cyanobacteriia > Phormidesmidales > Phormidesmidaceae > Leptothoe. The sequence goes on along the minus strand of JBHJIV010000247.1, from coordinate 486 downwards.
AGGAAGTTGAATTTTCTGCCCCAAAAACTGTTTTGTCATAGTCTCATTTTCAGTAAACAGAATGGAAGAATTCTGCGCTAAATCTTTGCCCTGAAAGTAAAGTCAGCGATGGCCCAAGTCAGAATGAACAGCGTCTAAAGTGCTAAATCCTGATCGAGTCTCTGCCAGTTTGAGTATTGGTTTTTCGACATTTTCTGCCCAACTCCAAGTGTTGCGAAACCAAAGTGTGATTAACACTGTTAGCGTTTTGGCCTCAGAGCCTCGGGTTGCAATGGTAATTTTGATCAGAATGTCTTCGGGTGCGGTCTTCGCATATTCAACTAACACATCAAAATAGAGGTTTTTTGAAGTGGACCCCAAAGCTTAGACAGTTTTGAAGGGCAACTAAGCTCTGAAAAAATTACACACGTTCTACACGTTCAACGAGTATTACACACTCAAGTCATGTTCATAATAAATTTCATCGGGTGTTCGATAATTCAATGA
>JBHJIV010000246.1:0-16949 GCA_050043105.1 Leptolyngbyaceae cyanobacterium | reverse complement strand
CCTTTTAAAGAATTTACCCAGGTTAGCCTATCTGCAATGGGTACCCCCCTTTGCCAACTTAAAGAAAAAGGCGTCGGAATTAGGGAAACAAATACCGGCACCCATTGGGAAAGAACGAAATTCCCGGTGGGCAGCCTTTCGGCCAAGGTACATTAAGAACAAAAGGCTTCACTTGGGGGTGAAGGGGCCGAATTTTATCAGCTCCACAACTATTTTGAAGAGAGCTACGACCAGGTTAAAGAGCATGTTCACGACATTGGTGAGCGTCTGGATGGCCTGGGTGGAGTCCCCGTTGCCAGCTTTAGCAAACTAGCCGAACTGTGCTGCTTTACACCAGAACCCGATGGCATCTATCGGTGCCGTCAGATGGTTACAAACGACCTGACTGGAGAGCAGGCAATAATCACTGTTTTGCGTCGTCAGGCAGCCCAGGCAGAAAGTCTGGGAGATCGAGCCACACGGCATTTATATGAGACGATCCTGCTAAAGACAGAAGAACGGGCCTATCACCTCCACCACTTCCTGGCGAATGACACACTAGTTGTGATGAACAACAACTAGCTGGACTGAAAAACACTTCAAATAAAGATTAGCCTCCCTTTGGGGAGGTTTTTTTGTACCTGTATTTGAAAAGTATTCTCAGCTTCAATTGAACATCAAATGAAAATAAGTGTCAAGAAGCACAGTAATTTTTTTAAACATAGTCATAGAGCTTAATGTAATAGGGAATACTTGGACTGCCGTAGTCCCTTATTTCTAGGGGGTTTGGCTAGCATCGATCATTTTTGACCACGGTATCCCTATTAAATAGGTTTTTCTAATAGGATTATGTCCTAGAGTTAATCAGTCTAACTATAGAGGAACTGGTCTCAATAAGCGTAGAAACTTAAGATAGACTAGCTGTAGTAAGCTACGCAGGCTGACGATATGGCTAAGAGTAAGCAGTCCTTCTGCCTGGAAGGTGAATTCGAAGGATTCATGGCGGGGAATAAGTCCCCCTTTAAATATCTGAGTCTGCGGAATGCCCATGAACAGCATGCGATTAAGCTGTCCAAGTCACTGCGGCTGATGCTATTTCGCTATCTGCAAGTAGGGGACTGGGTTCGTGTGGTGGGTGAGCAGTCTGTCGATAAAGAAACGGGTGAACCCAAGCTAAAGGCTAGGGAAGTAGTTCGGATAGATCAGCCGACAGCTGTTCCAGCTCAGACAGTACCCGCTAAATCAAAGGGCAAAAAGCCAAAAATTTTAATCTGTCAGAAATCGACCTGCCGTAAGCGAGGGGCAGCTCAAGTATGTAGAGAGGTTGAGGCTACTCTGGCAGACTGTGGCCTCACGGATGCTGTCGACATCAAGCTCACGGGCTGTATGGACAAATGTAAAGCTGGCCCCAATGTGGTTATGATGCCTCAAAAGCAGCGGTACAGCAATGTTAAGCCTAAGCAGGTACCAGAGTTAATCGCCCAAAATTTTCAGCCTAATGACGTCGGTTAAACCTCGCCTGCCGCAGCGATTTCCCATTGGGCTGAGGGGCATTATTGTGCTGTCGATGGCGCTGCATGGGGGGCTGCTGCTGTTGCCTATGCCCCAATTGCAGTCAGCAGACCCCGAGCCAGAGGTCGTAGCTGAGGAAAGCGGTGCGATCGCACTTACAACGCTACCTGTTTTGCCTGAGATACCAGCCGCCGCCCCAGTTCCCGAAGTCGTTGAACCTCCATCGCCCGTTCAGGTGCCAGAAAATATACCTGAGATATATGAACCTGTCATTGACAATACGGTTACCGCTCTTGAAGATGAGCCTGCAGATGATCCAATAGAACAGACGATTGAAAATGAAGATGTAGACCCGCAGACTAGCGAACCTGAAGCCGGTATTGCATTTCAATTTAGCAACGACTTTCCCCATTTAGCTGGCTCACAGGTGGGCTGTTATGGCTTAGAAAACTGTCGTATGGCAGAGGGGCAAAACTATGTGGATGCGGTGCAGGAGATTAGAGACAATCTAGAAGCCCAGGGCTATGTATTAACTCGTTACCTTGGTAACGATGATTCTGACGTGCGCAACCACAGAATTTATGAAATGCGCTTACCCGATAACCCCGAGACTGAAGTGAAATATCTCAATGTGTTTGGAGAAGGGTTAAAAACAGCCATTTATATTATTACGACTCGTATTGTTACGCAAGAAGAGTTACAGGCTCTGGGAGCCAGTAGTCAGGGTTAAACCTCACAGTCTAGAGTTCTCTCTGAATCTAGGGGCAGAACATCCTCTGTGTGGGATCTTTCAAACCAAGAAACCCGATATACCTTTGTGGGTATATCGGGGACTTTCGAGAAGAGGAACCTCGAATATTCGAACTTATTGGGGGTCTACATTAGACCCAGCCAGCGCGATCCATAATGCGGACAGCTTCAGGTTGATTCTCTCCTAGCTGATTTACATTGAGAGTATCGGCCTTGAATGTACCAAATTCACCCACCACTGGATCAATCGGAATACCCTCAACAACTGGATATTCGTTGTTACCCTGGGCAAAGAATGCTTGGGCACTGTCACTAGACAGGAATTCCAAGAATCGGATGGCGTTTTCGCGGTTGGGTGCAGATTGAACCACACCTGCACCGCTGATGTTAACGTGGGTGCCTCGCTCGTCTTCGCCCTGGTTGGGGAAGAACACGCCAAGCTTTTTAAAGATCTCTTGCTGAGCTGGGTCCTCATCTTTGGCGTAGCGGGGGAGATAATAGGTGTTTGCGATCGCAATCGACCCAATCCCCGCGGCGGCGGCTTCGATTTGAGCCCGGTCGTTTCCTTCTGGGTCACGAGCAAAGTTCGCTACTAGACCGTCAGCCCACTCTTCGGTGTCGGCTACCCCGTGCACCGCCACCATAGACGCTGTTAACGACTGGCTATAGATGTTGGTAGAGGTGCGAGTTAAAATCTGTCCGCGCCAGCGAGGATCGGTTAATGCCTCATAGGTCGAGAGTTCAGACGGATCAACAAGATCCTTGTTATACATCAGCACCCGTGCCCGCTTGCTGACACCAAACCAGTGGCCCTCTGGGTGACGCAGGCTTGCAGGGATACGTTCTTCTAAAACACTAGAGGAAACGGGAGTAAAGATACCCTCTTGATCAGCCGCCCACAGCCGTCCTGCATCCACTGTCATAAACACATCTGCCGGGCTGCGATCGCCTTCTGCTTTAAGACGCGCCAACAGCTCATCAGCACTGCCTTCTAGCAGATTGACACGAATACCAGTACGCTCAGTAAAATCCTGATACAGCTTGTCATCGGTATTGTAGTGCCGAGACGAATACAGATTAACCTCACCTGTTTGAGCTAAACCACGCTTGGGAGAGAAGACCTGAGTTGCTGCAAACGCGGCGGTTGAACCGGCACCGCTAATCAAGAGAGAACGTCGTGAAAATTTCATAGATTCCGATCCTTTTGGTGACTACAGGCGAACAACGCCATAAAACTCGTCGTTTTATTAGGATTAATTATCATTCTGTGCAGCCGCCGCTCTCTGTAGATGAAAGAAAAAAACGACTCGAACATCGTCCATGGCGTTTTGAAAAATCAAGATGATAGGAGATACAGCATTCTGTAAACCAAGAGCAGTTGCTATGACGCTCGATGACAATGAAATATTGACAGCTAAACGCCATATTGCTGAAAGATAAAGACGCTATCGAACTTTACTCTCAGTAATTTCACAGATTTAGCAAGATTATCCCACAGAAACTTATTGACATCAATATCCAATAAAGAAAACGTGGATTTAAGTTCTATATAAATGCGTCAAAGCTTAGAATCTTTAGCTCACAGCAGTTTAGCCACGCAAGTGCTTATTTAGGTGCAGTTGACAATAGTAATAAGTTTAACTAATGTATTTTTCGCCCATCATATAGTTGCCATTTAATGTCAATTTATCCAGAGCAAATTTCATAGAGAAAGCAGACCCCGTTGAATTTGCTCTGGGACGGACTACTGGGTTAGAGATCTGCCCACTCTTCAGGCAGCATATTGGCAACAAGTTCAAACCCACCTTGACCATCAGGGGTTAGCACATAGGCCAATCCTTGAGGCGCAGGGTAAATGCCGGTTGCGGCCTCAAAAATATCATCATGACCAACAATGACGGTATTTTGACCGCTCTCTGGCACCTCTGTCAGAAGAGGCATTACATTCGCCCTCATTTCTTCAACTTGCGCATCGGTATACTCTTCGAATGGCAAAAAGTTTAAGCTAGAGTCATTTTCGTATCGCCCAAAGGCCAGTTCTGCCGTCTGCCATGCCCGACAATAATCGCTGGCAATTACATCATCCACCGGAATTTCTTTTTCGGTAAAGGCCGCACCAATATCTCTCGACTGCTGGATACCCACGTCGTTGAGTTTACGCTGAGTTTCACAGTCATTGAGGTCCATGTTGGGGTCAGCCTGATCAGCATAGTCACGCTCAGTTTGCGCATGGCGGAAGTAGATAACGTGACCGCCTTCTTGGAGCGCACCTAGCAGATCTGCTCCACTCAGCTGATCTTGAAAATCAGCATTTGCTTGCTCACCAGCGCTATATTCGGCACCTTCTCCACCTTCTCCACCTTCTCCGCCTTCTCCACCTTCTCCACCTTCTCCACCTTCGGCAACAACCGTATCTTCAGACGGGGCTGTAGCAGCAGCCGTCTCGTCAGTATTTGTCGCCCCCGCACAGCCGACTAACGTCATTGTTAGTCCCAGGGACAAAAACAGCTCAACAGTCTTTGGTTTTCTCATTGTTGCTCTCCATTAATGTAGTCATATTAATTGCATTAATCAAGAATCAATGTCAATTACAAATGGTAACGTTTTTGACGACCTACAATTTTTTGGATCGACCTCAAAGGCTGTTGTGCTCAAAAACCACGCAAAAAAGCCTGTGTTGAGGTAAATCAACACAGGCGCTAACGCGTTACGGACCGTTATGGACCTCTTTATGATGACTGGGTTAGGCAATCATCAATTCTCTTTGGTGAGCCTTAAGCGCCTCATTACTCACAAATCGTTCTCGACCAGACCAGCGCATTAGCCCAGCGGCTTCTAATTGTTTAATAAACCGAGTAATCGTTACACGGGATGTACCAATGGTTTCAGCGATTTCTTGATGGGTCAGTCTCACGTTGATCAAACGACCGTAGCTAGCGGGTTGACCAAAGTTCTCGGCTAGCCAACAAATAAACTGCAGTAGCCGCTCTTGTACTTGACGACAGTGCATGATCTGTAGCAGCCGATTGACTTGAGCGGTATGTTTTAGCAACATCTCAACGGTTAGAGGAAAGTCCATCGGTAACCGAGAGAGTTCTACCGCGCTTAAACACTGAATCTCACAGGGTTCTACTTGACTGACGGGAACTCCGATAACACTCCCCGGGCTCCACAAACCAAGAACAACAATTTCACCGTCCTCGCTCCAGGTAACGGTACGCACTAACCCAGAGTGAACCTGCCAGAGGGTACAGGTATCCATAGAGATGCGATCGCGACGCTTAAATCGATAGTCGGGGTGTAACAACGGTGAAGACATAGTGGGTATGAGAGTTACAACAGTGGTGTAGCCATCTGATTAATGGTTGAGCACAGCAGCAGCACAACTAAACTGTTCAACCTGTTGCCAATGATTAAGAATGGCAGATTCCACTAAACGGGGCTGATCGAAGTGAAAAAAGTGGTGTCCCTGAGGGCAAGTCCACACCCGATCACTTTGCTTAAGTAGGGGCTGCCAGCGATCTGCCGTATCGACTACAGCGTCATAGGCTCCTCGACACACCAATAAGGGTGGCTGAATTTTAGTCGACTCAATCTCTTGACACTCAACCAACGAATGCAGTGCTAACCCTGCATCTAAATCTTGCTCTAGCATCTGCACAAGCACGCGGGTAATGTCGCAGCTGCGCGGACCAAACAACATGCGAGCCATTTGAGCTAACACCATGTCACGACCGCAGGGTAAAAGCTGACGTAATGCATAGTAATGAGCGTGCCAATTTACAGCCGGTCTTGCACCCACTGACAACAGTGTCAGCGACCTAATATGTTCTGGATAACGCTGCGCATAAAGCCAGCCAACAATACCACTAAGACCGTGGCCAACAAGATCTACTCGTCTGTTTGCAGAGGAAACTTTATTGTGTAAATACTCATGTAGTAAACCCACAGCAATCTCTAGAGAGCAAGGCTCATCTACAGTTTGTATGTATTCCCAACGTGCGATTGAAACCCGTTTTGACAAACGACACAATAGCCTTTGGTCAAAGCGCTTAAGACTGGGGCTAACCGTCAACCACAACGCAGAAGGAAGATAAGACATAGACATTTACTCTTAACGCAACAATCTAATTAGCGGCTGTTGATGGATATTTAAACAACCTGGGTAACAACAACGCGAATATCTCAAATAAACCAGCAGCAGAGACATCGCCCATGATTCATAGCAGGGCAGTTAAACACTTCATCATCCTCAGCTTTGCTGATAATGGCACCATCAAACAAACTTGTCGTAGCCATGTGCAAACCTCTTAAATTTGCTTTTCTATTGAGCATCTGTCTCAATAAGCTTCGAAGTCAGTATAGAGTACTTTTGGCTAAATAGGAATAGGTCTCGATAACTGAATACTAAAAAAGCTGAAGCTATATCCTCAAAAAGCTTCAGCTCAATACGTTAGGTGTGATGTCAAATTTGTTAAGAATAGTTCCAATTAGTTACCACTATACTCTGAGGATTTGCCCCGCCCTTTACAGCTAGGACAAATTCCATAAAGCATCAGCTGGCAGTCTAGAACATGATAGCCAGAGCTATCTGCCTGTCCCTGACCGATACGATCAATATGAGTTTCCTGAAACTCTAAGGTTTGCCCACACTGCACACACACCAGGTGGTGGTGATGATCCCGCAGGGGACGATTAAGTTCGTAATGCTTATGTCCTTCAGCCAATTCCAATTCCCTCAGCAGACCCATATATACCAATAAATGCAGTGTTCGATAGACCGTCGATAGGCTGATACGCTCACCTTCATCCCTCAAAACATCATGGAGATCCTCGGCACTCAGATGATTTCCTTGGGTTAGGGTCTGAAAAATATTGAGGATTTTCTGACGCTGAGGTGTAGAGCGATAGCCTCGGGCATTGAGCTCAGCTTTCCAGACGTCATTGGAATAGAAGGACATGCAATTGCTCCAGCACTGACTTGTCAGTTCGCACCGCTAAGATTGATACTCATTCTTATTTAGAGTTGCTATATCGGTCAAGGGCTTAATCTTAAATAGTTAGCAGCAATTTCTTAAAATGCTTATTTAATAACGATTTTATCGACTACTTCACCCCCTTTGCAAGGGTTAACCATTGAGAAAATGCTAAACGGTAGCTAAATTAGTTAGCTATGGCTTCTATTAAAGCCAGCTAATAATTCATGATATCGCAAGTACTATAAATAGTATATATTTTCAATAATGACTGAGTACAGGTGTCCGGGTTTAGGTCACGAGCAGTTGTTAATCCCTACGCAAATTAGGCACACTCAATCTTTATGAGCCAGCAATCCTTAGGGACTATTCGACGGTTACTTTATACGACTCTGCTGTAGCTTCTTTAGTTTTGGTTCAACAAACACACCATATAACCGCTTTAGACTATAAGCTCTTGAGGGATATAGCATCTCCTCAGTATCAACCGGTAAGAGATTATGGTTCTGTGATTGGTTTGGTCTCACAATTGCCCAAACAACTTCTAAAGCAGATGCTCCAAAATTAGAAATGAGCCGTTTACTGGCCAGAATTTCAAACCCATGAACAAGAAACAGATTTAGGAATGAGTTCTTTGTGAAAAAGTTAATGTGGGTCACCGGATCTGGATCAATTCTCAAACCTGCCCAGACCTCTTGGGGGACTTCCCCGTATAAAATACCATCGTCCTTTAGATAATCTTTTAACCTAGTGAGAAGATTAGAGACATCACTAACATGTTCAAGCACGTGACTACAGATGATGATGTCAAATTTTCTATCTATTTGAGCATCCTGAATGTCATTTCCCAGCTTGGTAATACCGGCTATGGGAAACTCATAATAGTCAACAACAAAGCAGCTATGGCCATCGTTTTGAAACGGCATGAGTAATCTGCCATCGCCGCCACCATAGTCTAAAACATTGAGCTGAGCCTTATTGGTAAACTCCATACACTGTCGATAGATTCGCTCAGCTCTTTCTACATCTTGGGTTACAGGGTGGGAGTTTGAGGGTTTACCGTAATGCCGGTTTAGATACGCATATTTCTCGCTGATATCGTTGTCATCTGGGCGGGGGGTGTAACAGATAAACCCACAGCTATGACACACCAAGGACTGCAGCTCAATCTCGTCTTTTTTATCCTTAAACCAGACGTCAAACAGGACTTTACTTCTTAATTTCTCATAGGTATTGAGAGAATTACATCTGAGCGTCTGTCTTTCTGGTCTGGCAAAAATAAGTATTCTCCAGAACAGCTTGAGTTTACGCAACAGGGACGCATATTTGCTGTAGGGACGCTCTCCATCGGTCTTTGCATACAAAAATGTCTCACCATTTTGCCACTGCATGCTGTTGCAGACCGGACAGTTAAAATCAGTTTTCATAGGACGTCACACCGCGATTTTTTGATATTAGCTGGTCCCCATTCTCTGCCACCAAGGGTTGTCTAGCTCTGGAAATAGCCAGGTAGCTTGATTTAGTAGCTCGTCGACAATCTTAGCAGGGACCAGCCGACCATCGAGAGTGATGACATTTTCGTCTGCACCAATGGGGTCAAAGGCAGCCAGCTGACTTTCAAGCATGTCAGACTTCATGTAGTGGTTTGAGCGTCGCACCAGCCGTCTGTGCAGTTCTGCTTTGGGTACATCCAGCCAGACTAACTGAACCCTTTTTAAGGCAGTGAGCTGTTTTCGGTAAGATGCCTTGAGGGCTGAGCATGTCAGCACAGTTTCTCGATTTTTAGCAATGGCCCGACGCATATCCTCTTCTAGTTCTAAGAGCCACCGGCGACGATCCTCATCTTCCAAGGGGCGCTGCGATCGCATTTTTAGCACATTAGGCAACGGATGTCGTCGATCACCTTCTAAGAAGTCACTTTCTAATCGCTCGGCCAGCAGCCGACCCATGACAGTTTTTCCCGATCCAGCAACACCCATAATCACCCATATCAACGGGCAGGTAGTCATAGTGTTTGTCCATTATCTAACTTGGCACAAGCACACAACAGCAACGCCCCATGTGTCAAGGTATGAGGAGGGCTTACCTCAAAATCAGCTGCTGCGCGTTCTCGATTATATTGATGCTCATTTAGAGCACGATATTAGGTAAAGTGTTTCGACAAGTTACAGGTATGACACCTAAAGCCTACAGAAAGAGATAGAGACAAACTACTCCCATTTACTCGTGAGATCAGCAACACTCATAAATCAACTCACCAGTTGACTGAATCTTAGAATTAAAGGTCGAATTTGACGCAAATTTGATTTTCCTTGCTACTTTGATGAAAAGACAGGGTTCAAAATCTTCATAATCTGGAGCAGACAGATGGTAACTACACTCAAATTCAAAAATGGCGACCAGATGCCAATTTTAGGATTAGGAACCTGGAAGTCTGCACCAGGAGACGTTTACAAGGACATTAAAGTAGCCATTGCCGCAGGTTATCGCCACATTGACTGTGCCCACATCTATGGCAACGAAGCAGAAATAGGTCGCGCCCTGTCAGAATCATTTAGTGAGGGTGTGGTTACCCGTGAACAGATGTGGATTACATCCAAGCTGTGGAATGATTCCCATGCACCTGAGGATGTACGGCCCGCCCTTAAGGAAACCCTCTCAAATCTACAGCTAGACTATCTAGATTTGTATCTCGTCCACTGGCCCGTGGCGATGAAAAAAGCAGCCAAGTTTCCGCTGACGCCAGAAAAATTAATCTCCCTTGAAGTGCTGCCTATCCTAATAACCTGGAGTGAGATGGAAGTACTGGCCGATGAGGGTCTGTGTCGCCACATTGGTGTTTCTAACTTTAGTACAGCAAAACTGCAGGATTTGCTAGAAAATGCGCGGCTTAAGCCTGAAATGAACCAGATTGAGCTGCATCCTTATTTGCAACAGCCCTCGATGTTAGAGTTTTGTCGTGAAAAGAATATTCATCTCACGGCCTATTCTCCCTTGGGTTCCTCCGATCGTCCTGACAGCTTAAAAGCAGACGATGAACCAGTACTGCTAGAAAATTTAACGATTGCATCGATTGCCAAAGACCATGGGGCCACACCTGCACAGGTGTTGATTAGCTGGGCTATCCATCGAGGCACGGCGATAATTCCTAAGTCGGTTAATCCAGACCGGATTAACCAAAACCTGGCTGCTGCTGAGGTATCGCTTACTGATGCCGAGATGCAAACAATAGCGGACCTCGATCTAAACCGTCGCTATGTTGATGGCACCATCTGGCAGGTGGAGGGCGGACCTTATACGCTCGCAGCACTTTGGGATATGTAGTTTTCTAGAATTGGCTATTGTATCTTTATAGACATGGCTATAGTGCTAGCTTAAATATCTTGGTGCTAGTCTCAGTGCTGCCATATTTTATAAAACCGCCTGAGACATAAATGTTGTTGTCGTGGACAAAGGCAGCATGGGCATAGCGGGTTTCGGGTAATGCGGGCAGCTCTGTCCAGGGACCTACATTGCCTGTGGCATCGACTTCAGCTGATTCTACTGTCGATAAGACTTGATTAGCCGCACCGCCTGCGATCGCAACCAGTGTTCTATCTACCAATACAGTGGCATGGCGCTGCCTGGCCGTAATCGTTCCCACCGGTTCAAAGGTTGACAGTGTTTTATCCGGTTGAATATCTGCCACCCAAACCTGGTCCAGCAGCTGACTGGGTCTAAACTGCGCTGTTCCAGAAACTGCAAAAATTCGATTATCTACAGTTGTTGCTGTCACCCAACCAACCGGTGTTGGAAACGGTGCTAACTCTTGAAACTCTCCCACTGTACCATTATCAGCAACAGTTGCCGTAAAAACTTTGTCGATTACCGTAGTATTGCCTGGTCGAAATGTGTTGCTTCCACCCACAATATAAATCTGATCATCGAGGCTAGTCACCGCATGAATGGTTAGTGGCTCCGGTAGTTCCCCTACGTCGACCCACTCAGTAATGTCACCCTCATCAGTAGGCACAGCCCGAAGAATTCGACGGGTGACCTGACTCACGTCCCAAACCCCATTGTCTCCACCAAATACATACACGGCACCATTATGGATAACTGCCATGTGATGCTGCAGTTTTAGGGGCAAAGGAGCTGTTGTTTTTTGCCAGCTACCAAACGTCCCATCTGACGTTAGCGGGGTAAAAAAGACATCCTCATGAATGCCCTTAGTCTCATTCCAACCACCAATCACATACCCATAGTCACCCAGCATCAGCATTTGGTGAGATTCTAGAGGTGTTGGTAGCTGGCCAACCTCCTGCCATGGGGAGTCTTGTTGAGTTTGGCTAACGGTTTGTTGAATGTTTTGCTGTGGGGTACAGGCTATGGGGAGAATAGCCACTGTTAACGCAAATCCAGCAGAAATGAATGTTCGGATAAGCCTCACCATAAGAGAGTTTGTGTTATCAATACTGCTAGGGGAATGTTAGCTAGTTAGTTCTCGATCTTCTATTAGTTTCAACACCCACTGCTGATTTGCCTGGGTCAGTTTAGGACTAGGCGATTGGCCATAGTCGATAGCCAAATGATATCGGCCCTTTTTGTAGACCTGATTGAGCAATAGCTGAAGCCTTAGTAAGACATCTGGTTCTCCAGGGAGTAACGGAATCGGCACGGGTGGAATAGATTGCTGCAAACCAAAGGCAAACAGATTCCCCATCGGTCGCTGAGCACCAGGACAGACCAATATACGATAGTCATTCAGGTTTTTACTCACCATCGGAAACGGTCTGCCACCCATGAGCAAATCAATTTCTACCAGATTAGTTGTGCTACTAAGAATTTGATTACGTTTACGCTCATAGGCAACGCGCCCTTCACCAGAACGCTTATTCTTCGGTGACAGTAGCTCAATGACTGTAACCACTCGACCGGTCGCAACCTCACGAATCTCTAAGTACCGTTCATTGACTTCTGCTGTCATAGGAACGGTCACCTGTTCAGGTTCTACAGGTAATGCAAGGACTGCACCAGTATCCGTAACCTGAGCTGTCTTACGAGTTGCAACAGCCACATCTGGAATTCCTACCAGCACACCATCTTCATCACCAAAGTAGGTGCGCTTCTCAATTTCAACGCGATATTTTTCGCTTAAATGCTCCACCAGCTCATCAGCGATAGCCACAATCAACCGGTTGTGGACCGCTGGCCACAACTCTGAATTTTCTAGGTAGGGATCCATCCCAGGAAATGGTGATTTCATGGTCAAATTATAGCTCCACCCCCTCCAGTGTCTCGTCGGCGATATCGTAAAGATCCTGTAGCCTTTCCAGGGTTTCCTCCTCTGTCTGCCACAAACCGCGACCGTTGGCTTCAATCATGCGCCCGACAATATTACGAAACGCTTCTGGATTGGCTTCTCGCAGACGATTGGCCATGGTTTCATCTAGGGCGTAGGTTTGTGCTGCTTGGTCATAAACCCAGTTGTCTTGAAAGCCGGTTGTGCCGCCCCAGCCAACGAGAGCCGTCATCCGCTGAGAAATTTCATAGGCACCGCCAGAGCCCTGGTCTGCCATCGCATCTGCCCATTTGGGGTTGAGCAGCTTAGTACGATATTCCATTCGCAACACATCTTCTAGCTTGCGTGGTGTGGTGTCCTGAGAAAAACTCTCCACAAAGCTAGCGGTAACCCGTTTACCCTGTTTTTGTTCTGCCGCTTTTTTGAGAGCACCGGTATTGGCATAATATTCCTGAATATCAGTAAGACCGTATTCGACTGAATCAATTTGCTGCACAATGCGACCGGTGCTTTGTAGCAGAGTGTTGAGCACCTCTGGGCGGGCTTGCCCTTTATCCCCACGACCGTAGCTAAAGGCGTTGCGATCGCGCCATGTGTCCGCCAGCTCATCCCCTGACTCCCAGTTAGAATCCACTACTCGGTCATTCACCAGCGAGCCGTAGTCTCCTGCCGGGTTTGAAAATAGTCTTGCCGAGACATTTTCGATTCCTTGGGCTTTGAGTGCTAACGCATGTTTTCGAATAAAGTTTTGTGCTTCAGGCTCGTCTGCTTCAGCTGCTCTAAGAAACAGATCATCCAACAGCTCAATAATATTGACAAAGCTATCTCGAAAAATCCCTGACAAATTTCCTAAAATGTCGATGCGCGGGTGGTTCATGTGCTCCAGCGGCATTAGTTCATAGCGTACAATCCTGCCCGTCCCTTCTTTAACAGGTTCTGCCCCGACCAGCTCTAATAAAATTCCCAGAGACTCTCCCTTAGTCTTAATGGCATCCAAACCCCACAGCATAACCGCCACAGTTTCAGGGTACTCACCTGAGTCTTCTAGACTCTGGGCAAACAGCTTACGTCCAATGGCGCGACCCCGCTCATAGGCGGCGGGCGACGGCATTCTATAGGGGTCCAGCGCATGTATGTTGCGGCCTGTCGGTAGTGCTCCTGGACCATCCCGTAGTAAATCTCCACCGGGGGCTGGGGGAATATATTCACCATTTAGCCCCCGCAACAGATTTGTGAGTTCATCAGTCGTTTGCGTCAGCCCCTGACGAATAAGTATGGCCTCTTCTAAAAGTGCGGCTGTTAAGGGTTCATCAGTCGGATATTGTTTAGCCAATGCCTCAATTACAGGAGTCTCTGGCAGAGTATCAGCTGCAATTTGTTCTATCAGCTCAGGTGACAGTCGTTCTCCAAAGTAGGCGGCAAGATAGCCACCGATATTATCTACGGTTGGAGTCTGGCCTAAGGCATGTAAACCACTTGAAAATAAACGATTTTCTAAAACTTGCAGATACTCATAAACAGTGACAAAGTACTGGTCTAATATGGCATTGCTAAACAGCTTTGCATGCTCAGGGGTAAACTCTAGCCCTTGAGCCTTTAGCTCTGGCAGTGGGCAATCTGTTGCCAGACCTGTGTCGGCAATCTTGGTCAGAATCGCATCCTGTAAAACGCGATTGGCTTTGGGATCTTCTCGAAACTCAGCAATTAGCTCCCGCAGGGTCATGAGTTCCTTGTACAACCCGGCTCGACCATAGGGGGGCACATTGTGGGAGATGAGTACGCCATAGCCGCGTCGCTTGGCTAAAATCGACTCCGATGGATTATTGGCTGCATAGACATACAAGTGGGGGAGATTTCCCAACAGAATATCTGACCAGGAATAGCCTGTATTGCCCAACGGAGACCCCGGCAACCACTCTACGGTACCATGCATACCAAAATGCACCACGGCATCCGCCTGAAAGTCTTGCTGTAGCCAGCTATAAAATGCAGCATACTGGGGGTGCGGTGTTAAATCTCGCTCAAACATCAGCCGCATCGGGTCTCCCGCCAGACCTAGCGGTGGCTGCACCCCAATCCAGATGTTACCTAGCCAAATGCCACCGACATGAAAGTCTTCTCCAATGGTTTTAATGCCGCTTTTGGTTAAAGACTGCCACTGGTTCTCAATTTTGGCAGTCTTTAAATATCCCAGCCATTTTTCTAGGGTTCGCACGTTGACAGTTGTTGGCACCGACATCTCGGGTAGCCTATCATCGCTGTCTGCTCTTAAATCTTTCCATTCCTGTTTACGAACCAGCCACTGATTTTCGTCATCAGCGGCTTTAACCCAGTCAATAATTTGCTCGCCATCGTCTGGTAGCTCTCCCACCTGATATCCCTGTGCTTTTAATGCCTGCAAGAAAGCTAAGAGAGACTTAGGCACATTGAGCAATGCGGCGGTGCCGGTTGCTCCGTAGCCAGGGGGGAAGCCGTAGAGGATAACGGCAAGTTTGCGATCGCATCGCTCCTTCCGTCTTAGCTCAATCCAACGAGTTACTCGTCCTGTTAGCCTGCGCACCCGCTCTGGCACCAGATAAATCTGATCGCCCACCAAACCACCCAATGGAATTGGATCAATCGCGCCGTCCAGTTCCGGTAGCGCATACAGAACTACGCTTTGCAGACCACCAATTCCCTGGCGTGTCCATGAATGAATATCTTGAATTAACAGCGGCGCGGCAACAAAATAAGGAACATTCTTAGCCCCCAGAATCTTTTTAGCCACGGCCACCTGTCGTCCTGCTTCCATAGAGCCTGCCGGACCGCCTACCAAAGGGAAGCCAATGGTGGAAACAATGGCTTCCACCTGCACCGCTTCTTTGGATAGAGAAGCGCATTCTACATTACCTAGGGCTCGCTGCGTCTGTTCATAGCCAGTGGTCATCAGGTCTCGCACCGCCACATGACCTTCTACACCATTGATAAAAATGGGTACTGGCACTAGCCCCGCTTCCTCAAAGTAGCGAATCAGCTGGGGGATATACGCTTGCTTGGTAATGACATGTTTGCGATATAGAAGAATACCCACACGTGGTTGGCCTAGACTGAGCGAAGTCAAAGTCTCATACCATTCAACATAAGCCTTTGGTGATTCAAAATAGCCTTCATAATCTGGATGTAATAAACCAATATTGGGCGTTTCGATCACCGCAGGAATCTCTCCTACGGTGAGACCTAAATAGTTCTCGGCCAATACCCACAGCATGGATGCCACATTCTCAGTGCCGCCTGCATTCCAGTAGCCGTAGATAATTAGCCAGTTGCGCAAATCCTGGACCTTACGAGCAGGAATATACTTTAGAAGCTTCGGTCCAACCTTTAAAAAACTAATATACCCAGCTAATTTATCCTCTTCCTTACCACTGCCAAACTTGCTAAGAATAAATTTGATCGGTTTAGGCATGCCCTTTGGCTTTTCGCCAATCACAAACTTGCCCAGCTGGGTAAGGGCCATGAGTTCTAAGGCCGATTCAAAGACTAGACGAATGGGAATCGTCTGGACACGTTCTCGTAACCATAGAACCTGGTCGTAGTCAAAGATGAGGCTGGCAAAGAAAACAGCGGCCCCGTCTAGGGCCGCTGCAATGGTTTCGGCTTGGGTAGTGAGGTCGCGATCGCAAAATACCCGAATGTCCAACTCAGAGCAGCGCTTTTGAGCCAAATTCGCCGCCTGCTGATACAGCTGTGTATTAAACGCTTCAAAACCAGCAATTAAGACTATCCGTGGCATGCATGTAGGACCAATAGCTGCCTACTAATTTTAACAACTTGAACGGATAAACTGGGCCATCTTTACATCCGAAGATTACCCTGCTGGGTACTGCTGATTGTTATTAAAAACTATTTACACTGAACCCAAGGCAACTGCTAGAAATTCTAGACACAACCGGTGCCAATAACTTTGCTGGCGCTCTAGTGCCCGATGGTCCAAATCGATTTCGCTATGATTTTACGCTAAACGCAGGTGATACGGGGCTATTTATTCTGCAGCCCAACATTCTCAGCTTAAATCCTGCCATAGATCAAGTAGAAGTTCGCGGATTTGTTGAAGTCTTTATCGTTGTTCCCTTCTTTGGTTTGCCAAGACCACTATTGCTCACACCAGAGCACCGAGGCACCTTCTTACCATCGCCCGGTGGCAATGGCGAATTTGATCAGCTGATTGTCTCTCTGCCCACCGCAACAGGTGGAAGCCTTATGGAAGTGGATACCATTTCGAGCTTTGTTATTGAGCCACCAGTTCTCGTGCCCACCCCCTTGCCTCAGCCGATATAGCGGTTTCTAGTCTTCTGAGGTGCAGTAGCAGCAATGAGTGAACCAGGACCTAATATCGTCAAGAGAGACTTCTGAGAAGGCCTCCTCAATCGCTTTAGCCAAGTCGGGATACGTTCTGGCACCGATGGCTTTGA
>JBHJIV010000245.1:0-4771 GCA_050043105.1 Leptolyngbyaceae cyanobacterium | reverse complement strand
AAATCCCTCCGCCAGTGTAGGCATCAATGATTTTCTGTCGCAAATCCAGTGAGTATGCTTTCGGCATCAATCCTACCTACCATTGACGGTCTGTTATTATTCCTAATAAATGTACCTCGATTGATCTGAAATTGCTATATTTGCCTCTTTAATGCTGGGTTATATGGCTCCAAAGGCTGATGCTCAAACAGTTGATCGTGATGAACTATGCCAAAGGTTTCCCTTAAACTCTAGATGCGAAGGCTACACACCTCAAAATTCTGAGAGTGTCGATTCATTAGAGACATCGTCTCAAGTTGTTAACGTTCATCTTAATGTCACTGGCCCTGAGGATGAAATGGTAATGCTTGAAATCAATGAAGAAACTGTGGGCGATATTAGACTCTCTGCTTATCATATTGAAAGAACTGAAGACGATGGTTTTTTTACTCTCAGTAATTTGCTAAATGGAGCCATAGGAGTTGTGTCGCCAGTTCCGATTCCGTTCGATTTATTTCAGTCGTTTACGTCTCAGGCTAGCCAAACAGAATACATTGCATTTACACCAGATAATTGTATGGAGCAGATGCCCCTTATGAATGGCCAGTGGTTTCAACTGGCTGACTGCTCAATTGTAGGTACCGACACACTATTTCTGTCAGAAGATGTCGATATTCGCTCAGGATTTTTCACCCTCGGATACATTGAAGGAACTTTGTTACGGGCCATCATCTTTAGAATTGGCGAACATGATGCAGAGTTTGTAGGGGCTTTGGCACTTGGTGATTTGTGTCAGCGCTTCCCGCTTAATTCTCGCTGTCGCTACTGGCCAATTTCACAAACCGAACCGCTAACCGTTGCCGTTGATTGAGCCACTTGAGAACTTGCCAGCGGCGTTGAGAAATTGGGCAAAAACCAAGAGCTGGATATCGCTTTTCTCTCCTACCCTTCAAACCTTTATCCTGTATAGAGATTTCTCCGATATCAAATTTAAGGTGAATGCCTATCTAAGGCTAGCCCTACTTTTCAACCTGAGAATCCCAAATCGTAGCACCTGAGTTTCTCTCTATCCTTTAACAGCGATGGTGGTTGAAGTGTTGTCTCTTGTCGCCAATGGCAATGGAGAAAAGCTGCGACCTCAGCGATTGCCTGCTGACCTTCTGTCAAAAGGGGGGCAAACAAGTGAAAGCAGTGAATCATGTTTTTCCAAACCTTTAGTTCGATCAAACCATTAGCCAATCCCACTTGACGAGCTAGCTGGAGAGAATCATCGAGCAAAACTTCGGCAGCACCCACATGAACCAACAAAGCTGGCAATGCCGATAGGTCAGCATATAGCGGTGAGATGAGGGGCTGCTTTAGATCTGCGTCTGGGGCATACCATCGGGTTACAGTATCAAGCAGTTGGGGCGATACCATTGGATCAACCGCCGCATGGGTGGTGATAGTTGAGCTGGTTTGGGTCTGGTCGCAGTAGGGTGAAATTAAGATGGCTGCAGCCGGTAGCTCGTTGCCAGTATCTCTCAACGACACTAGGGCCGCTAATGCTAGATTGCCTCCGGCAGAATCTCCAGCGATCGCAACTTGGTTGGGTGAAAATCTAAGCGGATCAATCAACCAGCGATAGGCCGTTAGAGTATCCTCCAGCGCAGCAGGATACGGATGTTCGGGGGCTAGACGATAGTCGATGACAAGAACGCTACTGTTAGAGGCTGCCGCGAGATCAGCAGCAAGACGACGATACGTTTGGCATGATCCCATGGCAAAACCACCCCCATGGAGATAGAGAATGATGCGGTCGGAACTACCTTGGGGCATAGAGATTAACTCGGCGGCCACTCCACCAGCCTGGATTGGCGTAACCTGAGCCATCGGATGGGGCGGTAAAGAAAAGCCATTGTTAAAGTTTGAGCGCATTTCTGCTATTGTGTCGCCCCAAGTAAAGTCCTGGAGCATCGCGCGAATCTGGTCGAGTTCTGAGCTGATCATTGTTTTTTACCGAGCTAATGGATCAAATAATTAGGTGCTTTATGTCTCAAACTCACATCGTGCTTTGAGAGCCTGGTCAAAGTCGAGATAACCCTGGTGGCTGACCCAGTAGATACCACGCCAGGCCAGGAAAGGAATTAGCAGTCCAGAATTTTCGTGAATCTGGCTAAATCGTGTTTGAGTGTCGCTAATAGCTTCAAACTTAAACGTGTGGCGAACAGTGAACAGAAACGGTGCGACAAAGTGACCTTTCCAGATAAACCCATGGGGTGGGTCAATTGCCAAAAAACGAGCGGTAATCCAGTGTTGTCCAAACTGCTTTAAATCTTCTAAAAACCGAATTGTTTTCCTCACTTCGAATTGAGCAGAAGCTTTTAGAACAAACGGATTCCAGTCTGGATACGTACCAAAGTCGGTCACGTGTTCCCACACCACCTGCTGTGGAGCCTGAATGATTACCGCTGTTGTCCACCCATTTATCAATGCCATTCTCTGCTGCAGAGTGGGTGTGACCGAAGTCATGATTGATCGGTTTCTCGTGGAGGTGACAACTGTGGGCTATGAGTACTTAGCGATGGTGTTTTTGCACCCAGAGGTGGTGGCATTGCAGTCGCTAGAGAACTCCAGGTTGAGAGCGTTCGCGGTAGTCTATGGTTTTGTGGTTGGCGATTAGCGAGGTTCACCAGATTGCAAAGCTGACACATCAGACACCTCCTTTCCGCAGGATGTAAAAGTCATTCATGATGTCATGAGCTAATTCCTTCAGCTCAATAGACTCGAATCCTGTCGCCTGGAGCATTTCCCAGGCCATCTCCCGGCCCCACATAGTTCCTAAGCCCATGCCGCCTGCCGCCAAGGAAACCGTCATGCAATGCATACAGGAAATCGTGTAAAGAAAGGGCGCGACTGGATGATCGAGGTTCTCGCTCACGTTGCTAGCCGCCCGAATCTCCTGCATCAAATACACACCAACATTGGGTTTGAGTGCAGTGTAGATGTTGCGTAATACCCGATCTGGTTGAGCCTGGTCGTGAATTGCATCGAAGGTTGTGATCAAGTCATAGCGTTCCACCTCAGCGATTTGGGCCGCATCCTGAATCTGGAATCGCACATTATGTAAGCCGTGAGCTTTTGCTTCAGCCGTCGCAGTTGCGATCGCCTCCACCGAAAAGTCATAGCCGGTAAAGCGACTGACTGGAAATAGCTGCGCTAGTCTATTCATGGCCCGACCACTGCCACAGCCGACATCCAACACGTCAATACCTTGGCTCAGCCGCTCTAGTAATCCTGGCACCAGGGGCAAAATTGCGTTTTCCAAAGCCGGAACCACGGTTTGGCCACTGTCTTCCGCCATCACCTCATGGAAACGACTGAAGACTTCATAAGGTACGCCACCCCCCTTAGAAAAGCATTCCACAATCGCATCCTCAACCATGGCCAACCCCGAAATATGCTGAAAAAACGTCGCCAGATTATCTGCCCCCGCATTACGGCTCAGAAAAGCCGCATGTTCTGCAGGTAGCTGATAGGCCTGGGTCTCTACCTGATACTCCAAAATGCCGCCCACGGTGAGAGCATTCAGCCACTCACGCACATAGCGTTCTTGCAAATTAGCCGTATCCGCAATTTGTTGGCTGGTGGAGGGCTCCAGCTTGGCCATCACATCAAACAAGCGAGTCCGATGACCGATCGAAATCATCAAGGCCAACCCACCAGCATTGAGGGTAGCCAGCAAGCTTCCCGCAAAAGCCTCTGCTTTCACGGCATCAAATGTAGAGGAACTAAATTGAGCATTCATTTTGGGAGCTCCCGTATAGTCAATTATTTTATTTATACCAACTAGTCTGTATAGTATCTTTGCAATTTGAGACTGTCAAGAGTTGGTGAACATGCACTTATACTTCGATTTAGGAATCTAAAACTCTAAGATCTCGAGGCAAGACAGTTTTCCTAGAGAGCTAGTTCTGGTGATAGGTAAACTATAAAAAGACTATTTAGTCTGTAAAATGAAAGCTAAGTTGATTACTTGGAGAACGAATGCCCCGCAACGGAGAAAAAACAAAGCAGCGAATTCTAGATGCTGCTCATGAATTGGTGATGGGGCATGGGTTATCCGGCACATCCATTGATCGAGTATTGGAAAAAGCAAAAATTACCAAGGGCGCTTTTTTTTATCATTTCAAAACCAAGGCTGATCTAGCCCAAGCCTTAGTGCAGCGCTATGCTGATCGAGATGCAGCTCATCTAGAGGCTCAAATGGAACGAGCCGAAAAACTGAGCCGCGATCCCCTGCAACAGATCTTGATTTTGGTTGGTTTATTTCAAGAAGAAGTGGAGTCTCTTACTGACCCCAGCGGTGGCTGCCTGATTGCATCCTATATCTATCAATTTGAAGAATTAGGAGGCGATATCAAGAATATTTCAGCCCAAGCTTTTTTACACTGGCGACAACGCCTGGGAGACAACTTTGCTGCTGCGATCGCCCACTCTCCTCCCCGCCTTCCGGGCAGCGCAGCATCCCTGGACGATGCACTAGTTTCTACCTTTGAATGGGCGTTTATAATGATGCGGGTATTACAGGAACCCAAGCAATTTAGCCAACAGCTCACCCATTACCGCAACAATATTGAATTACTGTTTGATGTAGTTGAAACTAGATAAGGTTTGGCTCTTCGGGATCTAGTATGCTGGTGTAACATTTGACACATATATGAGTGATGGTTCCTCTACTCACTGAGCTGTTAGGCTTACCGGGCGTTGATGTTGAATCCTACGAAGACCTGGGAGACCGCTTGATTCTCTC
>JBHJIV010000244.1:0-33520 GCA_050043105.1 Leptolyngbyaceae cyanobacterium | reverse complement strand
GATTGAAGCGTAACTGGCCCAGTTTGAGGTGTCTGCCAGTAGTCTTCATAATCCTTGCTAAGAGAAATTTCTAGATGATGAAATGCCTCTTCGTTAAATTAGTTGATGCGTCCGTTTGAGATCGAGATATCTGTCTCTTCTTGTCCTAGGGGTTGAGCTGTTTTTTCTTCTTGATTTAGAGGAGAGCTGCTATTAATGTTGGCTGCCAATGTTGCTGGGGTAGATACCTCTGTCGGAGTTGTGGGCGGTGCTGGCGGTACTAATTGAGGCTCTTCGCTACGGGGTGGTGCAGGATTTTCTTGTACGGGTTGAGACTGAGACGTAAGCGGCGTGGGGAACTCCACAGCACCGAGATCAACGTTTCTATCGACAATTCTTGGTCGCCCGTGCTGATCTTGCTCGGCAGCAGCTGAGTTGTTACCTGCATTGATCGCTGGACTATCGCTGAGTAATTGATGAGACGGCAAGGGGCCTATGTCATTATTTAAGGGGGTTAGCCTTGGAGTTAGGGGATTGTTGATTGTTCCAATCAGGGAGCTAGCTGTAAGTCCCGTACTGCCTTGGTTCGTTCCAATAAGGTTATGACCTTTGTCAGTAAAACGCCCTTCCACATCAGGATTGATGGGAGCAATATTGTTGGCGACGATAGTATTGATCAATTCTGGGGAGACTGCTGTATCTGCATTGTCTGAAATGCCTCCACCACTTGTAGTGGCGATATTGTCTGCAACCGTAATATTGGTTAGTGTTGTGGGGCCAACAGTACGAATGCCGCCCCCCACTGATGCTTGATTACCTGAGAGGGTACTGTTTGAGATGCTTAGCTGTGACAGATTCGACAACCCTACAATGCCAGCTATCTCAATGCCGCCGCCGAGAGTAGCTGCCTGATTCCCGACGATGGCACTGTTTGCGATCGCAAGATCCGTTAGCCGATCAGTGGCTAAATTGAGAATGCCGCCACCGCTGTTGGCAGATATATTATTGCTGATCAAACTTGCATCCACAACTAAGCGGCCGCCTGAGGTATTTAAGATACCGCCGCCGCCATCGAATGCACTTGCTCCAGTCGTCTCATTGTTGGCAACCGTACTATTGAGTAATGTGAGTTCTCCTTGGTTATAAATCCCGCCACCTTTCTTGGCCGTATTCTCTAGAAAGGTGCTAGCCCTAATCTCAGTAATACCATCTAGAAAAACGGCACCGCCACTATCGCCTGCACTATTGTTATTGAAGTTTACTGTGTCAACTGTCAAAATCCCTTCATTTACAATTGCTCCCCCTTGAGTGCCTGCAGTATTTGACGAGAGACTCGTGTTGGAGATGTAGAGCGCTCCATTAGGGTCGATATCAATGGCACCTGCGTGAGCACCTGCCTGATTGTTGATAAAAATGCTGTCAGCAACCGTGACCGAGCCTTGTAGGATATCAATGGCACCGCCATCAGAGCTAGTACGGTTATTGTCAAAAATAGTGTTGGACAGAGTAAGAGAGCCTCTATTCTGAATGGCTCCGCCGTCTCGCGAACTTCCGGTAACTTCGTTATTGCTAAACGTCACGTAGTTCAGTGCGACATTGTCGCCATAATTTCTGAGTCCAGCTCCATCTGAGGTGCTCCTACCATTTTGAATCGTGAGTCCGGTGAGATTGATATTGTCTCCACTGTTAGTGATTTCAAAGACTCTATGATTGCCAGTGCCGCTGTTGTCAGTATCCCCACTGATATACGTATTATTTTGACCTTGACCCAATAGGGTCAGTGGCCGGTCAAGTGTAATCGTGTTTCCTTCTCGATAGGTAGTTGCTGCCAAGTTAACAGCGCCTCCATTGGCAACGGCATCCACAGCATTTTGAATGCTTCCTTCCTCACCTACATTCACCGTGGTTGCTGAGCCAGATAGCTGCCCTTGATCCTTGAGGCTAATGCGTTCATTCAGATTAAGGGTGTTGGTGTCTAGAAAGAGGCTTCCTGCAGCGTCATTACCCCTGGTATCAACGGTAGCGTCAATTGTGATCGAGTCAGAAGCCTGTAAGGTGACATTGGTATCGTTCAGGGCACTGACGATGGTAGATGCATTAATCTCATTGCTCAAAGGATCGTTGCTCCCTACAACGATGTTTCCTAAACCGCCTGTTTCAACTACTCTCAATTTGGCAGGGTCAATTAACCAGAGACCGGCTGACCCTTGTGGAGCTTTGGTTGTAACAGCTGCATGATTGCCAATAACAAGTTCATGCAGACCAGACGTTTCGATGAGACCTCCGTTACCTGTTACAGATCGAGCTGAGATACTGCCATCAAAGGTGGTTAGGCCATCCGACCAGACAATCACTTGACCACCATTCCCGTCGATAGCGTCTGTGATCAGATTGGCAGTTGGAGCAATATGGGTTTGGAAAGCGCGAGGTAACAGCCCTTGTCCCTGATAGTCGCCGCCGATGCGAATTAGCCCGCCTCTGTCGCTACCAGAAGCGTTCAAGGTACTATCAGTGACCTGAATGGTATTTCCTAGAAGATTAATTTCACCACCTGTGACACCTGCTGTAGAGATATCTCCGGCATTTATGAGACTGTAGGTCGGCTGAACGTTATTCGCAGCATCGCGATTGACAAGCACTGCTTCCCCAGTATTGCCAATTACTAACTCATTGCTGTGCTCAAGGTCGCCACCTGTGACTAAGGCCGGTAGAGATAACCCTGAGGTGTCAGGGATAATCTCTAGGTTAAGCACACCATTAGCCTGACCTAATTGGATAGTTTGGCCAGGGTCGGCGGCAAAGAGGGTAATTTCTCCATCAGGTGCATTTAAGGTACCTGTGTTAATCACTTGAGGAGCCAATAACCGTAGACTTTGCCCATTCTCTACACTGAGCTGCCCCTGGTTACTGATAGTCGATAGACGGCTAAAGCCAAAATGACTGGGAGGAGTGACTAAGTTGGTGTAGTCAGGCTGGTTGAGTACTTCAAACCACTGATTATTTGTGCCGATGTGGGTAGCGGTGGTCGCTGTAAACGAGCCTCCTAAATTGAGACGAGCATTGGGGCCAAAGAGGAGCCCTGCAGGATTAATCAAATAAAGGTCAGCATCACTGCCGGTTATTTGCAATAGACCATCGATAGTCGATATCTGGCCGCTAACAATTTGACCGATAACTGCGTCAGTGTTTGGGGCTGTCAGGAAATTAGCAGTTTGCTGCTCGCTTGGATTAAACCGTTCAAAGCTGTGGAAGAGATTGCTTTCTACTTGAGTGCCCCCACTGATATCAATGACGCCGTTGTCTGATGCATCTACCAGCGTATTGTTATCGGTGGGAATGATGGCTTGAGCTAGTGCGGTCTCTGCGATGATGACCCCACTGATGATGATGGGCGATAGCGCAAACACTACCGTGGTTTTGGTGAAGACTTCCATTTGTAGCCAGCCCAAATTGAGAGCAATTGAATTGAGGGTTTGTGCGATAACGGCAATTTATGAGGGGCATAATTGCTGTTGCGAAATCAAGTCAAAATGATATTTCTGTGGGAGAGCGGGGGCGTTCTCTATGGTCTTTTTCACATATAAGAGCGTTTAGTCCGGCAACACTTCCTAGGTGAAACTAACCAAATTAAGGTCAAGTTTTGCTGAAGGAGACCAACTGATTTTGATTTAATTGGCAATCTCTAAGACAGAATAGCGAAGCATTGTTTACTCTGTAGGAGTCCGTTTTTTAACTACACTATGACTGCTCGTCTGTGTATTGCGATCGCATCAATTTTAGGAGGGCTTTCTGTGGCAGGTGGTGCCTTTGGGGCTCATGCACTCAAAGCTCAGCTGACCGAGAAGGCGTTAGCTACCTTTGAGATAGGTACGCGATATCAAATGTATCATTCCCTCACATTACTCCTAGTGGGACTACTATGGCTACAACTTCCGGACAATAGCTGGCTTAGCTACGCTAGTTGGGCATTCATTATTGGCACTGTTATCTTCTCCGGCAGCCTCTATGGCGTGAGCTTATCTGGCATCAAAGTGCTAGGGGCAGTTGCACCCATCGGTGGGCTAGCCCTCATTATAGGTTGGGCTCTTTTAGCAACTGCCGCATTCTCTCTGACAAACTAAAGGGTCAAAAAGCTGAGTTTTGAATGACGAGCTTAGCCCCCTTCACGTCAGTTTTAAACTCAGAGCACAAACTTTTGAATTCAGCTTGTTCTGTTCAATACCACTATGTGTCGTTTACTTGCGTATCTAGGAGCCCCCATTCCCCTTGAAGATCTCATTCTCAAACCTGAGCACTCCTTAGTTGTACAGAGCTATCAACCCAAAGAACTAGAGGTCGCTCTGCTCAATGCAGATGGCTTTGGAGTTGGTTGGCACCATCCCGACGATGTCACAGCTGGGCCCTTTGTCTATCGAAATGTTCTACCTATTTGGAACGATGTTAATCTGCCACACCTCTGCCGCTACATTCGAGCCCGCTCATTCGTTTCGAATATTCGCAGTGCAACACCAGGATTACCGTTAGATTTCAGCAACTGTCAGCCGTTTCGCCATGGCCAGCTCCTGTTTGTCCACAACGGCTATATTGAGAGATTCCGCCAAACTCTCTACCGTCCGATGCGCGATTTGATTGGGGATGTCGCTTATCAAAATATCTACGGTTTGACAGATTCTGAACATATTTTTGCGCTGATCACCCATTTGCTTGAGCTTGCCTCCCAGCTAAAACTGTTGGGTGCGTTGGAGCAAGCGATTGAGATGATTCAGTCGTTGGCTGATCAGCACAAGGTGCGAGTGTCGGGGACGATTGTTTTAGCCGACGGTGATAAACTGGTTGCCGCTCGCTTTGATAATCAGGCAAAAGCGCCATCATTCTATTTTTTACGACAGCAAAAAGGCATTATTCTGGCTTCTGAACCCTTATTTACAGGAGATTGGGAACCTCTGCCCCAGACCCATAGTTTGACTGTTGCTGCTACCGATTTTCAACCTCACATTCATGGTTTTTCTGGCGCTTCCTGACACTGAATCTGCTGATGAGTCACAGCTACGTAACTATTTTCAAACCACACTCGATAGCTGCCGCCACGGTACTCTGGCACTAACGGACGGTATTAGTCCGACTGTTTTAGCACAGCAATCTCACCCAGACTTTAGCCCGATAGGCTGGCATCTGGGACATATTGCGTCTACTGAATCACTCTGGATTTTGGAGCACTTGGCTCATCAGCCTTGTCCATTTCCAAGCTACCGCACTCTATTTGCTGCGGATGGATTACCAAAGGCCCAGCGACAGATGCTGCCAAGTTTAGATGAGCTCCTGGCGTTTTTAGCAGAGATTCGACAACGGACTCTAGCGTATCTGGACACGGCACCCTTAGCTAATCAGAGACGTCTGTGGCATTGGCTGGTCCAACATGAATGTCAGCACAATGAAACCATATCCCTAGTGATGGCTTTGCATCAAACTCAGGGGCAGACGACTCCTCTGGGTACTCCGGTGGCTACGCATCCTCAGAAAATGATACCTACAGGGATGGTGTTTGTCCCTGGCAACTCTGTGTATCTGGGTTTAGAAACTAAGGGTTGGGATATTGCCCTTGATAATGAGCAACCTGCCCATTGGGTAACTGTTGCACCATATCAGATTGATAGAACACCAGTTACCTGCGAGCAGTATTATCAATTTATGGCTGCTGGGGGGTATCAGGATCGACAGTGGTGGTGTGATGCTGGCTGGCGCTGGTTACAGACCGCTAATGTGAACCAACCCCTGTATTGGCCTGACCAAGAGGTGTTTGCTGCCTTTAGACACCGCCCGGTTTGTGGTGTGAATTGGTACGAGGCTAGTGCATACGCTCGTTTTGTCGGTAAACGTCTGCCTACAGAAGCGGAGTGGGCATTAGCGGCGAGTGGGTTATCAGCAAAACTCTCGATGCTGTTACAAACAGAGCAAATTAATTGCTATCACCGATTGGGGCAGACGACAACCGTTGGCTTAAATGAATATGCTGTTAGTGACTATGGTTGTTACGACCTTTTAGGCAATGTGTGGGAATGGACCAATAGCTGGTTTCGCCCCTATCCTGGTTTTGAAGCTTATCCCTATCGAGGATATTCAGCTGTTTATTTTGATGATTGCCATCGGGTGTTGCGAGGGGGAAGCTGGGCAACTCGTTCTTGGGCCTTACGACCAAGTTTTCGCAATTGGTATGAGCCTCATGTGAGAGAGCTATTTATGGGGTTTCGCTGTGTGAGATAGAGAAATTGGCAATCTTTCTACGAAGGATAAAGTCACAAGCTAAACTAACCCTGGTTATCTCGGTTTTCTATGACTTTTTCTACAGCTGATTGCGATCGCAATGTCATCGATCCAGCCCGCCTACACATTCAAACTCTACTTGACAACTCTGCTGGAGAGAGTCTACTAGATGGGCAGGATGTTATTGAAGGCTTAACCCAAACGCCAAAGTCTCTACCCCCCAAATATTTCTACGACCACCTGGGGTCA
This sequence comes from Leptolyngbyaceae cyanobacterium, assembly GCA_050043105.1. Classification (GTDB taxonomy): domain Bacteria; phylum Cyanobacteriota; class Cyanobacteriia; order Phormidesmidales; family Phormidesmidaceae; genus Leptothoe. The sequence goes on along the minus strand of JBHJIV010000244.1, from coordinate 27,031 downwards.
GAGTTGTTTGAAAAGATTTGTACCCTGCCGGAGTATTATCCTACACGCACTGAATCCGCTATTTTTGAGCGCTACGCCCGTGAGATCACCCAGCTAACAGGCCCCTGTGAACTAGTAGAGCTAGGCAGTGGTAGTGCCATAAAAACGCGTATTCTCTTAGATGCCTATCGGGCAAATGGTCTGCCACTGCGATATATTCCCGTAGATGTCAGCGGCACCATGTTAAAAGACAGTTCTCATCAGCTGCTGTGTGATTATTCCAATCTGAGTATTCACGGTTTGATCGGTACCTATGAACCGGCATTGAAGTCTCTTCCTGCCGCTGACTTAGCGACTCGGATGGTCATGTTCATCGGCAGCACCTTAGGTAATTTGTCCCCTGCTGGCTGTGAGCGGTTTTTGCAACAGGTGAGCGCCGCGCTTAACCCAGGACAATTTTTTTTGCTGGGATTAGATTTACAAAAAGAGATTGCCACTGTTGAGGCTGCCTATAACGATGCCCAAGGGATAACGGCCCTGTTTAATCTCAACATGTTGAAGCACCTTAACTATCGCTATGGGGGAGATTTTTGTCTTGATGATTTTAGACATGAGGCGCTTTATAACTCGGACGCCCATCAAATAGAAATGTATTTAGTGAGTCAGCGGCAACAGACTGTAACCCTGAAGGCCCTGGACCTAACCGTTAACTTTGACAAAGGAGAACGCTTGCTGAGTGAGATCTCTCGTAAATTTGATCCTCTCCAAATGAGTGAACAGCTTGCCAGCCATGGCTTAAATGTTTTGAGAGCCTTTACCGATGAGCGCAGATGGTTTGGGTTGATTTTGGCTCAAAAAAAATAACAGAGTATTGAAACGGTTTGAGGGTGGGCATTGCCCACCTTTTAAAAATGTTGAAATATTGCAAATTGTGCGATCGCAATCGACTGCTCAACTCAACAAGATAAAATACCACGGTAGAAAATTGCGAATATGTTTTGCAGTCCTTAATCTCTATTGCTCGTAAGATTGACGCGTTTACTAACCAGGTTGGTAAGTTTGCCTACTGGTTGGTACTGGCCATGATTGGTGTCGGCACCTGGAATGTCATCGGCCGCTATCTAGGTAATTTGGTTGGCCGCAATCTGAGTTCTAATGCACTCATTGAAACCCAGTGGTATCTATTTGATATTGTGTTCCTGCTTGGGGCTGCCTACACTCTGCAAAAAGGTGGTCATGTGCGGGTGGATGTCTTTTATGACCGCTGGTCTCGCCGGGGCAAAGCGTTAGCCGATTTTATTGGCACAGTAGTCTTTTTAATTCCGTTTTCTGCTTTGGTCATTTACTTCTCTTGGGGGGCCGTCGTTAAGTCCTGGCAAATTTTAGAAATGTCGCCAGATCCCAATGGCCTACCTCGCTATCCCATCAAAGCGATGATTTTGGTTAGCTTTGGACTGCTGATCTTGCAGGGCATTTCCGAAGCCATCAAAAACTGGGCAATTTTCTCTGGGCACCTACCGACAGATGAGGGGGGTGGCGATGCTGACTGATTGGTTAGGCCCACTGATGTTTGTGGGCGCACTGGTTATGCTTTCCCTAGGGTATCCGGTCGCGTGTTCTCTAGGTGGCGTATCAATAGTTTTTGGCCTGGTGGGAATTGCTTTAGGGGTTTTTGACCCTATTTTTCTGACCGCGATGCCGCAGCGAATCTTTGGCATCATGAACAACTTTACCCTCCTGGCAATTCCTTACTTTATTTTTATGGGGGCAATGCTAGAAAAGTCGGGCATTGCGGAAAATCTGCTAGAAACCATGGGGAGTTTGTTTGGCCGACTGCGTGGTGGATTAGCAATCGCAGTTGTTGTCGTGGGTGCACTGTTAGCTGCGACGACAGGCGTAGTCGCAGCTACGGTGGTCACCATGGGACTGATTTCTCTGCCAACGATGCTGCGCTATGGATACAACAAAGATGTCGCGGCTGGTGTGATTGCAGCCTCAGGCACGTTGGGACAAATTATTCCACCGAGTATTGTTTTAGTAGTACTGGCAGATCAGCTTGGCGTATCTGTTGGTGATTTATTTTTAGGGTCAGTGATTCCTGGGGTGCTGATGGCAGCAGCCTTTGTGGTGCATGTGGTCATCATGGCCTTTGCTCGCCCAGACCTGCTGCCTGCATTGCCCGCAGAACTCTTAAATACTCGCGGTCGCGCCTTGGCTGTGAAGGTAATAAAAGTAATGGTGCCGCCGCTAGTGCTGATTTTACTCGTACTAGGAAGTATCTTCTTTGGCATTGCTACACCGACTGAGGCCGGGGCTTTGGGCGCAGTTGGGGCGATGGTGCTAGCGGCCTTTAACCGACAGTTAACAGTACGTGGCCTGCAGCAAGTCTGTGACAGCACCCTGCGAACCACCACTATGGTGATTTTTATCTTATTGGGGTCTACAGCTTTTAGCCTGGTATTTCGTGGGTTACGTGGCGACCGCTTTATTTTTGACGTGCTGACCAATCTGCCGGGGGGCAGCACAGGGTTTCTAATTGTTAGTATGCTGACAATTTTTGTACTTGGCTTATTTATTGACTATTTTGAGATTGCCTTTATCGTTATTCCTCTGTTTGCCCCAGTAGCTCAGCAATTAGAGCTAGATCTAGTGTGGTATGGGGTGATTATTGGTGCCAATATGCAAACATCGTTTTTGACACCACCATTTGGATTTGCCCTGTTTTATCTGCGTGGCGTGGCGCCTAAAGAGGTGTCTACCGGTAGTATCTATCGAGGAGCGGTGCCGTTTATTGCGCTTCAGCTGTTGGTTTTAGTGGCGATTATTGCCTTCCCAGCATTAGTAAATTGGCTGCCCTCCATTAGTGGTTAACCAGACGCCCCGTGGTGATTCTCTTACAGCCAGCCAACTAAAACTGAAAATAGATAAACGGTGCATACCCTGTTGGCATAAAGAGCATCAAGAATGAAGCCATACATCCATAGCTGATAGAAAATACTCGATTTGGAAGTCTATCAATAAATCTTGGCCAGGATGTTTGAGCGGTTAACCAATGTAGCGCCACCAGCCCAGGTAATATCAACCACAAACGTGGCTCAAGTTGCTGATTACCTGGGGCTTGGAAAAAGACATACGCCTTGACGACGGTCAGGGCATCCATAAAGCTATTGGCTCGGAAGAAAATCCATGTCAAACAGACCCAATAAAAGGTTAGAAAAACACCCCAAATCTTAGCTGTTTTATGCATGAGACTCTGCTTATCCCAGAGTTTACTCCATTCCTTATGGCACACTAACGCTACCCCATGAAGAGCCCCCCAAACCACAAATCGCCAAGCGGCTCCATGCCAAAGACCCCCTAAAAGCATCGTTAACATCAGGTTTCGATACATAGATAATTGACCACTTCGATTACCCCCTAAAGGGATATATAAATAATCTCTTAGCCAGTTAGATAGACTAATATGCCACTTTCTCCAGAACTCTGTAATACTGCTTGAGAAATATGGAGAATCAAAGTTGTTACAGAGCTGGTAGCCCAACAAACCGGCACAGGCTATGGCCATATCAGAGTAGCCAGAAAAGTCACAATAAATTTGAACAGCATAAGATACAACAGCCAACCAACCACTTAATGCTGTGTAGCTGTCAATCGACGTAAAATAACTATCTATAAATGGAGCTAAATTATCTGATATACAGGCCTTTTTGAAGAAGCCTATCATAAACAAAGCTAGACAGCTTTTTACATCAATACTACGAAATTTCTGCTCAACTATAAGCTGAGGTAGAAAATCTGATGCTCGGACAATAGGACCTGCTAGTAATTGAGGAAAGAAAGCAACAAAACATGCCAAATTCAAAAGACTTTTTTGAGGTTTGAGCTTTCCAAAATAAATGTCTAAAGAGTAGCTTAGGGTTTGTAATGTATAGAAGCTAATACCAACAGGTAGAACAATATTGAGAGTAACTGAGTTGAGTGGGATGCCTGTTGCTTCAAAAAGACGTATGGATGAATCAATAAAAAAGTTGAAGTATTTAAAGAATCCCAAAATCCCAAGATTAACTGCCAGACTAACGATTAGCCATCGATTCTTGACTTTTTTTTGCTTGCTAGAATAGATCTTGTGACCTACTACATAATCTATCAAAGTAGAGCCTATTATTAGAGACAAAAATCTCCAATCCCAGACTCCATAGAATATATAACTGCACCCTAGTAACCAGAGTGTTTTGATACGTCTGTTTGGCAATCTCCAATAGACGAAAAATACCAATATAAAATATAAGATAAATCGAAATTCTGTAAAAATCATAATATGATTCTAAAATATAGAAAACATAAAGCCTGAATTAAAATAGGCTCAAAAGTAGTTATTCTATTGATGTTTTCTAAGCTGATGAACCTTCTTTTAATTACTTAGACATAGCCGTGGCCACCTAAAGCTTTTAGGAATTATGTATGGCCTGAACTATGTACGCCAAGCCATAACTTAAGTAATTTAGATTTAAGAGACTAAACAGCTCAGCTATCTGCTTTGACAATCTGAGCAAAATCTTGTGCAAGCTTTCTACTAAAAATATTAGCAGCATCAATATTTAGATGCTCTGCATCATGACGATTGTCTAACCTGTAAAATTGCGGATATTTCGATGGATCGTTGTACGCAAGTAATTTAGGGATTACCCCTTCCTGATGAGCTTGATATAAATCCTCAGCAGTATCTAATGTTGGTGTAATTATAAAAACTGGGGTCGCACCTGATTGATTAACAGCTTTTATTATTTTCCTTATTAGATTTTGCTTGTTGTAAGGTAATTTTTTGTCGAATTTAGAATTTTCTCTATGATATTCTTTGAGCTTTCTAACAGCGCTCTGATAGTCAGATGTATTAGCTAGAAAGCTTTGCCTAAACTCATCAGAATTATCGCTATGTATCCCTAGAAAACCCTTGTTGTTTTCATATGATTTTTGCTCTAATTGAAGATCAGTGCTGAAAAATTCTAAGGGCAATACCTTATTAAAAAAAGTACCGACATTTAATCGATGATAGATGTAAGGGAGTATGTGGCTACTGGTTAATATAGCCTTATTTAAGAGTGATTCTTCGGAAGTGAGCACATAGTCAATTGCAATTCTTGTATTGCTAAAATTGTGCCAGTATATTGAGCGACCCGTGCGGGCATTGGCAAAAGGTTCATACCCCTTGTCTAAGGAGATCTCAATAAATACCCATTCCAAAGTGGTAGGTGCGTTTTTCAGCACATCTCGTAAAAAGATGTAGCTATGTATTTCCCGGATAGCCGGTATACCAAGGTTGTAGCTATTAATTTCTATGTTATGTGCGCTGGCTTCTTGATCTACAATTGCTGGGCTAATGTGATTAAGTACTCGGCTAGAGCCAAAAAATAAGGCGTTATAGTTGTCTTTATTTGCTTGATAGTAAGTATATTTAGGCCCAATAAACTCTATGTTCTCGGGAATTTTAGAAGTTGGTACTATTTGATATAAAGAATGCGAGGTAATTAAAAAAGCAAGTCCGGATAATAAGCTGTACTTTAGGGATTTAAGGAGAGTTTCTCGTTTTGAGAAGGTTCGTTTAAATACAGTGCTCTTGCTGAGTTTTGTAGCTTGACTCATGACAGATTATTTCCATAACCCATTGTTGCTCAGAAAAAAGTCATTCCCACCCTGTCTGGTCTCATAGCTTTTGGACTTTGTGACGCCCCTATATAGTTGCTTAAAACAACTACATATGATGATAGGTTTCTTAGAAAAAATCTATATCTTTACATAATAATGAATAGACTTCATGAACTCTGCCTGATACTGGACAAAATCTTTGTGTAGACACTAGCCAGTTGACTTAATTGTATGAGTCCGTTTGCACTTGAATGTCTGTAGGATATTAGTCTTCTTTAGGAACGTATATGAGTAATTCGGTTGTGGAACGACGAGTTCTTTGGTTGCAGGTTTTAGGATTGGCAGCTGTACAAGGGGCAATTGCTCTGACTTGGGTAATCTACAATCTCTACTTGGATGATTTACTCCTAACTGTGGGATTTTCTGCCAGTGTCGTCACCTTAATATTGGTGATTGAAAACGCTATGGGAGCGGTTATGGAGCCCCTGATGGGGAATCTCTCAGATCAGCGTCAACATTGGGTGGGCAGTCGTTTCCCACAGATTGCTCTGGGCATAATCTTGGCCGCCTTAAGCTTTTTGGGAATTCCTTTATTAGTTGTGTTTGGTGGCATGTCGCTGAGGTGGCTGCTGCCGTTTGCGATGGTGGCTTGGGCTTTGACAATGACAATTTTTCGCAGCCCGGCCTTATCTCTGTTGGGGCGCTACGCATTTGAGGCCGATTTACCCCAGGCGGCCAGCGTTTTAACCATGGTGGGCGGTGTGACTGGAGCGATGGCTACTCTAGCTAGCGACTTTATTTTGAGGCTAGGTTCGCTAACTGCATTTGCCATTGGTACGGTAGTGCTATTGTTAGCGGCCTTTGTGCTGCGGCAGGCTCATCCAAATAAAAAAGTTGAAAATTCTTCCGCATCAGCTGGTGCTATTACTTCAATAAGATGGGTAAATCTACCTTGGATCATGGTCACAGGTGCTGGTGTGGCTTTAGGGTTGAGGCTACTGCTACAAAGCTTCCCAAAGGCTGTAGCTGCAACTGGTTTTAGTCAACCTAAGTTGATGATGGTAGTGCTGTTTGTCACGGTTGCTATAAGTGCGTTGCCCTGTGGTCAGCTGGCTACCAAATTAGGTAATCGCACCGCCATGGCCATTGGCTTTATTGGTTTGATTGCAGCAATCGGTATGACAGCCGTTTTAGGAACGCCAGGGATAGCGGTTGTGGTTGCGATCGCAATCGGTATTGCGTTTAGTCTGGTCTCGAATGGCACTTTACCCTATGCCTTATCCATGGTTCCTCCTGCCAAAGCAGGCTTAGGAACTGGGCTGTATTTTAGCGGTGGTGCTTTGGCGATGAGCGTATTGAGCAGTGTTGACGTTGCTAACTTGAACTTAACTGTTTCATTATCAATTGCGGCTGTCGGTTTTGCCGCCGCTGCGGGTTGCGTTTTAGCAAAGCAACCATGACGAGTGCGGAGCCAGCTTATTCTATGCTTGCCCTTGATTGGCAAAGCCTGCAAAGCCTAGCTCGTTAAGACGATTCCACCCGTAGACCGATTTGCGGAAAGACGTCCACTGGTCGTAGATTTCCTTAAAGGCTGGGTCCTGACTGGCACTTTCTTCATAAATTTCAAAAGCGGCTTTTTCGGCAGCGGCTAAGATTTCGTCACTAAACGGTCTGAGTTGAGCCCCTGCACCAAGCAGACTCTGAAGTGCTGCACCATTAACCGCATCATATTTTGCCAGGGTACTAATGTTGGATTCAACGCAGGCGGTTTTGACAACCTCTTGGTAAATCGGTGGTAGAGACTCCCAGGCTTCCAGATTGATCATCATGTCAAATGCAGGACCGGGTTCCCACCAGCCTGGATAATAGTAGAACTGAGCCGCCTTCTGTAGACCTAGCTTTTCATCGTCATAGGGGCCGACCCACTCAGCAGCGTCGATAGTGCCGCGTTCCAAGGCTAGAAAGATTTCGCTACCTGGTAAGTTCTGTACATTAACGCCTAGCTTAGCCATTACTTTACCCCCCAGACCTGGAATACGCATCTTTAAGCCCTGGAGGTCTGCGGCAGTCTTGATTTCTTTATTAAACCAGCCACCCATTTGCACACCGGTATTGCCTGCTGGAAAGCTAATGATATTAAAGGTGGCATAGAGTTTTTGCATCGCCTCTAGTCCGCCACCGTGGTAGAGCCAAGCATTTTGCTGCTGAGCATTAAGGCCAAAGGGCACCGTGGTACCAAAGGCGAGGGCAGAGCTCTTACCAACGTAGTAATAAGACGCACTGTGCCCACATTCAACCGTGCCGTCTTGGACTGCATCTAGTACCTGTAAGCCTGGAACGATCTCGCCACCGGCATAGGGCTCAATAGTAAAACGACCATCGGTCATGGCCTCAATGCGATCGCAAACAATCTCTGCAGCACCGTAGAGCGTATCCAGTGACTTGGGCCAGCTGGTGGCCATTCGCCATCGCACCGTAGGCATTGTTTCCCCACTGTTGGCAGCGCTGGGGGTAGTCGATTGGGCACAGGCGGTGAGTGCCGCAGAGCTAGCTGCACCCGTCAAACCATAACCAATTAACTGGCTACGTTTCATGGCAAATCTAAGCTGAGAAAATGGGTTGTGAGCCAGCGTGTATCAACTTATACAAGTAGCTCAGACATCATTAAATCACCCCAAGGAAAGGATTCATGGCATTGGCAATAGTCGTTAATAAAGGGGAGTGGGTTTTGCCTTCCCCTCAGTGCGATAATGCCTAGACTGTCTTTGTTTTTCCAATGACGCTAAAGCGGGTTGTTTTATCAATTTTGACTGGCCTGGTAATGCTGGTTTTGGTTTCATCTCTGTATGAGAGTTTTTCCCAGCCTCAAGTGACGGGACAGCTCCAGCTTTATCAAAGTGATTTGCTTTTGCAGGCGTCTGAATGGGATGAGCTAGAAGGCGATGAATTTAAGCAGCTGGGAAATGCGCTGCTGGGGCCTACCCCTTTAGAAACAGTGGCAAAGCAGTATAGGTCAGTGCGCAAAGAAGCCGCGGCTGGAGTAGTGCGATCGCAAAAACAGCTAGCCGCTCAGGATGATGAGTTAGCCGCCCAGCCCGAGAAATATACATCTGCTATCACTCAACAACAAACGCTGATCGAGACTATCGACCTAAAGCTAGGTGTGATTGCAGCCCAGCAAGATCAGCTTGATGAAGCCCGCCGTCGGTGGCAGCCACTGGCTGAAGCCGATGGTCCAACCGCTGATGTAGCGATCGTTTTGTTGGGGTTGTGGGCAACACCCCCGGCGATAACCCCCTCTGCTGAAGCCACCCTCACAAACCAGCTCAACGGCTGGTTCGAATATCGTGTCTTAGAACAGCTATATGCTCTAGATGATCGCGCGACAGACCTGGCACAGTTGACTACTCAAGAACAAACAGCGGCTCAGAATAAGTTGGTAAAGCTAGCGGCTGTTGGGACGATGCCAGTACTTGGCTGTATTGTCGGTATCGGGCTGTTAATTTTCTTATGTGTGCAGTGGTTTACCCGGCGAGAAGAGTCGTTATTGGGCAGGAGTACCACACCCTGGGAAGTGCCGTGGGATGGTGAGATTGTTTGGCAGGTATTGATTGTTGGGTTTTTCTTTGTAGGGCAGTTGCTGATTCCGTTTGTTCTGCAGCTGTCTGGGTTGAGTTTCGCCATAACTAGCAGTCGTGGCCGTGCCCTGTACTCATTGATTTTTTACTTGCTAATGTCCATTAGCGGCATTGCTGTGCTGGTGGGCTCGATTTGGACCTATCGACCCCTGCCAAAGGGGTGGTTTCGGCTCAATCTATTTGATCGTTGGCCACTATGGGGAGTCGGCGGCTATGTGGTAGCGCTACCGTTGATGATTGCCATCTCAGCCTTAAACCAACAGATTTGGCGAGGCCAAGGGGGAAATAATCCCTTGTTGCAGACCGTATTAGAAGAAAGCGATGGGGTAGCGCTGCTGTTTTTTTTCCTGACAGCGGCTGTGGCAGCACCCCTGTTTGAAGAGGTGCTGTTTCGGGGATTTTTACTGCCGTCACTCACTCGCTATATGCCGGTGTGGGGGGCGATTTTGCTGAGTAGCTTTATCTTTGCCTCGGCTCACCTCAGTCTGTCCGAAGTATTGCCACTGACATTGTTAGGGGCAATTTTGGCTTGGGTGTATACGCGATCGCGAAATTTACTCTCACCTATGCTGCTCCACAGCCTTTGGAATAGTGCCACTTTAGTCGGCCTATTTTTATTGGGAAGTTAAATCATCCACACAGCGCCTCAGCATGGTGTCTAATGTGAGCTTCCATAAATGTGGCGATGAAATAGTAGCCGTGGTCATAATCCGCGTGCATTCTCAGAGTTAATGGTTGCCCCACTTTTTCACAGGCCGCCTCAAACACCTCGGGTTTAAGCTGCTGCTGTTCTAAAAATGGGTCGGCCAACCCTTGATCGATCAAAATATGTCGGTCTGGCTGGGCATGATTTTGAATTAAAAGACTGGCATCGTAAGTTGCCCAGATTGCTGGGGTAGCCCCTAGATATTTGCCTAGCGCTTTTTGTCCCCAAGCGCACTGCGTAGGATTGGCGATGGGAGCAAAAGCTGAGATAGAGCGATATTTTTCAGGGTTTCGCAGACCGCATACCAATGCCCCATGTCCTCCCATAGAATGGCCAAATATGCCCTGACGACTAGAATCTACCGAAAAATTGTCGTGAATGAGATTAGGTAACTCTTCAGCGACATAGCTATACATTCGGTAGTTGTTGGCCCAAGGCGTTGCGGTAGCATCTACATAAAAACCAGCACCGCTGCCAAAGTCCCAGCCGTCTTCATCAGGTACATCCTCGCCTCGAGGGCTAGTGTCTGGTGCTACCAACATGAGACCGTGCTGTGCGGCGTAGCGTTGAGCACCCGCTTTGGTAATAAAGTTCTGTTCTGTGCAGGTCAGCCCTGACAAGTAATAAAGAATCGGAACAGGTTTGATCTTTGCCTGGGGCGGTATGTAAACGGCAAACGACATCGTGCACTGGCACTGTTCAGACAAGTGGCTATAGATGCCAACAGTGCCCCCAAAGCATGCATGCTGACTCTTTAAGGTCAGACTTTCAGTCTGTGTGTTTGCCATGAGAAATTCTCAGTTTCTGTTGGTAATTACTATCGCATTCAGAGTTTTCTTTTCAACCTGGGCTCAGAAATTTTGACTAGTGGCTATGAGCATTGGGTGACAGTTCACGGCGGCATAGGGGGTTCGAGGATCTCTAGGGGATTTTCTATCAAATGCCGTGTTTGAGTGCTCAGGGTTTTCTCAGAAGCTCCTTATCTTTGTTACAGAGTTCTCAGTGGTTTCTCAAAAACGTCTCAGCGCAAAATTACGCCTATCCCTAAAAATTCTCTTCTAAGGGGGATCACCTGTCCCAGATTCTGGGTGTAGGTCCATATTTTCACTAAAGTCTTATCACTCTAGCTATGAATACGTTTTCTGTTTTCTCCCGCCATCAGGTGGCCATGGCCGCTGCGATGAGTTTGGGGGCTGTGACGACTATGGCAACAGCTGCGTCTGCTGCCACGCTCAAAGTAACAATCGAAAACCTGGCACCCACTAACGGTGGATTTCTAACTCCTGTGTGGGTTGGGGTCCATGATGGTACATTTGACCTCTATGACCGTGATGTATCCCTTGATGGTTTTCCTGGATTGGAATCTCTGGTAGAGGATGGGGATACAGCTCAACTGACAGATGCCTTTGCAGCAGACAGTCCGGATGGTGTGCAAGCGACGTTGGTTAGCGATGGTCCACCGCCTTTAGAGCCAGGTGAATTGACTAGCTTTATCCTGGATGTGGATCCTGCTAGCAATCAGTACTTTAGCTATGCATCGATGGTAATTCCCAGTAATGATGCTTTCATTGCTAACGGCAATCCCCTGGCGCATGAAATCTTTGATGATGCGGGTAACTTTTTGGGGGCTGACTTTGTTGTTTTAGGTAGCGAAGTGCTGGATGGTGGTACTGAGGTAAATGATGAGTTGCCATTCAGCACTGCTTTCTTGGGGCAAGCGACACCAGATACTGGCACAGATGAAGGGGGTGTTGTGACCCTGCATCCTGGACTTATTCCTGGTGGTCCCATCTTAAGTACCACTGACTCCAGCCCGCTTAATGGTTTGCCGTTGAACTTTACTGGTGCCGACTTTACTGCTCCTGGATATCAGGTTGCTCGTATTCGTGTGGAGCAGATAGAAGATGTACCTGAACCGAGTACGGTTTTGGGCCTAATGGCTGTGGGTGGTCTAGTCATTGCACGCCGCAAACGTCAACAGACTGCCTAAGGTGGATTAGCAGTTGTGCGCCGCAAGCGTCAACAGACTACCTAAGACAAATTAATTGCACACACTACCAAACAGGGAGAGCGTCAGCTCTCCTTTTTTTGTTTGCATCCGATGTAATTTGGCAGCCGTATACCTATTGATACCTGGCTACTAAGACTGTGATTCAGGCGATAGATGAGACACAACCTGTTCAATCTGTGATGACCCATGAGACTGATAGTGCTCTGGTCGTTCGTCTGTGGGATGGCGATGTATCTGCTTTAGGCAGTCTCTATGATCGCTATGGCACTTTGGTGTACGGCATTGCCCTTAAAGGCCTAAGACAGGTGGCAGAGGCTGAAGATTTGACTCAGGAAATCTTTCTAAAGTTGATGCGGACTCGGTCTTTTAATCCTCGACGCGGTTCCCTTGCTAGCTATTTGACCACACTCACCCGCTCACGGGTCATTGATCGACTGAGGTCTCAGTCGACGCAGCGTAAGTACCTTAATCAGTGGCATCACAACCAGTCTGATGTTGACTCGTCTACACCTATGAAGCACATTACCCAGCAAGAACGGCGTGCCCTGGTGCGTGAGGCGTTGACCACATTGAAGGCACAGCAGCGCGAAGTCCTAGAGCTGAGCTATTACGAAGGGCAGTCCCAGCGTGATATTGCTGAACATTTGGGGGTCCCTCTGGGGACTGTAAAGAGTTGGGCTCGACGTGGACTACTGCAGCTGCGTCAACAGCTAAATCTGCTAGAGGAGGATGTGTAATGGCTATACCCCTTTCACCTCAAGAGATTCAAGAGCTGACTGCAGGGTATGTCTTGGGTGATTTGACCTCAGCAGAAGCGGAAGCATTTCAGTCACTGTTGGCTGACACACCCGAGTTGCAGGCTGAGGTGGCGTCCTTGCAAGAGGCTTTAGCCATGATGCCCTATGGGTTAGAGGAGGTGAAGCCCGAGCAAGGATTGCGATCGCAAATCCTGTCTGCTGCTAATGCGGAGCTATTTCAGACAAACCCTTTACCTAAAAAGACACGACGACCCTGTGCTATGAGTACCGTTGCAGCGGGTCTGGCTATCGTGTGTGGTCTTGCCACGCTGCATCTGAGGGGTCAAGTTAGGCTGCTGCGGGTACAGGCCCCTATCGCCCAACAGGGTAACGACATTAGTCAAACCTGGTCAGGGTTAAGCCAGATTCTAGAGGACCATCAGCGATCAATGGTGAATCCCAACGGTCCGGTGGACTTTGTGGTCAGCCGACCTGATGAGATTCCTGATCTTTTAAGCGGGTTTCAAACCACAGTGGCCGCACTACCCCTGTTGCCTGCCAAGAAAGGCTTGCTGTTGGGAGGCAGCAACTGCGAGTTGGGGGGAGCCCAAGGGTTACGTCTGACGTATCAGCTAGGGCCTGACCAAACTGTGTCGGCCTATCAGCTAGCGGTTGCTAAAGAGGAGTTCCCTGAGTTTCAGTCGGCGCAAATCACAATGCAGCAACCTGATGGCACTGGCATTGTGCTCTGGCGCGATGACGAGTATCTCTATGCCTTAGTGGCAGAGCTGCCGACGTCAGAACTGCAGAGTTTGGCCTATGAGATTGAAGGAATTTGAGTTTGTGGGGACGTTCCATAGAACGTCCCCACAAACCTAATTGGCACATAGCAACACACTTTAGATTTATATATTTGAAACATGGCACGCAAACGTAAACAACCGACTACCTGGATTCATCGGAATTCTCGCTATCTGATTGGTGGCGTCTCTACTGCTGGATTATTGCTGGCGATTGGCTGTATGGCTAAAGGGAGCAGTGCTTTGGCCGGTAGCGCCTATGTGCAGCTGGGTGGTCTTTCGTTGCCTTTATTGGGTGCGATCGCATACTTCTTTATGGGTGCATTTGCCATTGGTCCTGTTGTCACTAAAAACAAATCCCTCGAAGGCCCCACCTGGTTGGGGCTATTTGTTGGCAGTACGGCGATGACCATTTTTAGTGGCTATCTGCTTTACGTCATGCTGGGTGTTTTGCAAGAGCCCTGTATTCCCTGCTTGATATCAGCGCTTCTCGCTATGGGGCTGTGGGTACTAACCTTGGTCGGCAATCGTTGGGAGAGTTTTGGCCAGCTCCTATTGCCAGGGATTTCGGTAGCCTTGGTAGCTGCGATCGCAACCACAGGACTATATGCCTATGCCCAAAATCCAGAAACCTTTACAGCAGGTAACCCACCCGCTGCCATCCAGACCTCTTCCGGAGACTCAGAAATTGCCCTAGCTAAGCATTTGACCGCCATTGGTGCAAAAAAATATGGTGCTTGGTGGTGTCCTCATTGCCATTCTCAGCAAACTCTGTTTGGCGAGCCAGCGTTTGAGCATGTGACCTATGTTGAATGTGACGAAGAAGGCATAGACCCTCAACCCAACGCCTGTCGTGCTGCTGGCGTCCAAAGCTATCCCACCTGGGAAATTAATGGTGAAACCTATGCTGGAGTGCAGTCACTGCAGTCTTTAGCAGCGGCTTCTGGCTATACCGGTCCCCAGGATTTTATTAATCAGACTGCGGGGCATCAATAGCTGTCGTAGATGGCAATCTGATTTGCCTCTACCCTGAATCCTGTAACTCTAAGATGTATTTATTCAAGGACGCTCATTGACTAGTGAGCGTCCTTGTCAGTTAATGATTGTCGTCCTATGCGTTGCCCTAAGTGCAAACATCGCTCAGTGCAAAAGCATGGAGCGACCAAATTTCCCCAACCGTATCAATGCAAAGGCTGTCAGCATATCTTTTATCCATCGATATGGCAGGCGATGCGATGGCTACTGGCAATTATGCTCATTGCGGGTCTGTCGCCATGGTGGGTCAACAGAGGATTGCGACTGCTAGTTACTCGGCCAGATATTGGCGAACCCGTAGATGCCATCGTTGTTGTGGGTCGCGGGCGTGGTTACAACGAGAGTCGAGCACAGGCTGCAGTCAACCTATGGCAAGCAGGTCGGGCTGCCAAGATTTTTATGAGTGGTGCTAATGATGCGCCTATTCTTGTGGACTTAGCCAAGGAAATGGGAGTGCCGGATGAAAATGTGGTCGGTGAGGCTTGCTCCGCTACTACCTGGGAGAATGCATTCTACACCGAACGGTATCTACCCTTAGACCAGGCATCTGCAGATAAGCCCAAAATTTTGCTGGTGACTGACGGTCTACACACGGGCCGCACGGCATTGCTCTATCGCAATTTTGGGTTTGAGGTCATCCCTCACCCAGTCAGACTAGACTTTCCACAGTGGCGAAAGCACATTATTCGAGAGTTCTTAGCAACGATGCTTTACGTTAAAACTAGACGACTGTTGCCCCCTAGACCTGAAGATATTCAACAGGCTACTGCAAGAGCCGATCAGCGAGTTATCGATTGGCAGTGTCTGGATATGGAGAAAGCATTCATCCCTAAAAATAGATGGTAGTTACTTTGGACATGGCCCGTACCTGTTAGCCTGCAAGTACCTGAGCTGCAGTTAAATTAATGTCTGCAAATAGCAAAGACTTTAGCTGCTGGGTTTCACGGAATGTTTTCGCTTCGTAGAGGCCATCGGTCCAAACTAAAACTGTGACTTGCTGTTCACTGGGGTCTACGATCCAATATTCTTGGATGCCGCGTGCTGCATATTCAGAACGCTTGTGGCGATAATCGCGATTGGCTTGACTGGGGCTAACCACTTCTACCACTAGCTGCGGTGGTGGCATATCGTAAGTGATTATTGAGCGACTGGCTCCTTCAAGAGCAAGAGCGGCTTCCTCAGAGAGGATGGCTAGGTCAGGGAGCCGAACTGTAGCGAAGGTGCCAC
The DNA here is from genome assembly GCA_050043105.1 of Leptolyngbyaceae cyanobacterium. Taxonomy (GTDB): domain Bacteria; phylum Cyanobacteriota; class Cyanobacteriia; order Phormidesmidales; family Phormidesmidaceae; genus Leptothoe. Next base: position 11,255 of record JBHJIV010000244.1, on the reverse strand, counting down.
TAACTGCAATTTCTAGGCCGATTCTAAGGCAGTAGTGGGGAGTGCCCTGGCGCAGAAAATAGGCTAGTAAAAACATAGCAATGCGCTGATTGATATCGCTTTCAGCAGGCATCTCGATTAACTCCCCGTTAACCAGTTCGTAGCGTTTTTCTGTGGGGGCCTCGTAGGTGAGATAGTCGGCTAATGTGAGCCGCTGCTGGGCAACTGTCATAATTGAGCCCTGTTTTTTCCTTGGCTACTATTGTAATGAATGCGACGAGCCTTGTTTGAGTAGTCAGCACGGGTTCTTACAACTCGTCTAGAACGTATTTTTCTACAAAAACTTTAGCGGCTTCTTGATCTAGCTTTTTTAGAACCCGAATAATATCAATAACCGCATGAACCTATTACGGCGACTTTGCTAGAAGCAGAAAACAGATGCCTAGCTGACTACTTTTGGATAATTTCAAATGACAGTGTTCAGGACGCAACAGATAATATGCTTACACTGTTCGGCAAATTACTGCTACCAATGAGGAGGGATTTGGGACATGGCAATACTGGCATAAACCAGTTGTCTATAACTCGGTACATTTGAGAATATTGCTAAACAGGAAATTGTGGTGCGCCAAGAAGATACCCCAAGTTTAGAAAAATTAGCTTGGGGTATCTTCAAGAAAGACATGCTTTGAAGTAATTGCCAATCTTACAGCTAAGCAGTAGCTAATTTAGGCTGCTCAGTTGTAGATTCTTGTAGGCGTCCCAAAATTGCATTGGTGTTTGCTTTGGCATCACCAAACAGCATCTGAGTATTGTCCTTAAAGAACAAGGGATTCGCCACACCCGCATAGCCAGTGGACATACCGCGCTTCATGACCACCACATGGCGAGCTTTCCAGACTTCTAATACCGGCATTCCAGCAATGGGGCTGTCCGGATCTTCCATGGCGCTGGGGTTTACCGTATCGTTTGCACCGATGACTAACACCACATCAGTCTCAGGGAAATCCTCATTGATTTCATCCATCTCTAACACGATGTCGTAGGGCACATTGGCTTCGGCCATCAGTACATTCATATGACCGGGCAAACGACCGGCTACGGGGTGAATGCCAAAGCGCACATTGACGCCACGCTTGGTCAAGATGCGAGTAATTTCAGAAACGGCATGCTGAGCTTGAGCCACTGCCATACCGTAGCCGGGAGTGATCATGACGCTCTGGGCATCGGCCAGTAATTCAAGGGTGCCGTTGATGTCGGTTTCGGTTACCGTGCCTTCACCGCTCTTAGCACTGCTACTTTTGCCAGACCCCTGCCCAAAGCCGCCTAAAATCACGCTAAAGAAGGAGCGGTTCATGGCCTTGCACATGATGAAGCTGAGGATGGCACCGCTGCTGCCGACGAGGGCGCCAGTCACGATCAGCAGGTCATTTGAGAGCATAAAGCCTGCCGCCGCCGCGGCCCAACCCGAATAGCTGTTGAGCATAGAGATCACTACAGGCATATCGGCACCACCAATAGCCGCAACTAGATGGATACCAAGCACGGAAGCAATTGCCACCATTGCCAACAGATAGCTAAAGCCATCGGTGCCCTCAGCACCCATGAATACAAAGCCTAGGGCCACTGTGCCAATCAGCATGGCAATATTCAGCCCGTGACGCATGGGCAACATGAGCGGCTTGCTGCTGATAATTGCCCGCAGCTTACCAAAGGCCACCACTGAGCCCGTGAATGTGAGTGCCCCGATAAAGACACCGATATAGATTTCTAATTTGTGGATTGTTTCTTCGGCACCGACCAATGTGAGGTCGGGCTGTAGATAGCTGGCTACACCCACCAGTACAGCAGCTAAACCAACAAAGCTATGCAAGATTGCTACTAGCTCTGGCATTTCAGTCATTTCTACCCGAGATGCAACTAGACCGCCAATGGCAACAGCGGGCAAAATTGCCGCGACCAGAAGACCGTAGGCGGTGAGCTGAGCGCTCAGGGCTGTGGCTACCAGGGCAATGACCATGCCAACGATGCCGTAAACGTTGCCGCGCTTGGCGCTTTCTTGGTTGGAAAGACCACCCAAGCTAAGAATGAAGAGAACAATAGCGACCAAATAGGCCACTGAAACAAGATTGTTAGACATGGAAAGAGAGATTGTAGAGAAAATTCTGTAGGTGCCCCTTCGACTCTGCTCAAGGGACGGGAGTCGTCAGCTGAGCGAAGTCGAAGCTAACGATAGGAAGAGGAGCTACTTCCTAAACATCTTCAACATCCGCTGGGTCACCAAAAAACCACCAGTGATATTTATGGTGCCGATGAAGATGGCGATAGCTCCCAAAATTACTGTGGGTGACATAGGTTGGCCAGAAATTTGCAGCATGCCGCCGATGATGATGATGCCACTAATGGCATTGGTCACACTCATGAGTGGTGTATGCAGCGATGGGGATACATTCCAAATCACTTGCCAGCCGACAAAGCAGGCCAGGACAAAGACGGTGAAGTGAGAGAGAAATGATGAGGGAGCACCCATGCCAATACCAATGAGGGCAAGGGCTGCGATCGCAACTCCAATCCACTTCCAGGGCAGCGCAAACCTAGGTGCAGCCGGTTCTTCCACTGCAGCAGGCATCTCTTCGACTTTAGTCTCAGTCTTAGAAGGAGGAGGAGTTGCTTGTGCAGGTTTGGGGGCAGGCCAAGTCACCTGACCTGCATGGCTCACGAGAGCCCCTCGGACAACTTCATCCTCAACGTTAATGGTGTAGCCGTCAGAACCACCCATATCATTAAGTAGATGATAGAGATTCATGCCATAAAGTTGGCTAGACTGTCCGGCCATACGACTAGCCAAGTCAGTCAAACCAACGATTGTCACACCCTGATGACGATAAACTTCACCCGCACGGCTAACTTCACAGTTACCCCCTTGCTCAGCGGCCATATCTACGATGACTGAGCCTGGTTTCATTAGCTCTACAGTGTCTTTGGTGACCAAAAGAGGGGCTTTTTTGCCAGGAATTAAAGCTGTCGTGATGATGATGTCCACATCTTTTGCCTGCTCGGCAAACAGAGCCATCTCAGCATCAATAAACTCTTTGCTCATTACCTTGGCATAGCCACCACTGCCAGTACCGTCCTCGCTAAAGTTCAGTTCTAAGAACTCGGCCCCCATGCTTTCGACTTGCTCTTTAACAACAGGTCGAGTAGCGAAAGCCCGCACAATTGCGCCCAGGCTTTTAGCGGCACCGACAGCGGCTAGACCAGCAACGCCTGCCCCAATGACCAGCACCTTGGCAGGAGGCACCTTGCCCGCCGCTGTAATTTGACCTGTAAAAAAGCGACCAAAATTATTGGCGGCTTCAATAACAGCACGGTATCCAGCCACATTTGCCATGGAGCTGAGCGCATCCATTTTTTGGGCACGGCTGATGCGAGGCACTGAATCCATCGCTAGTGCCGTTACCTGTTTAGCGGCTAGCTGATTAATCAACTCAGGATTTTGGGCAGGCCACAGAAAACTAATCAGGGTTTGACCATCGTGGACCAGATCGGTCTCGTTACAGTTCAGTTCGTGATGATGACCTGGAGGCTGCACTTTGAGGATAATGTCAGCCTGTCGCCAAAGTTCTAAAGCATTAGCAACCACCTGACAGCCTGCACTTTGATAGGCTTGATCAGAAAACTCAGCGTGTTCGCCAGCCCCCTGCTCTATCAGTACATCAAAGCCCAGAGATTGTAGCTTTTTGACAGTTTTAGGGGTAGCGGCAATGCGGCATTCTCCTGGCGTAACTTCTTTGGGAATACCAATACGCTTTGAGCGTTCGGAATGTGACGCCTGTTGGTCAACAGCACTTTGATTGAGTGCAATGGTCATAGGAATCCTTAATTAATTAACAGCTAGGCTAACGATTGGTGTAAAAACACTATGGAATTGGAATTGCTTCCAAACTCAATCTGACAGGAATAACTTTAGATTTAGTGGTTTTACTTAACTTAAAAATGGGGAATTGCTCTGAAGCCTAAAGCACCACTTTTATGCACAAGCTGCTTGCATTAGAACTTGATTTAAATCCCTTTCAAAATAGGTCGATATGGCTCGTAAGATTGGTTGAATGTAGAGAATTGGCAGGTTGAAAATATTAGCTAAATACCTTGAAAACGATCATTTAAGCCAGCCTGAGCATCATATGAGCGTGGCCAAAACTGAATCAAGCGCTGTGAGCTTGCCTTGATTTTAATTTTGTCAACTTAAGTGTTGAAACGCATGAGTCTTGTTATGAAGATTTATCTTTTTTGACAGAAATCTAGAATAACTATGGCTCTGCTAAAGATTTATTGACCGGGGTGTATTTCTTAAATCTGAGAAGCAAAACTATCACGCGTTTGAAGAGCGAGTTGCAAACTATTGAGGGTCGAACTTAATTGTCTGTTTGCCTAGACGATTTCGCACTTTGTCCGGTGTGCTAATCTTAAGAAAAATTGCGTTCTGTAAATGTTGCAGTAGAAAGTGCAGGTGAACGCGCTTAGTGTTTTCAATTAATACTGGGCATAGATGTTAGACACGCTTGCTGCAGCTCACTGTTCTGTCATGTCTGATGGGGCAATCGCGCAAACTGTCCCCCATATCGAAATATATGCCTGGTCCGCGTGATAGTTCTAGATGAGTTCTGCTTTTATTTAATAATGTGAGCTTGAGGAGTTTAAAGATGGCGCTAAAACAGTTGATCCGCTTGGGTTTGGTCGGCCTGGTAATGTCGGCCTCTGCTGTAGTTGGTTTGGGTGTTCCTAGCCTGGCACAGGTTGATATTTATGACTCTGATGGTTTGAATATCGTTGGTGGTGTGGAGTCGCGCTATCAGCTGTCTTATCGTTTGGCAAATAACACTCGCCGCAATGGCCGTGCCAATTACTTAATGGAAGTCATAGGTGACAAGGTTGACGCTGCGGTCTCAAAGCTGATCGTGACTATTCCTGAGGCATTTACTCGCTACAGCGGTCGCATTAACTTGGACCGTATCAAGGTTCACTATGGCCGCCTGAGTAATCTTGGAGATGAAATTGTGATCGACGAGGTACTTTGGGACGACCGCGTATTTAGCGGAGCACAGGATTTGTCAGAAGATCTAGATCGTATTGAGATCTTTTTGACGGAGGACATTCCAGCAAATACTTCATTCACGATTGAGTTTGATAGAGTCCGTAACCCGAACCGTGCGTTAATGCAGCGGGTAAACCTGCAGGTTCTTCCCCGAGGTGAAGAGCTGGCCACTTACGTTGGCACTTGGGAAATGCTAATTGCTTACCAAGATAGATAGTTGTAGATCGCTTAAACGTGTTAACATCGAAAGCCGCGCTGATGGGCGCAAGTAGTATTTTGTTTGAGCAGACCTAGGAGAAATCTCCATGACTAAGCGCACCCTCGGCGGCACATCTCGTAAGCGTAAGCGCGTATCGGGCTTTCGTACTCGCATGCGTACACCTAATGGCCGTCGCGTTATTCAGGCTCGCAGAAAGAAGGGACGTGCCCGTCTAGCTGTCTAGGCTGGCTGATGTGCGATCGCATCCGTGGCATTACCAAAGCAGCATCGACTGCGGGCCTCTCGTTCCTTTTCTAAGGTTTATCGGCAGGGAAAAAAAGCGAGCGGTCGTTGCATAGCCATTAAAGCCCTTAAAAACTTACCACCCGGTGATGCCTCACTAATTGAGGCGCCATCGGGTGTCTGTTTTGGTGTCTCAATTAGTCGAAAGGTACACAAGCGGGCAGTGGTACGCAATCGCATAAAACGTCGAATTCATGCGGCTCTTGGAACTTTGTTGCCAAGGGTTAACGGTGCTTGGTGGGTTGTGATTAATGTGCGAACAGGTGCAACCTCCTGCGAATATTACGATTTTTTGCAAGAATTAGAGAACCTATTGGTAAAGCTGGAGGTGTTGCATGGCAATTAAAGAGGAAGTGTATTATGAAGGTGGTCCTCACATTGGCGATTTAATTTTGCACTGTGTGTTGGCAATCACAGTTGTCTTCATTCCCCTTACAGTTGGGTCTGCTATTCGTGCTCTGTGGGTTCGCTATCGCATCACCAACCGTCGCATTTCGGTTACAGGTGGCTGGATGGGGCGTAATCGTACTGACTTGATCTACTCAGAGGTGACCCGTGTGGCAGTCATCCCGCGTGGCTTTGGTCTTTGGGGTGATATGGCAGTTCAGCTTAAGGACGGTAGTCGTCTAGAATTGCGATCGCTGCCTAATTTTCGTGAGCTTTACGACCAAATCACTGAGCATATTTCTGATAAAGCAAGAAAGGCTAGCGGGTTGCCTGCATAGCAATTTAAGAATGTAAGGGTATCGGAGTTTTCTCTGAAAAACTTTTAAAGTTCGCCCTACAGACTCATAACTTTTTTCCCTGACCATGAGTGGGAATAACCGTCAATTTATAGGCGGAATGCCGACTTCAATAGTCTTTGTATGGGTGAAATAACTAGCCCTTTTTGCAGCGGATTGACCTAACGCCTGCAATATTCAGATACATTAGAGGTCGGTATGCAATTTGCTCGGTAAGCGCGCATGGATTTCGGTATTGGATTTCTGACGAACAACATAATGCTGCCAATCCTAGATTTTTTCTATGGGATTGTGCCTAGCTATGGTCTGGCTATCGTGGCTTTGACTCTTCTAATTCGCTTTGCGCTGTACCCCCTAAATGCGGGGTCGATTCGCAACATGCGTCGCATGAAGATTACCCAGCCTCTCATGCAGAAGAAGGTGAAGGAAATCCAAGAGCGACACAAGGATGACCCCGCAAAACTCCAGGAGGAGATGGGGGGCGTTTACAAAGAGTTTGGTAATCCGCTGGCTGGTTGCTTTCCAGTTGTGCTGCAGATGCCGATTCTGTTTGCGCTGTTTGCCACGTTGCGTGGGTCACCGTTTGCCGACATCACTTATCCTGTTAATCTTCAAGTTCTGCCACAAGCAGAGATCGAGCAAGTCCAGCCTCAAGCATTCTCAGCAAAACAGTCTAATCTGTACGTTGCTGACGGTGAGCATTTCTCGATTGCTCCGGTTTTACCTGGAGGTAACCGTATCGGTGTCGGTGATACTGCCGTAATTCGTTTGCAAACTCCTGATGGTGAGTCCATTCAAAAGTTGGCTGACGAATATGCCGAAGATCCAGCAGATTTTATCCCTGTTTGGGAGGTTACCAAAGGGCAGGAGCTGATCGAGGTTGATAAAAATGGTCAGATTACAGCGATTGCTCCTGGGGATGTCACTGTTCAGGCCAAAGTTAAGGGTCTGGCCGCTAACAAAGGCTTTTTGTTTATCAAAGAACTCGGTCGTATTGGTGCTCTTGGAGACAACGGTGAGATTCACTGGGATATCCTGGGGATGATTCTGTTCTTTGGCCTCAGTCTTTATGTCAATCAGCTTCTTTCTGGGCAATCATCTAGCGATAATCCGCAGCAAGAGACAATTACGAAGCTAACGCCTGTTTTATTCTCAGGTATGTTCTTGTTCTTTCCTTTGCCTGCAGGCGTTTTGCTATACATGGTGTTGGCAAACGTGTTCCAGACAGCACAGTCATTTATCCTTTCCAAAGAGCCCTTGCCTGATAACATCCAGGCATTAGTGGATGCTCAAGAAGCCAAGGCTGTAACGGCTGATCGTGGAGCATTAGCGTTTGAGCCCGGTTCTAGAAAGGCTGCTGATAAGGGCAAATCTGGTGATGAGCGCTCTAAGCCAGCTAAAGGGACAACAAAAGCTAACAAGAGCAACAATCGACCTAACTCTACACGTTCCAAAGGTAATAAGAAATCTGGCGGCGGCTCCAAAAAGAAGGTCTCTAACCGATAGACGACGGTAGACTTGTGATTGGCATAAAAGCGCTGAAACAGGTGTAAGTAACTTATGGGCGAGCAGCAAGATCAAGGTGGTATCCAGTGGCTTTCGCAACTGCTAGAGCATCAAGGGATTAAAACAACCGTAACTGGTGAGCATGTTGACGATGACCTAGGCGATAGTAGCTTCTGGCTCACCATTGAGGATTCTTCTTTGAATCAGGCTCAGATTGATGGGCTTTTAGGCGATCGTGGGCGCGTTCTGGATGCTATTCAGTATTTGGCAAATACGGTGCTCAACATCAGCCAAGATCAAGAAAATCAGCAGTCTTACACGATTGAGCTGCAGGGCTACAGGCAACAGCGTCGCGATGAACTTAAGGCCATAGCTGAAAGAGCTGCAGAAGAAGCGCTCTCTACTGGTGGAGAGCACGAAGTGACGGATCTATCGTCTGCTGAGCGACGTCAGGTTCATACGTTTCTAAAGGCTTACGGTGGTTTAGAAACGTTTAGTCGTGGTCGAGAGCCTGACCGGCGACTAGTGGTGCGCTCCCTGGCAGGCAATGAATTTTCTGCAGCCGAGGATGAGTAGGTAGCAGATCGTTTCTGCGCCTTTCTGAGCGCATCTGCTTGATTGAATTAGTTTTACTCTTCAGAGTAATTGGGTAGTGATCCATGCAACGGATATATGTCCCTCATTTGCTTAAAGCTCCGGGAAATACTCGGACTATTGAAGTCAATGATTATCTGAGTGATTTAGAAACTTTGACGCCGGTTAAAGGATCTATTCAAGTTCAGCATCGTGGCTATTTTTTAGAGGTCTCGTCACAGGCTGAGACAATCACCACGCTTACCTGTCATCGCTGTCTGCAAAATTACAACACGCGTATCCAGGTAGATACCTCAGAGTTTATTTGGCTGCAGGACCCTCAGCCTGAGACATACGCAGAAGAAGTAGAAGTTGGTCTAGATGAGCTGGTGGAAACCCTATCGCCCCAGGGCCATTTTGATCCGGCTGAATGGCTTTATGAGCAGCTATGTTTAGCCATGCCTCAACGACAGCTATGTGATCAAGCCTGCGAGGGAATTACGAATTCAGTGGCGAGTAGTGAGGATAGGGCGACTGCAACAGATCACCGCTGGGCTGCATTGTCTGCTCTCAAGCAACAACTTTCTGAATGAGTTCAATTGCGTATGGCATTTCACGAGGAGTTAGGACTACTTATTCGGGCACGCTACCCGTTAATTTATATTCCTACCCGTGAGGAAGAGCGGGCTGAGGATGCGATCGCAAAGGTTGCGGCTAAAACCGGAAACCGGGCTGTTTATACCTGGGATTTTGTCGATGGCTATCGAGGAAATCCCAACGATGTTGGTGTTGGTCGGCGCAATCCGCTACAGGCATTGGAGTTTGTTGAGAAATTACCTGCCTCAGCCTCTGCTGTACTGATTTTGCAAGATTTTCATCGGTTTTTAGATGATATTGCCATTTCTCGAAAGCTGCGTAACTTGGCTCGTCTGCTAAAGTCGCAGCCCAAAAACATCATCATTTTGTCAGCCCAGCTAACGATTCCTGACGAACTGAGTGAGCTGTTGACGGTATTAGAATTTCCATTGCCGACCGTTGATGATATTCACCATGAAATAGAGTCACTGCTAGGTGCAATGGGCACTTTACCGGAGCCTAAAGCCATGGATGCCTTGGTACGTTCTTGTCAGGGGTTGTCCATGGAGCGTATTCGGCGAGTATTGGCGCGGGGAATTGCCGCTAGCGGAGCATTTAGCCCTGACGATATCGACCTGATTTTAGAAGAAAAACGTCAAACCATCCGCCAGACACAGATTCTAGACTTCTACCCTGCGATAGAAAGAATTTCGGATATCGGTGGTTTGGATAATCTCAAAGATTGGCTAATTAAACGTGGCGGCTCATTTTCTGAACGCGCCAGACAGTATGGTTTGCCCCATCCTCGCGGTCTGATGCTGGTGGGCATTCAGGGAACCGGTAAATCGTTGACGGCCAAAGCGATTGCTCACCATTGGCACCTACCACTGTTGCGTTTAGATGTGGGTCGCCTGTTTGCTGGCCTTGTGGGCGAATCTGAAGCACGGACAAGGCAGATGATTCAGCTAGCGGAGGCATTGGCCCCCTGTGTGCTCAGGATCGATGAGATTGATAAAGCGTTTGCTGGATTTGAGGGCAGGGGGGATTCTGGAACGACCAGCCGCGTATTTGGCACGTTTATTACTTGGCTTTCAGAAAAGATTTCTCCTGTGTTTGTGGTAGCAACGGCGAATAACATTGCAGCCCTGCCTCCAGAACTGTTAAGACGAGGCCGATTTGATGAAATTTTCTTTGTGGGCTTACCGACTCAGCCGGAGCGAGATGCCATCTTTAATGTGCATCTGAGTCGATTGCGTCCCCACAATGTAAAAAGCTACAATACCAGTCGCCTTGCCTATGAAACACCGGATTTTTCTGGTGCGGAAATAGAGCAGGCAATTGTTGAGGCAATGCACATTGGCTTTAGCCAAAATCGTGACTTTACGGTGGATGATATTTTGGAGGCGGCTAGCCAGCTGGTGCCTTTGGCACGAACGGCTAAGGATCAAGTAGATGCTCTACAAGCTTGGGCGGCCTCTGGTAAGGCTCGTCTGGCATCACGGCAGTCACCGCTGAGCGATCGCATGAAGGAATTAGAATAAGCCCAAATTATTTGCTGCCAGATTTAACAAGTGCAAAATACCAGCGTTTAGGCTTTTCCATTCAGCGAGAAGACCTGACTTTGAATAATTTCCTGTAGGAAATAAGGTATAACCGTAAAACACTTGGTGAGTATCCCTGATTTTCAGAGCAGCTATGGCATCGAAACGCTTTGATCTACAAAACTTTTTAGTTGGCCTAACAAAGTTTGTTTTAGGAGTTGCGATCGCACTCTTTGTGATATCTCTGGCTGGGGTGGCAACCGCCCGTTACTTTTTGACTCAGCTTGCCAGTGCACCAGAACGTCCAATATACGACAATGACGCTCCAGCGCAACCTCAACAGGCGAGTAACCCAGCACCCGCCGAGCAGCAACCGCCCCCGCCTCAACCCAGTGAACCCGAACAGCCGGCAGAAGCACCGGATGCCAACGTTTTATATGAGGTCATCGTGACCTACGGCACCGGGCTGCTAGTACGTTCTGGCGCTGGTGCTAACTATGAAACCATTGACGGTATTGACTACGACGAAACTGTACAGGTTCTAGAAGAGGCTGGGCGCTGGTTTAGAGTGCGCACCAGCAGCGGTGTAGAAGGGTGGATTAGAGGGCAGGGAAATACTCAACGGCTTTAGGGTAGTTTTGAGCGCTTAATTTTGAGTTAGTACACCTCAACATCGACTTACAAAGCTAGAGGCAGACAACTCAAAATTCAAAGCTCAAAACTCTAATTTCGGTGGTTAT